>CAMDOT010000152.1 GCA_945903635.1 Rhizobium sp. Q54 | reverse complement strand
GTCTTCGTCGACCGCTACAATGCCCAGTGGCTGATCGCAAAGAACGACTACCGAAGTCCAAACGACGCCAGGACCGCTTGGGATCAGGGCGCGTTCAGGCAGGCCGCTTAACCCCTACCTTGTGTCCAGATATCCGGGTGCAGTACACGGGGATCAAGATATTCATGGGACATCAGACTTATCAGTGTCTCCGCCCTGCTTAAGCTCGCCAAAGTGAAGGAAGAGGTGGACGCTCCGGAGACGACCAATCAGATTCGTTCGGTGCTAATTCCCTTTGATAACACGCGCCTCGACGGGATCGTCGACATCATGTTCGCGACCACAAGTGATGCTGCTGGTGCCGTTGAGAGCAACCCCGTTGAAGAAGTAGCAACGAGTGCCGCTGAGAATGAACGTAGCGTCGTAGCAGATCCGGAAGCGATCGCGAGGAAGCGATCGCAGCTATTGAAGGCGCTATCTGAAAAGGTGGGCGTGTCCCTGATCAAGAATACCAGAGCGACTTACTGGGATCCGAGTCACGATATCCGGGCCGTTTGTGCGGTTTCAAAAGCTTATCCGGACTACGGCGAGTATCGCTATTGGTACGCATACCACCCCAAGTGGGATCAATTTCTTACGGGCGGCAAAATCGGCCTCGTTGCATGGTCGTGTTTGGATCTCGACATTGCCTTCGTGATGCCGAGAGCCAAATTGGCACCTCTATTGTCGAATATGAACGTCACCAAATTGGAAGGCGGCAAGGACTATTGGCATATCAAGATCAAGAAGAAGGATGACGGCAGCTATTTTCTCCACCAACCTCTTGGCGACAAAGACGTTTCATTGTCGCCGTTCCAGATTGCACTTCCACACTAATTCCCCGGAAAAGACTTGAAGAAGCTTCTGCTCACTCACGTGCCGCTGTCGCGTAAGAACTACTACGGCGCGCGAGCGCTTGCGCGGCTGCAGGAGCTGGTCGAGGTGACGCTGCACGAGGGCGACGCTCCGCTCGATCCCGCAGGCGTGATCGCGGCGGCGCGCGAGGTGGATCTGATCATCGCCGACCGATCCACGCCGGTGCCGGGCCAGGTCTTCGCCGCCTTGCCCGGCCTGAAAGTCGTGATGCGAAGCGCCGTCGACATCCGCAATATCGACGTGGCGGCGGCCTCGGCAGCCGGCGTCCTGGTGACCCACGCCGAACCCGGCTTCGTGAAGTCCGTCGTCGAGCTGACCCTGGGTTTCCTCGTCGATCTGTCGCGCGGCATCTCGCGCGCCGCGGCCGACTATCGAGCGGGGAGCAAGCCCGAGATCCGCGTCGGCCGGCAGCTGTCCGGCAGCACGGCCGGCATCATCGGCTACGGCCGCATTTCACGCGATCTCGCGCCGCTGCTCGCCGCCATGGGCATGACGGTGCTGGTGTCGGACCCCTATGCCCAGGTCGACGACCAACGCTTCATCAAGCTGCCGATGGACGATCTGCTGGCCAAATCCGACTATGTGATCTGCCTCGCCATCGCCAACGAGGAGACCGAGAGCCTGCTCGATGCGGCGGCCTTCGCCCGCATGAAACCGGACGCCTTTTTCATCAACATGTCGCGCGGCAACCTTGTCGATGAAGCGGCGTTGGCCAAGGTGCTGACGGAAGGCCGCATCGCTGGTGCCGCCATGGATGTCGGCCGCGCGCCCGATCAGATGCCGTCGCCGGAGCTGGCGCGCCTGCCCAACGTCATCGCCACGCCGCATGTCGGCGGCCTGACACCGCCGGCCAGCGAAAGCCAGGCGATGGACACTGTCCGCCAGGTCGAGGCGCTGGTGAAAGGCGAGATTCCGCCGGGCGCTGCCAATCTCGATCGCTGGACGCGTCGCCTCTAATCAACTGGGCCTCTAATCGACCGGCAGCCTGAAACCTTCCGGAGGTGCGGGCGTTCTCTCTATGAACGCCAAGAAGGAAGGAGGCGAACAATGGACAACATCACTGATCTGACCGCCGTTCGCGTCCCCGAAGACGAGGTCGACCTCTACAGCGTCACGGAAAGCGGCTGGTACGCCGTCGATGACGAGGACAAGGCGGTTCTTGGCCCGTTCGCGAGCCTGGGCGAATGCGACCGGGCCATCCATGACCGGGTCGCGCTTACGGCCAAGGCACCCTCATCCGGTGCGGGAGCGCATATTTCTTGAAGGTCGCTGCGGTTGAAAAGCCGCAATGGGTCACTACGTGCCTTGGATGCTTGAGCCCAAGGACCTGATGTCTGTCCACGTTCCGACCGAGGATCTGGGTGACTACAGCCTCACCCTGACCGGCTGGTACGCCGTCGACGACGGCGGCAAGGTCGTGCTTGGTCCCTTTGAGAATCTTGCACTGTGTGATCGCGCTATCCGCGACCGGTTGCAGGAACAAAGGACATGAACCCGCGCCCTTGACAGGCTTCCATAGGATGCCTATCCTATTGATCTGTTCTATACATCGTTTGAGCGAGCCGACCTGCATTGCGTGCGACGAAAAAGCGCCGAAAAAATGTCGCGTTATCCTTCCCATTCCCGCGCGAAATTCGCCGCTGGAATCAACGGGTTGGGGTCGAATCGGTCGCGCAAGATAGGAAGGGTTCGAGGCCTCTAGTTCCCTGGCCCGCGTTCCATCGAGAAGGGCTGCCAGCGCTCGAGCTTCGACTTCTCCAGCACCATGGGATTGACGCAGGCGCGTGGCCACTTGCCGCCCAGCACCAGCGCCATCTCCGCGCCGACGCGCCGCTTGCGCGCGACGTCGAAGCGGTTCGAGGCCGAGGCCACGTGCGCTGTCAGGATGACGTTGTCCATGCCGAGCAGCGGATTGTTGTGGCCGACCGGTTCGGTCTCCAGCACGTCGAGGCCGGCGCCGGCGATCCAGCCTTCCTGCAGCGCCTTGATCATGGCCGCTTCATCGACCGTGGAGCCGCGGCCGGTGTTCACGAACAGCGCCGTCTTCTTCATCTTCCTGAAGTGCGGCTCCTTCATCAGGTGATGCGCGTCCTTGGTGCCGGGCGCGTGCATCGAGATGATGTCGGAACGTTGCAGCAGCTCGTCGAAGCCGACCGGCTGCACGCCGTAGTCGGACATCACCAGCTCCTCGATGTAGGGATCGTAGGCCAGCATCTGGAAGCCGAAGGGGGCTGCCCGCTTGGCGACGGCGCGGGCGACATGGCCGAACGAGATGAAGCCCAGCGTCATGCCCATCAGGCGCGGGAACTGGTAGAGCATCGGCCGTGCCTTGCCCCAGTCGCCCTTGCGCACCATCTGGTCCTGCACCACGAGGCGCCGCCAGCTCGACAGGATCAGGGTCATGGCATGGTCGGCTACTTCCTCGATGAAAGTGTCGGGGCAGTTGGTCACGGGAATGCCGAGCGCGGTCGCGGCCTCGACGTCCACCGAATCGACGCCGACGCTGGCCAGCGACACGACCTTCAGTTTCTTGGCCGCGTTGATCACTTTCGCCGTGATGCGCGGCCGGCCCTTGCCGTAGATCGCGTCGGCATCGACGGCGGCGGCGGCGAGTTCATCTTCGCCGCCCTTCACCTCGACGATCTCGGCGCCAATGGCGGCCAGTGCCTCCATCTCCAGGGAATGGTCCGCGCCCGGCACGCCTGTGCCCGGTCCGGCGGTTGTCACGATCTTGAAACGTGCCACGTGTTGTCTCCTCCGCTCATTTGAGCGCACTCTAGCGCAAATCGGCGTCTCTCCAACCACGGTGAAACCAGCATGTCGGCCGCCAAGAATGTCCTGTTGATCGTCGTCGACCAGTGGCGCGGCCTGATGCTGCCCAAGCTCGGCGCGGACTACCTGAAGCTGCCGAACATTGACCGGCTGAGCGCCGAAGGCGTTACCTTCCGCAACCATTTCACCCAGTGTGTCCCCTGCGGTCCGGCGCGGGCGAGCCTGCTCACCGGGCAGTATCTGATGAACCACCGGGCGGTGCAGAACACCATTCCGCTGTCCGGACGCTTCACCAACCTCGGCCACGAGCTGCGGCGCGGCGGCTACGATCCGGCGCTGGTCGGCTACACCACGACCACGCCCGATCCGCACACGACGGACGCCAACGACCCGCGCTTCCTGGTGCTGGGCGATATCATGGACGGCTTCCGACCGGTCGGCGCCTTCGAGCCCTACAAGGACGCCTATTTCGGGTGGGTGGCGCGCCACGGCTTCAAGCTGCCCGACAACCGTGAGGACATCTGGTTGCCGCAACCAGATTCAAAGGGGAGCAAGTCGGCGGGCGGCGCGACGGCGCAGCCCTCGGTGATCCCCAAGGAACTCTCGGACACGGCCTGGTTCACCGAGCGCGGGCTGTCCTACTTGCAGGGCCGCGGCGACAAGCCCTGGTTCCTGCACCTCGGCTACTACCGGCCGCATCCGCCTTTCATCGCGTCGGCGCCCTACCATGCGATGTACCGGCCCAAGGACATGCCCAAGCCGCTGCGGGCCGCGAATGCCGCCGAGGAGGCGAAGCAAAACGCGCTGCTCGCCTACTATGTGAACAACATCAAGCAGTCGAGCTTCTTCCAGGATGGCCAAGGGCTGGGCTCCGGGATGAGCGAGGCTGAGATCGCGCAGTTGCGCGCCACCTACTGCGGCCTGATGACGGAGATCGACGACCAGCTCGGCCGCGTGTTCGACCATCTGAAGGCCACGGGCCAGTGGGACAATACCCTGATCGTCTTCACCTGCGATCACGGCGAGCAGCTCGGCGATCATCACCTCCTGGGCAAGATCGGCTATTTCGACGAGTCCTACAGGATCCCCATGATCGTGCGCGATCCGAATGCCGAGGCGAACGCCACGCGCGGCACGGTCGTCGAGCGCTTCACCGAGACCATCGACACCATGCCGACCATCCTCGAATGGCTCGGCCTCGACGTGCCGCGCCAGTGCGACGGCCGCTCGCTGCTGCCGTTCTGCGCGGGGGCCACGCCTGCCGACTGGCGGACCGAGGTCCACTACGAGTTCGACTTCCGCGACCTGCACTACAGCAAGCCGGAATCGGCCCTGGGTGTGGCTATGGACAAATGCGCGCTCGCCGTCGTCCAGGACGAGGCCTTCAAGTACGTGCATTTCGCGGCCCTGCCGCCGCTGTTCTTCGATCTGAAGAAGGATCCGGGCCAGTTCGTGAACCGCGCCGGCGATCCCGCCTATTCCGCGCGCATGGGCGAGTATGCGGCGAAGATGCTGACCTGGCGGCTGGGCTTCGCCGAGCGCACGCTTACCGGCTACCGCGCCACGCCCGAAGGGCTGGAGGTACGGGCAGCCTAGTTACACGACGAGTGGCACGCAGGCCACGACGACGGCGAGCTGGAGTGCGTTGAGCAGCATGCCTTGCACATGCAGGAGGCGAAGCTGCCGGATCGCACCGGAGGCGCCGGCGTCCCTGGCCTGCAGTTCCGCGTCCATGTGTTTCAGAAGCCAGTGGCGGGACGTGAGCGCAAAGGCCGTGATGGAGATCGCGCCGGCCGAAAACGCCGGGCGCCCCGACACGGCAAACAAGGCCATCGCCACGATCCCGGCGATGCCGATTGCCAGGAAGTATCCATTGAATATCCCGCGCAGCAGTTGAGTGACCTCCGGGACCTCCAACCCAACCAGCAGGAAGGTGGGCGACGCCAGGAAGAAGGCTGCCATGGGGAGGAGCAGGATTACGGAAGCGTAGAGGGCAACGGCATCAGGCGGCATGGACATTTCCTCGTCTGCGCCGCGAGTATCCGCTGCCCCCTGGGCTGATACCATAGGGCTTTAGTCGAAATTCAACAGAACGACGCTGGTCCCCCGCGCCGCCTCGGGACGAGGTGAAGATTGTCCGCTAGACTGACCGGACCATGACCCACGATCTCTATCGCCGGCCCGCAACGGGCCAACATCCGCCGAACCGCGCCGACGCCTACAAGTCGACGGTCGGCCGCTCGCCGCGTAAGCCCGCGGTCGTGCTGCCGCAAACGCTGTCGGAGATCACCGGCCCGCTGGGGCTGAGCGAGCGGCTCGACGCCACCGAGAACGACCTCACGCGCCAGCGCATGGGCCAGCCGCTCGGCGAGCGCATCATCGTGCACGGCCGCGTGCTCGACGAGAACGGCAAGGCCGTGCCCAACGCCCTGCTCGAGATCTGGCAGTGCAATGCCGCCGGCCGCTATCACCATCCGGGCGACCAGCACGATGCGCCGCTCGATCCCAATTTCTACGGCGGCGGACGGACGCGCGCCGATGCCGACGGCGGCTACAAGTTCATCACCGTGAAGCCCGGCGCCTATCCCTGGGGCAACCACAAGAACGCCTGGCGGCCGGCGCACATCCATTTCTCGCTGTTCGGGCCCGCCTTCGCCACGCGCCTGATCACCCAGATGTACTTCCCCAACGATCCGGTGCTGGCCTACGACCCGATCTACAATTCGGTGCCCGAGGGCGCGCGCCATCGCCTGCAGGCGGCCTTCGACATGGAGGGCACGCAGCCGGATTGGGCATTGGCCTACAAGTTCGACATCGTGCTGCGCGGCCGCAACGCCACCCCTCTCGAATCCTGAATCTGGAAGAGCAAGCATGGCTGACGGCCTGACGCCCTCGCAGACGATTGGCCCGTTCTATTGGGGCACCGTGGTCAGCACCTGTCGCGCCGATCTCGCGCCGCCGGGCGTGGCGGGCGAGCGCATCGAGATCGTGCTCACCTTGCACGACGTCGACGGCAAGGTGATTCCTGACGGGCTGCTCGAGATCTGGCAGGCCAACAGCCACGGCCGCTACAACCATCCCGAGGACCGCCGCAACCTGCCGCTCGACGCAGGCTTCGAAGGCTTCGGCCGTGCCTCGACCGATTCAACGGGCTCGGCGCATTTCGGCACGGTGAGGCCCGGGCGCGTGCCGTGGCCCGAAGGTGGTTTGCAGGCAGCGCATATCAACATCTCCGTCTTCGCGCGTGGCGTCCTCAATCGGCTGGCGACCCGGCTCTATTTCGAGGGCGACCCGGCGCTGGCTGAGGATCCGGTGCTGAGGCTGGTCGAGCCTGCGCGCCGCGACACGTTAATCGCCAGGCGCGACGCGCAGGGTGTGTGGCACTTGCCGATCTATCTCGGCGGCGACCACGAGACCGTCTTCTTCGACAGCTGATCGGTTAGCCCGGTCCGGCGCCCTGCGTGCCGACATAGACCGCGTAGAGCGACTGGCTGGCCGCCATGAACAGCCGGTTGCGCTTGGGTCCGCCGAAACAGACGTTGCCGCAGACTTCGGGCAGGCGGATGCGACCCAGCAGCTTGCCCTCGGGGTTCCATACGGTGACGCCGCTGTAACCCAGTGCCCGGCCGGCGTTGCTCGACACCCAGATGTTGCCCTCGACATCGGCGCGCAGCCCGTCGGGGCCGCACTTGATGCCGTCGACCACACAGTCGGAGAACAGCTTGCGGTTGGCGGGTTTGTTGTCGGCGCCGACGTCGAACACATAGACCTCGCCCTTGCCGCCCGGCCCGGTGTCGCCCGGCCCCTTGCCGGTGCTGGCGATGTAGAGCTTCTTGTAGTCGGGCGAGAAACAGAGGCCGTTGGGATCGGGCACCTGCTCCTCGGTCACGACGAGATCGACGCGGCCGCTGGGATCGATGCGGTAGCAGTTGGTCGGCAGCTCGCGCCGCATCGAACCCATGCCCGGCGGCTGGCCGAGGGTCGGCTTCAGACGGCCGGCGGCGTTGCTCGGCCCGCCCGCCACGTCGGGCGTGCCTTCGTAGATCTGGCCGCCGTACGGCGGATCGGTGAACCAGTAGCTGCCGTCGGGATGCGCCACGACATCGTTGGGCGAGTTGAGCTTCTTGCCCTGGTAGTTGTCGGCCAGCACCGTCGCCGAACCGTCGAGCTCGTAGCGCACCACGCGGCGCGTGAGATGCTCGCAGGACAGTTGGCGGCCCTGGAAGTCGAAGCTGTTGCCGTTGCTGTTGTTGGAGGGCAGGCGGAACACGCTGACGTGGCCGTCGTCCTCCAGCCAGCGCAGTTGGCGATTGTTGGGAATGTCGCTCCACAAAAGGTAGCGGCCGACCGAACTCCAGGCCGGCCCCTCCGACCACAGCGCGCCGGTCCACAGGCGCGTGATGGCGGCATTGGGCTGGGTGATGCCGTTGAAGGCCGGATCGACCGTGATCATGTCGGGATCACGGAAGTAGGTCGTCGGCGCACCGCCCGGACCGAAATCGCGGGGTGGATTGGTGATCGTGGTGGCCGGCGCGGCTGGTGTCGGTGTTGCGGCCGGCGTCTGCGCGAGAGCGATGGCCGGTGTCATGGCGACGGCGCCGATGCCGGCTGCCTTGATCAGGCCCCGGCGCGACAAATCATGGCCGCGTGCGTGCTGCATCATGGTGTTCCTCCAGGAGTTTTTCATTTTGCGCGATCGAAACTACGCGACGCTACGCCGTGAAAGGCTAGGCTCCGACGTAGTCGTCGGCAACGCCTCCCGGCGCACTTCTGGCCACCCTAAATCTGGTCGTCCTAAATGTAGGCGACCTTCACGATCTCGATCTCTTCGTCGCCGGCCGGCGTGCGCAGCCGCACGACGTCGCCTTCCTGAGCACGCAGGAGCGCGCGGGCGATGGGGGAGATCCAGCTCACATGGCCCTTGGCGAGGTCGACCTCGTCGACGCCCACGATCTTGACCGTGCGTTGCTTGTCTTCCGCATTGGCCGTCGTCACGGTGGCGCCGAAGAATACCTGGTTGGTCTTGGCCCGCGTGGCCGGGTCGACGACCTCGGCATTGGCCAGCCGCTTGCTGAGGTAGCGGACGCGTCGGTCGATCTCGCGCAGGCGCTTCTTGCCGTAGATATAGTCGCCGTTCTCCGAGCGGTCGCCGTTACCGGCTGCCCAGGTCACGACCTTCACCACTTCAGGTCGCTCCTTGCGCATGAGCATATTCAACTCGTCCCGCATCCGGGCGAAGCCTTCGGGAGTCATGTAGTTCTTGGCGGTCGCCGGCAACCCGCCCATATCCTCGGGCAGGTCGTCTTCGTCGTCGCCGTCGCTTTCCTTTGTGAAGGCCTTGCTCATTTCGATCCTTAATCTATCTAGCTGGGGTCGATGACAACCAGCCAGCCCAGCCTGCCCCGTTTGCAGCGTGCCTCCGGTGAAAGCCGTGTCGCCTTTGCCGTGCGCGAGGGCCAGACACGGTTGGCCGACCTCTATCAACGAGATCCCTGCCGGGTCCTGTTCCCCGATCCCGAGCCCGGCGAACCACCGCAGGCCGTGCTGGTGACGACCTCGGGCGGCGTGGCCGGCGGCGATCGTCTTCGTATGGAGGTCGCGGCCGGCCCGGGCGCCCATGCCGTGGTGGCGACGCAGGCGGCGGAAAAGATCTATCGCGCCGCACCCGGCAGCGATCCCTGCCGCATCGACGTGGCAATCACCGTGGGTGCCGACGCCGTCCTCGATTGGCTGCCGCAGGAAACCATCGTGTTCCAGGGCGCGCGTCTTGTGCGGCGCACCGTGGCCGACGTGGCGGCGGGGGCGTCGCTGCTCGGCTGCGAGATGGTGGTGCTGGGCCGTGGCGCCTCGGGCGAACGCTTCGCCTCGGGGCTGCTGCTGGATTCGTGGTCGGTCCGCCGCGCCGGACGGCTCGCCTGGACCGACACGCTGCGCGTCGAAGGCGAGACACCGGACGGTGCGGGCTTCGGCGCGGCCAATGCGCTGGCCACGATCATCGGCGTCTGGGACGAGCCACAGCCGCTTTTCGAGAAGGCCCGTTCGCTCCTCGAGATCGAGAGCAAGATCCGGGCAGGCGTCACGGTCGTGAACGGCGTGATGGTGGCGCGGCTGCTGGGGGAGGCGACACAGGTGCGCGAAGCAGGTATCCGCTTTCTGAGCGGTCTGCGCGGTCAAAAGATGCCGCGCGTTTGGCATGTTTGATGCAGCTCGCGGCGGGTTATAGTCGAAGCTGAGAGCAGGGGAACTCGGCCAATGAATCTGACGCCTCGGGAAAAGGACAAGCTTCTGGTCGCCATGGCGGCCGTCGTGGCGCGCCGGCGTCTCGAGCGCGGCGTGAAACTCAACCATCCCGAGGCCGTGGCGCTGATCTCGGACTTCGTCGTCGAGGGCGCGCGCGATGGCCGGTCGGTCGCGGACCTGATGCACGAGGGTGCGAGCGTCATCCGGCGCGAACAGGTGATGGAGGGCGTTGCCGAGATGATCCACGACATCCAGATCGAGGCGACCTTTCCCGACGGCACCAAGCTCGTCACCGTCCACGATCCGATCCGCTGAGGAGCACGGGCCATGAAGCCGGGTGAAATCCTCACCGCTCCGGGTGAGCTGGAGCTGAACAAGGGCCGCAATCCGATCACCGTCGAGGTCGCCAACACCGGCGATCGTCCGATCCAGGTCGGCAGCCACTATCATTTCTTCGAGACCAACGACGCGCTGAAGTTCGATCGCAAGCGCGCCAAGGGCATGCGGCTCGACATCGCCGCCGGCACCGCCGTGCGCTTCGAGCCCGGCCAGTCGCGCACGGTGCGGCTCACGCCCTATCTCGGTGGCCGTGAGAGCCACGGCTTCCAGGCCAAGGTGTCGGGCAAGCTCGGCCCGATTGCCAAGGTCGGTCCTTCCAACGAAGGACCGACGCGCATCTCGCGCGCGGCCTATGCCGGCATGTTTGGCCCGACCACGGGTGATCGGGTGCGGCTGGCCGACACCGACCTCTTCGTCGAGGTCGAGAAGGACCACACGACCTACGGCGAAGAGGTGAAGTTCGGCGGCGGCAAGGTGATTCGCGACGGCATGGGCCAGAGCCAGCGCACGCGCGCCCAGGGCGCGGTCGATACCGTCATCACCAATGCGCTGATCGTCGATCACTGGGGCATCGTGAAGGCCGACATCGGCCTCAAGGGCGGGCTCATCGTCGGGATCGGCAAGGCCGGCAACCCCGACATCCAGCCCGGCGTCGACATCATCATCGGCCCCGGCACTGAGGCGATTGCGGGCGAGGGCAAGATCATCACGGCCGGCGGCATCGACTGCCATATCCACTTCATCGCCCCGCAGCAGATCGACGACGCGCTCTATAGCGGCATCACCACCATGATGGGTGGCGGCACCGGGCCGGCGCACGGCACGCTCGCCACGACCGTGACTCCGGGACCCTGGCATATGGGTCGCATGCTGCAGGCGGCCGAGGGGCTGCCGATGAACCTCGGCTTCTTCGGCAAGGGCAACACCAGCAAGCCGGCCGGCCTGAAGGAGCAGATCGAGGCCGGCGCCTGTGGCCTGAAACTGCACGAGGACTGGGGCACCACACCGGCCGCGATCGACAATTGCCTGACCGTCGCCGACCGCTTCGACGTGCAGGTGGCGATCCACACCGACACGTTGAATGAGTCGGGTTTCGTCGAGACGACGCGGGCGGCCTTCAAGGGTCGCGCCATCGCCACCTTCCATACCGAGGGCGCCGGTGGCGGCCACGCGCCCGACATCATTCGCCTCTGTGGTGAGAAGAACGTGCTGCCGAGCTCGACCAATCCCACCATGCCTTACACGGTGAACACCGTGGACGAGCATCTCGACATGTTGATGGTGTGCCATCACCTCGATGCGCGCATTCCCGAGGACGTGGCCTTCGCCGAAAGCCGCATCCGGCGCGAGACCATCGCCGCCGAAGACATCCTGCACGACCTCGGCGCTTTCTCGATGATGTCGTCGGACAGCCAGGCCATGGGCCGGGTCGGCGAAGTCGTGATCCGCACCTGGCAGACAGCCGACAAGATGAAGAAACAGCGCGGCCGACTGAAGGAGGAGAAGGGCGACAACGACAACGTCCGCGTAAAGCGCTACGTCGCCAAGTACACCATCAATCCCGCCATCACCCACGGCATCTCTAAACATGTCGGCTCGGTCGAGGTCGGCAAGCGCGCCGATCTCGTGATGTGGGCGCCGGCCTTCTTCGGCGCCAAGCCCGACATGGTGCTGATCGGCGGCTCGATCATCGCCGCCCCGATGGGCGATCCCAACGCCTCGATCCCGACCCCGCAACCGGTGCATTACCGGCCGATGTTCGGCGCCTTCGGCCGGAGCCTGGTGATGAGCCCGGCGCTGTTCGTGTCGCAGGCCGCTATTGCCAAAGGGGTTGCCAAGAAGTGGGGGCTCTCGCGCCCGCTGCTCGCGGTCAAGGGTACGCGCAAGATCGGCAAGAAGGACATGGTGCACAATGCGCTCTGTCCCAAGATCGAGGTCGATCCCGAGACCTACGAAGTGCGGGCCGACGGCGAACTGCTGACCTGCGAGCCTGCGACCGTGCTGCCCATGGCGCAACGGTACTTTCTGTTCTGATGATTATTCCCGTCGCCCTGAGCGGAGCGCGTAGCGCGAAGTCGAAGGGCCCTTCTCCCATGCGCACCGCCAAGAGAGATCCCTCGACTTTGCTTCGCTCCGCTCGGGATGACGGAGGACTAAAATGAAGCGCGCCCTTGAAGTCGTGCGCGCCGGCCACTGGCCGACGCAGGAGCGCGCCGACATCGTTACCCTGCTGTTCGACGATCGCTACCGCCGCCGCCTGCGCATGCTGGGTGACGGCGGCCTCGATTTCCTGCTCGATCTGGTCGAGCCGGTGGTGCTGCATTGCGGCGACGGGCTCAAGCTGGAGGAGGGCGGCTTCGTCGAAGTGAGGGCCGCCGACGAGGATCTCGTCGAGGTGCGCGGCCACGATCCGGCTTCGTTCGCCCGACTGGCATGGCATCTCGGCAACCGCCACCTGCCCACGCAGATCGATAGCGACCGGATCCTGATCCGCGACGATCATGTCATCGTCGCTATGCTGGAGGGGTTGGGCGCCCTGGTCCGCAAGGTGCGCGTGCCGTTCGATCCCGAGGGTGGCGCCTATGGCCAGCACAATCACGATACCGGCCATCGTCATGGCGAACTGCATCCCGAGCGCCATGGCTAGTTCACGATGACGAGCGATCCGCTCTACCGGTTGCTCGCGTGGCTGTCGCCGGCCTATCCGGTCGGCGCCTTCAGCTACAGCCACGGCATCGAAACGGCGGTGGAGGAGGGATTCATCAAGGATCGCGACTCGCTGGTCGCCTGGTTGGAGAGCGTGCTGGAGCGCGGCACCGGCCTGGTCGACGGGGCATTGCTTGCTGCGGCATGGCGGGCGGTCGAGGCCGGGAACTGGCCGGCCTTCGACGCCGTGGCCGAACGCGCGGCGGCGTGGCGGGGAACCTCCGAGATGGCGCTCGAATCGCGTCAGCAGGGCGGCTCGTTCCTGTCGATCACCCGGGCGGCTTGGCCGCACCCAACTCTCGATACGGGCCACGAGCGGACCGGCGGTGAGATGGCGCTACCGGTGGCCGTGGCGTTGGCGACCGCCGCGCACGGCATTGCGCTCGAGTCCGCCCTGGGCGGATACCTGCATGCCTTTGCCGCCAATCTGATCTCTGCGGCGGTGCGCACCGTGCCGCTCGGCCAGACCGATGGCCAGCGCGCCCTGGCAGCACTTGAGCCAGCCGTGCGGCGGACCCTCGAAGCGGCGCTCGCCGCGGTCTCGCTCGACGAGATCGGCACGGCGACGCCGCTGCTCGACTGGTGCTCGCTGCGACACGAAACGCAGTACACGCGGCTGTTCCGCTCATGACCGCCGTGCTGGCCTTCCTGCTGTTCGTCGGCGTCGGCGCCATCGCCGCCGTCCACGCCCTGTGGGGCCTCGGCAGCACCTGGCCCGAGGCCGACCAGGAGGCGTTGGCGCGCGGTGTCGTGGGCGATGGCCGCAAGCGCATGCCGCCGTCCTGGCAGTGCTTCGCCGTTGCGGCCCTGCTGGCCGTGGTGGCGCTGTGGCCCTGGTACGTGCTCGGGCGCGGATCGGAGCCGGTCGTACTGACCGGCACCATCGCCATCGCCGGCGCCTTCGTGGCCCGCTGCTGGGCGGGTTACAGTCCGCGCTGGCGCTCCCATTTCTACGACGAGCCGTTTGCCAGGCGCGACAAGCGGTACTATTCGCCGTACAGCCTGTTGCTCGGCGTGAGCTATCTCGCGCTGCTGGCCGGAGAAATGGAACGATGAGTGCGCGTGGTCCCCTGAGAGTGGGCGTGGGCGGTCCGGTCGGGTCGGGCAAGACTGCCCTGGTCGAGCGTCTGTGCAAGACGATGCGCGACGCCTACGACATCGCCGTCGTCACCAACGACATCTACACCAAGGAAGACGCCGAGTTCCTGACGCGCGCCGGCGCGCTGGCGCCTGATCGGATCGTCGGCGTCGAGACCGGCGGCTGTCCGCACACGGCGATCCGCGAGGACGCCTCGATCAACCTCGCCGCCGTCTCCGACATCGTCCGCAAGTGGCCGGCCCTAGAAATCGTCTTCGTCGAATCGGGTGGTGACAACCTTGCGGCCACCTTCTCGCCCGAGCTGGCCGACCTCACCATCTATGTGATCGACGTGGCGGCCGGCGAGAAGATCCCGCGCAAGGGCGGGCCCGGGATCACGCGATCGGACCTGCTGGTGATCAACAAGATCGACCTGGCGCCGCTGGTCGGCGCCAACCTCGACGTGATGGACCGCGATGCGCGCAAGATGCGGGGTGCCAGGCCCTTCATCTTTTCGAACCTGAAAGAGAGCAAGGGTGTTGCCGAGGTTGCCGCCTTCATCGTGCGCCAGGGTGGCCTCCCAGCGCGGTGATATGGAAGAATAGAGGAAAGAGGAGAAATCGATGATCCGGACGATCGGCCTGACGGCCCTGTTGCTTGCCTTTGCCGGCCCCGCGTCGGCCCACCCCGGTCACGAAGCCTCCGGTTTCCTCCACCCCTTCACCGGGGTCGATCATCTGCTGGCGATGGTCGGCGTCGGCATCTGGGCCGCCCTGCTCGCCGTCCGGAAGCCCCTGGCTGCCCTGCTCGTGCCGACTGCATTCCTCGCAATGATGGCCGTTGGGGCGGTTGCCGGATTTGCGGGCATAAAACTGCCTATGGTTGAGGCAATCATTCTGGGGTCGGTTTTCGTCTTTGGCGGTCTCCTCATGGCTGCAGTGCGTCTGCCGTCGGCGGCGGCCATGGCGGTAGCCGGTCTGTTCGCCTTCTTCCATGGCTATGCCCATGCCCTCGAAGCGCCGGCCGACGGCGCCGGCACCTACATTTTGGGGTTCCTGGCGGCGACTGCCCTGCTGCAAGCAGCCGGGCTGGGACTCGGCTGGGTTGTGCGGCGGGCCGTCGGCGACCTGGGATTGCGGGCCCTGGGCGGGGTGGTCGTGGCCGGCGGCGCCCTCGTCCTGATTGCCAACTAAAAGTTTTCCCGGACCGGCCGGAGAGTTTGGCACGGCATTCGCTGTCCAAGTTTTTGCACGGGGGAGTCCGTCGCGATAACAAGGAGAGCGGGATGAAATTCGGATCGATGATGCGGACGGGCCTCGTTGCCGCTGGCCTCCTGGCCAGCGCAGCGACCAGCGCGTTCGCTCAGGCAGGGGATACGATCAAGGTCGGCATCCTCCATTCACTGTCGGGCACGATGGCGATCAGCGAGACGACCCTGAAGGACGTCGTGCTGATGATGATCGAAGAGCAGAACAAGAAGGGCGGCCTCCTGGGCAAGAAGCTCGAGGCCGTGGTGGTCGATCCGGCCTCGAACTGGCCGCTCTTCGCCGAGAAGGCACGCGAGCTGATCGCCCAGAACAAGGTCTCGGCCGTGTTCGGCTGCTGGA
>CAMDOT010000151.1 GCA_945903635.1 Rhizobium sp. Q54 | reverse complement strand
CGGTCCTTATGAGTATGAGGGCTGCGCGAAGCTACCAGCCTTACGCCGCGGCGACGGCCTTCCAGGCACCGACTTCCAGCCAGGTGCTCTGGTAGGTGGCCCCTTCGCCGATGTCGGTATAGCGGTCCGAGCACAGCATGTTGATGGTGCCCGAGACCGACTCGCTGGTCGGGCGCTGGCCGGGCACCAGCACGACACCGGGCTGGATCTCGTCGGAAACTTTCAGCATCAGGCCGATCTCGCCGCGGTCGTTGGACAGCCGCACTTCGTCGCCATCCTTCAGGCCGCGCGTGGTGGCATCCTCTGGGTGCAGGATGCAGAACGGCTTGCCTTCGCGGGTGCGCAGGAAGCCGACGCCGGAATAGGCGGTGTGCGCCTGGAAGTAGCCGGGCGCGGTCAGCAGCCGCAGCGGCCACTTCTTCGCCTCGGCCTCGTCGATCGCGTCGGGCGCCCAGTCCGGCAGCGGGGACACGCCGAGTTCGGCGAGCTGCGCGGAGTAGAATTCGAGCTTGCCCGACGGCGTGCCGAAGGGCTGCCCGTCCCAGTCATGCTTGATGTGGATCGACTCGCCCGCGAACAGTTTCGCCGGATCGGCCTTGGAGGCGGGGCCGGTTGAGCCCTTGAACAACTCCTTCGCGGCGTCCTGCGGCGCCAGCGTGAAGATCCTGTCGGTGAGGCCCATACGCTGCGCCAGCGCCTGCGCTACGTCGAAGTTGGAACGCGCCTCGCCCGCGGGCTTCGCGGCTGCGCGGCCCCACTGCATCCAGTAGGCGCCGTAGGCGCGGTAGAGATCGTCGGTCTCGAGGTAGAGCGCGGCCGGCAGCACGATGTCGGCGTACTTCGCCGTGTCGGTCATGAACGGGTCGTGCACGACGGTGAACAGGTTCTCGCGGCTGAGGCCCTTCTGCACCTTGTGGACTTCGGGGCAGGTGACGGCCGGATTGTTGGCCGAGATGAAGAGCGCGCTGATCGGCGGGTCGTTCATGTTGAGGAGGTCTTCGCCCAGCCGCAGGTGATTGACGGTGCGGGCCACCGGCGCGCCGCCGCCCGGCCGGCGCACGGCCGCGTAGTTGAGATCGCACGACGCCGCGGTCAGCAGCATGGAACCGCCGCCCTTCACGCCGTAGTGGCCCGTAACACCCGGCAGCAATGCCACCGCGCGCAGCGCCTGGCCGCCGGCCGCGAGCCGCGTCATGCCCTCGCCGAGACGGATCATCGCGGCCTTCGCCTTGCCGTACATGGCCGCGAACTTCTCGATGTCGGCAACGGGCAGCCCGGTGATCTCCGCGACCTTGTCGGGCGGGAATTTTGGCAGGATGTCGAGTTCCACCTTGTCGAAGCCCAAGGTGTGGCGGGCGATGTAGTCGCGGTCGACGAGCTTGTCGCGCACCAGGATGTGCATGACGCCCAGCGCAAGTGCGGCGTCGGTGCCGATCCTGATCGGCAGGTAGAGATCGGCGTTCTTGGCGCTGCGCGTCTTGCGCGGATCGATGACGACCAGCGGCAGGCCGCGCGATTTCTTGGCATGCTCGACCAGCGAGTAGAAATGCAGGTTGGTGGCGGCGAGGTCTGCGCCCCACGAGATCACGAGGTCGGAATGAACGACGTCCTCGGGGTCGGCGCCGCCGACCGGGCCGAGCGTGAAGTTCCACGCTTCCTCACAGCACGTGTCGCACACCGTGCCGGCGAGCAGGCGCGTGCCGCCGAGCCGGTGGAAGAGGCCGCTCACCAGGCCACGGTTCATGAGGCCCTGATGGGCGGAGTAGGCATAGCCGAGCAGCGCGAGAGGGCCGCTCTCCTGGATGATCGCCTTCCATCTGGTGGTGATCTCGTCGAGGGCTTCGTCCCAGGAGATCGGCGTGAACTGGCCGGAGCCTTTCGGCCCGCTGCGCTTGAGCGGCGCGAGGACGCGCTCGGGCGAGTTCACCAGGTCGGCGTCGCGGTTTACTTTTCCGCAAGCGACGCCCGCCGTGTAGGGGTGGTCGGGGTCGCCCTGGACGCGCACGACCTTGCCGTCCTCGACATGGGCGATGAGCGAGCACATGTCGGGGCAATCGTGCGCACAAACGACTCGAACAGACTTCACCGCGCCATCTCCCCAAAAAGGATTATGGCGCGCAGTCTAGCAGAGGCTCGGGAAGAACCCGGCCTTACTTCTTCTTGGCTGCAGCCTTAGCTGGCGTCTCTTCGGGCTTGGCGCCCGACGACTTGAGGCCCGCGCCCATGGCGGCGGTGGCCGTGCCGGTCATGCCGAAGCGATCCTTGAAGCGCTGGACGCGGCCGCCGCGATCGATGCTCTGGCGCACGCCGGTCCAGGCCGGGTGGGTCTTCGGATCGATGTCGAGGCGCATGCTGGCGCCTTCCTTGCCCCAGGTCGACTTCGTCTCGAAGGACGTGCCGTCGGTCATCACCACGGTGATCTTGTGGTAGTCGGGGTGGATCTTGTCTTTCATAAGCCTTCTCCAGCGCTTCGAGGCCGATTTCCGACCGGCCGGCGCAATAGGGCGCGGTGTATAGCGGCCCGGGGCCCCTGTTTCAAGGGACCCGGCTGGCCGGCTGTCTGACCCTTTTTGCCTTGGCCTCCTCCTGACGGTTAAGGCCCGGAAATCCAACGATTATTCGGAGTCGCAGGCCGCCTTCGCCAAGCCTCGGCGCTAGCTACAGTTCTCTCAGGCCCCAGGCGGCAAGCCGGCGAATAACAATCGCCAGCAAAATAAAGAGTAGACCGAGCATCAGCGATCCCCAGGAATAGCCCCAGTGCGCATGGAAGAGCAGATCGATCACATTGAGGAGAATATTCACTCCCGCGATGCAGATGATCCCAAGCATGACCCCTCGGGCAGACCGTAAGACAAATCGCCCCCAAGCTTGGCCGGTGTCATTTCGGTCTCTATTCATTTCCACCTTCTAAACGTCCGTGTCCTCCTAGGCTGTGCTCAACTTCGCTCAAAGGCTAAATTGGAGGTATCTCAAAGTTTGACGTGAGATTTCCGTTGGTGTCGTAGCCGGGCGTGACGCCGCCGACGGCGGTGTACTGGTTGAGCGCGTTGGCGGTGTAGGCGACGGTGGTGGGCGTCGCGGCCGGATAGTTGATCCAGCTGTTGTCGCTGGTGCCGGCGTGGGTGCTGCCCTGATCCGGCTGATCTGCTATTCTGGGGGCACCGGAAGGAAAGAATGCCGTGAACCACGACCGTATCGTTCTCGATCCAGCGATCCTGGCGGGCAAGCCGGTGATCCGCGGGACCCGGCTGTCGGTCGAATTCATCATCGGCCTGCTCGCCGACGGCTGGAGCGAGGCCGAGATCGTGAAGAACTATCCCGGCATGGCTCACGACGACGTGTTGGCGTGCCTGGCCTATGCGCGCGACAGGTTGCGGGATGAACGCATCTACCCCAGCGCCGCGTGACGATGCGCTGGCTGTGCAACGAAAATATCCCGCGCAATCTCGTTGAGGAACTTCGCCGGCGCGGTCACGACGTGGCGTGGATTCGGGAATCGTCGCCGGGTATCACTGACGCGGAAGTGCTGACGATTGCCGTTCGTGAGCGGCGCATCTGCCTGACCTTCGACAAGGATTTCGGCGAGTTGGCAGCCGCTGCAGTGCTACCCGCCGATTGTGGTGTCCTTCTCCTGCGGGTTCAGCCTCGGCCGTCGCTCGAATCCTCCATGGAAATCGCCGCTGCGATCGAGGCGCGCGCCGATTGGGCCGGTCATTTTTCGGTACTGGAGCCCGGCCGCGTCAGGATGCGGCCTCTTGGTCGCCTCCGCTGAGTTGCCAGGCAGGTGCAGCAATTCCGCCGCCGACGGTAGCGCTCCTATCGATTACGCTGGGACAATGGTTGATCGACGATAGAATCCAACACGCTTCAGAATCCAACACGCTTCCCGTTGATCAAAGCCCGTTGATCGAGCCCGGAAATCCCGGTTGTCCGGCCCCCGGCGGGCCTGTAGACCGACCGGGCCCATGGCCGATACGTCCTTCGAAAGCCTCGCCGACAGCCTGCTCGCCGCCCTCGAAGAGGGAATCGGCGACCATACCGATGCCGAACTGCAGGGCGGTGTCCTGACGGTCGAAGGCGAGGGCGGGGTCTGGTTGGTCAACAAGCACGCCCCGACCCAGCAGATCTGGCTGAGTTCGCCCAAATCAGGCGCGCGGCACTACGCCTTCGACGGCGCCTCGGGGCAATGGCGGGACACGCGGAGCGGCGACGACCTGCTGGCCGTCCTCTCGGCAGAGCTGGGCATGACCCTCGCGTGGCGGGCGCCGTGAACCGGGTGAGCGGCCTCGGGCTGCTGTGGCCCTACCTAAAACCCTATCGCGGCAAGGTCGTGCTGGCGACGCTGTCGCTGCTGATCGCGGCCGGCACCGTGCTGGCATTCGGCGCCTGCCTCAGAGCGCTGATCGACCGCGGCTTCGCCCAGGGCCGGCCCGATATCCTGAATTATGCGCTGGCGTCGCTGCTGGCCGTCGCCGTGGTGCTGGCGATCGCCTCGGGCGCGCGTTTCTATCTGGTCTCGTGGCTGGGCGAACGTGTCGTGGGGGACCTGCGCAAGGACCTGTTCGCCCATGTCGTACGGCTGGGCCCGGCGTGGTTCGAGATCAAGCGCTCGGGCGACGTCATGAGCCGCATCTCGGCCGACGCCCAGCTCATCGAGCAGGTAATCGGCTCCTCGGCCTCGGTGGCGCTGCGCAATTCGCTGATGTGCATCGGCGGCATCGTCATGCTGGTCGTCACCAATCCCAAGCTCGCGCTGCTGGCGCTGGCCGTGGTGCCGCTCACCGTGGCGCCGATCGTGCTGTTTGGCCGCAAGGTACGGGCACTGTCGCGCGAGGCGCAGGCGCGGATGGCCGACATGGTGTCGGAGGGCGGCGAGACGCTCGACGCGGTGCGCACCGTACAAGCCTTCGCCCAGGAGGATCGCGCGGCTGAGCGGTTCGGTGTCGCTACCGAACTGGCTTTCGTCGCGGCCGTCCGGCGCATCACGCGGCGCGCCATCATGACCACGCTGGTGATCTTCATCGTCTTTGCCGCGGTGGGCTTCCTGCTGTGGATGGGCGGCCACGACGTGCTCACCGGCCGCATCAGCGCCGGCGATCTCACGGCCTTCGTCTTCTATGCCGTCCTGGTCGCCAGCTCGGGTGGCGCCATCAGCGAGACCATCGGCGACCTGCAGCGCGCCTCGGGCGCGGCCGAGCGGCTGGCGGAGCTGGCGTCGGAGCCGCCGGTCCTGGTCGAGCCCGCCCAGCCGAAGTCGCTGCCCAAGCCGACACAGGGCACCGTCGCCTTCGACGGAGTCTCCTTCCGCTATCCGACCCGGCCCGACTCGCTGGCGCTCGATCGCTTCGACCTCACCGTGGCGCCGGGCGAGACGGTGGCCATCGTCGGTCCCTCGGGCGCCGGCAAGACCACGGTCTTCAATCTGCTGCTGCGCTTCTACGATCCCGAGGCCGGGACGATCCGGGTCGACGGCGTCGACATCCGAGAGCTCAGGTTCGCCGAGCTGCGCCGCGCACTCGCCATCGTGCCACAGGAGCCGGTGCTGTTCAGCGCCTCGGTCGCCGACAACATCCGCTATGGCCGGCCCGACGCGTCGGACGCCGAGGTCCGCGCCGCCGCCGATGCCGCCTCCGCGACGGGCTTCATCGAGACGCTGCCGCAGGGTTTTGGCACCGATCTCGGCGTCCGCGGGCTGCGCCTGTCGGGCGGCCAGCGCCAGCGCCTGGCCATTGCCCGCGCTCTGCTCTGCGATCCCGCTGTCCTGATGCTCGACGAGGCGACCAGCGCGCTCGATGCCGAGAGCGAGCTGGCCGTCCAGCAGGCGCTCGACCGGCTGATGCACAAGCGCACGACGCTGGTGATCGCCCACCGTCTTGCTACTGTCCAGAAGGCTGACAGGATCGTCGTGGTCGACGGCGGCCGGGTGGTCGACGTCGGCCGGCATGCCGATCTGGTGCGCCGGGGCGGGCTATACGCCCGGCTGGCCGAGCTGCAGTTCAATCTGCCGGCTGCGGCGGCGGAGTGATCAAGAAGATAATTTTGACAATGAAAAGATGTGTTGGGTGGCGGGTATTCAGACCCGCTTTCCAGCCTTCTTTTCCGCATCGAGGCGTCTCAACTCCCGGCGCATGATCTTGCCGGTGGTGGTGAGCGGCAGCTCGTCCACGAAGTCGACCTCGCGGGGATATTCGTGGGCGGCCAGCCGCGTCTTCACGAAATTGGCCAGGTCGGCCTTCAGGGCGTCATTGGCCGCGATCTCGGGCCGGAGCTGGACGAAGGCTTTTACGATCTCGGTGCGGACGGGGTCCGGGACGCCCACGACGCCCACCATGGCGACGGCCGGGTGTTTCATCAGGCATTCCTCGATCTCGCCGGGACCGATGCGGTAGCCGCCCGAGGTGATGACGTCGTCGTCGCGGCTCTTGAAGAAGACGTAGCCGTCCTCGTCGATGCGGCCCAAGTCGCCGGTGAGCAGCCAGTCGCCGGCATACTTGCGCGCGGTGGCCTCGGGATTGCGCCAGTACTCCAGCATGACGATAGGATCGTGCCGCCAGCCGGCGATCTGGCCGTCCTCGCCCGGCGGCAGCACGTTGCCCTCGCCATCGACGATGGCGACCTTGCGGCCGGGGCAGGCGCGGCCGCAGGAGCCGGGGCGGACTTCGAACCAGTCCGGCGAATTCAGCAGCATCAGGTTCATCTCGGTCTGGCCGTAGCCCTCCGAGATGGTGGTGCCGAAGGCGTCGCGGCCCCAGGCCAGCAGTTCCTCGCCCATGGCCTCGCCGCCGGTCGAGATCGCGCGCACGTTGTAGGACCAGCGATCCTGCGGCTTGTGAACCTGCCGCATCATTTTCAGCGCCGTCGGCGGAATGAAGCTCACGCCGACGCGGTGCTTTTCCAGGAGGGCGAAAGCGCGCTCGGGATCGAACTTGGCGAAGCGGTGGGCGAGCACCGGCGTGCCGTAGTACCAGGCCGGGAAGAGCGCATCGTAGAGGCCTGCGATCCACGCCCACTCGGCCGGCGTCCACATGACCTCGTTGCCACGCGGCCAGTGGCCGAGCCACTGCTCCACGGGCGGGATGCTGCCGATCATCATGCGATGGGCGTGCAGCGCGCCCTTGGGCTGGCCGGTCGTGCCCGAAGTGTAGATCAGCAGCGCCGGATCCTCGGCCGCGGTGTCGACGGTGGCGAAGCGGTCGGACGCCGCCGCCAGCAGCCGGTCCCAGTCGAGAAAGGCGCTGCCGTGGGCGCCGGCGCCGATCACGATGATCGTTTTCAGGTGCGGCAGGCGTTCGCGCACCGCCAGCACCTTCGGCAACTGGCTCATGTCGGTCACGATCGCCGCCGCCTCGGCGTTGGCCAGGCGGTATTCCAGCGCCTCCTCGCCGAACAGGGTGAACAGCGGCAGCACGATCGCGCCCATGCGATAGCCGGCGAGATGACAGAGCGTGAGTTCTGCGCCCTGGCTCAGGAAGACGCCAACGCGGTCGCCCTTGACGATGCCGCGCGCGGCCAGGGCATTGGCCAGGCGGGAACTGGTGGCGAGAAGCTGTCCAAACGTCCAGTTGCGGACGCTGCCGTCGGCATTCTCGACGATCATGGCCAAGGCGTCGGGTGGATGGCGCTCGCAGACCGCGCGGCCGATGTTGAAGCGCGGGGGCTTGGGCCAGCGGAACTGCCGCATGGCGTCGTCGTAGGAGAGACCACGGGGAATCATCGTCGATAATACCTCCGTCAGCGGTTTACGCGCCTGATGACGCGCGCCGCCAGCAATTCTTCCGGCGTCGGCACCCAGATCGAGTCGCCCGGCGTGTCGAGCACACGCTGGGCGAAATCGGGGGCGACTCCGGCGCTCATCGTGAGGTACCGCTTCATGTCGCGGTTGGCCTCGAACATGTCGTCGGCGCTCATGCCGGGGAAGCTGGCGCGATGGAAGCCGAGCTTGGCGCCGGCCGAGATGCTGCGGTCGGCGCCGCCCAGGAAGGCGATGGTGCAGGCCGAAGCGCAGACGGTATCGACCCGCGTGGCGAGGCGGCGGTTGCGGATCAGTCGGCCGATCTCGAAGCCCGCGCCCATGCGCCCGCCGGGGCCGGCCAGCACGACCTCGCGGATCTTCGGATTCTGCTCCAGCGCCCGCTTGACCATCTGGTCGCTGCCCATGCCATAGGTGCCGTCGACATGGAGCGTGGATCCGTCGGGACTTACGGAGACGGAGAGATCGCTCAGTTCTTCGTCGCCGTTGTAGATGTTCCACAGCTCGGCGAGGGCCGGCACCGCGCGGTCGTAGAGCAGGGCGCCGATGGCGAGGACGGAGACAGTCGCGGCGAGAGCAGCGAGCAGGGGTAGCTGACCTCCGCCGCGGCGTCGGGCAGCGATGGCGGTGAGCGCGATCTGCCAGACGGCGAATACTGAGGCGCCGGCACAGAGGACGGCCGGCGCCACGATATGGAGCAAAGTGGTCTGGGTGCCGCTGAACACCGCCAGGGAAACGCTGCCGAGGCCGATCAGCAACGCAAGCGCTGCCCAGACGCCTCGATAGTAGAGCGTCTGGGCGGGCGAGGCGGTGCCGTCACGCAAGAGAGGAACCCCGACCGCTTCGAGATGATCGCGGGCGCGGGCAAGCGCGCCGGTCGAAATCGTCTTGAGGCCATCGACATAACCAAGAGAGGCCGCGAAATCCTCCGGCACCGCGCCCCGAGGCAGGCGGACCTTGCGAACGCCGACGGCGCGCGCTGCAGCCTCGGCGAACGCGATCAGCGTTCGGACATGATCGGGCGTTCCCGTTGCGGCCGTGACCAGGTGCTCGATCCGGAGCTCATCGCCATGCTGGATCAGATCGATGACGGCGAACGGGCCGGACTCGCCGTCGATCACGAAGGTCGCCCGATTGTCGGCGATCGCCGGAGGCGGGACAGCCGGCGCAAATGTCGCGATTGCCCCGGCATCGGCGGGCGTGGCACGGCGAACGCTGCCGACTGCTGTGGACCCTTCAGACACGCTCGACTCTCTCCCGATGCACGCTTTGTCCTGGTGCGCGCCGGCTGTATGCTGCGGCAGTTCTCGCGGAGCGTCCACATGTCCCCTGACGATCATGCCTATCCACCTGCTGCGCGGGCCAAGAATGCCGATTCCGGCATCAAGGTCATGCCGTCGGTTTGTCCGCACGATTGCACCAGCACCTGCGCGCTGGAAGTCGAACGCCTGGATGCCAGGACGATCGGCCGGGTCCGCGGCTCGCAGCGCAACGACTACACCGCCGGCGTGATCTGCGAAAAGGTCGCACGCTACGCCGAGCGCATCCATCATCCCGACCGCTTGATGAAGCCGCTGCGCCGCACCGGACCGAAGGGTTCCAAGCAGTTCGCCGAGATCTCCTGGGCCGACGCACTCGACATCGTGGCCGAGCAGTTCATCGCCAAGACGCGCCAGCACGGCAGCGAGACGATCTGGCCCTACTACTACGCGGGCACGATGGGCCTGGTGCAGCGCGACGGCATCAACCGCCTCCGCCACGCGATGAAATACTCGCGCTGGTTCTCCACCATCTGCGTGACGCTCTCCGACACCGGCTGGATCGCGGGCGTCGGCGCCAAGCGCGGCGCCGACCTGCGCGAGATCGATGCGCATTCCGAACTGGTCGTGATTTGGGGCGGCAATCCGGTGAATACCCAGGTCAACGTCATGACCCACGCGATGAAGGCGAAGAAGCGCGGCGCCAAGCTGGTCGTGGTCGATCCCTATCGCACCGGCACCGCCGAGCAGGCCGACATGCACCTCGCGGTGCGCCCCGGCACCGACGGCGCGCTGGCGGTCGGCGTCATGCATATCCTCTTCAAGGAGGGCTATGCCGACTGGGACTATCTGCGGAAATACACTGACGCGCCTGACGAGTTGGCCGCGCACGTCGCGGACCGCACGCCGGAGTGGGCATCGAAGATCACCGGCCTGCCGGTCGAGGAGATCGTGGCCTTCGCGCGGCTGTTCGGCCGGAGCAAGGCCGCCTTCATCCGTTGCCATCACGGTTTCAGTCGCAGCCGCAATGGTGCTGCCAACATGCATGCCGTGACCTGCCTGCCAGCAGTGACGGGTGCCTGGAAGTACAAGGGCGGCGGCGCGCTCTACGGCCATACCGGCATGTATCCGGTCAAGAAGACGCTGATCGAGGGCCTCGACATGGTCGACACCTCGATCCGCGATCTCGACCAGTCGCGGCTGGGCAAGATCCTTACTGGCGATGCTGAGGCCTTGAAGAACGGCCCGCCGGTTACGGGCATGCTGATCCAGAACACCAACCCCGCGATGGTCTGTCCGGAGCTCGAGCTGGTGCACAAGGGGTTCAAGCGCGACGATCTGTTCGTCTGTGTGCACGAGCAGTTCATGACCGAGACGGCGGCCTATGCCGACATCGTGCTGCCGGCCACCATGTTCCTCGAGCATGACGATTTCTACACCGCGAGCGGCCATACCTTCTTCCAGGTAACGAAGGCCGTGGTCGAGGCGCCGGGCGAGACGCGCGAGAATCACTATGTGATCTCCGAACTGGCCAAGAGGCTGGGCGCCAAGCATCGCGGCTTCGACATGACGCCGTGGGAGATCATGGACGAGACGCTGAAGGAGTCCGGCATGTGGGATGCCGAGACCAACTGGGCCAAGGGTGGCCAGGATCACCATCTCGGCTTCGAGACCTCCCACTTCCTCGACGGCTTCGCCTGGCCCGACAAGAAGTTCCGCTTCAAGCCCGACTGGAAGGCTTACGGCCCGCGTGGCGCGGAGATGCCGATCTTGCCGGATCATTTCGACGTGATCGACAATGCCACGGCCGAGAAGCCGTTCCGCCTGGT
Organism: Rhizobium sp. Q54; assembly: GCA_945903635.1. Lineage (GTDB taxonomy): Bacteria > Pseudomonadota > Alphaproteobacteria > Reyranellales > Reyranellaceae > Reyranella. The sequence continues at coordinate 4,947 of CAMDOT010000151.1, read as the reverse complement.
GGCGGCGCCGGCACGCACTTTCCTCAATTCGACCTTCACCGAGACGCCGAGTTCTCAGAAGCGCGAGGTGCGGCCGACGGCGATGATGAATCCCGAGGATTGCGCGGCCATGGGGCTGGCCGACGGCGATCGCGTCGAAGTCGGCAACGAGCGCGGCAAGACGATCGTCAACGCCAAGGCCAAGGCCGGCCAGCAGAAGGGCGTCGTCGTCGTCGAGGGCATCTGGCCCAACCGGAACTTCGAGACCGGCATCGGCATCAATGCCGTGACCTCGGCCGATCCCGGCTGGCCGAACGGCGGCGCGGTGTTCCACGATACCGCGGTCTGGATTCGCAAACCGGCGTGAGTGGCGATTTCCAACCGGCGGCCAACCCGAGCATCGTCCAGACGCAGGCGGCGCGGGTCCAGGGCCGCGCCCACGTGCTGGTGATCGGCAACGAGAAGGGCGGATCGGGTAAATCGACGACGGCGATGCATATCGCTGTGGCGTTGATGGGCGGGGGCAGTCGCGTGGCGACGCTCGACCTCGATGCACGCCAGGGCACGCTCGGCCGTTACCTCGAGAATCGCGCCGCCTATGCCGCGCGCAAGGGGCTCGACTTGCCCACCCCGTTTCACGCCGCGGTGCCGCTCTCGACGCTGCCGGATCGGGCGTCGGCGGAAGCGGATGAAATTGCACGTTTCGAAGCGGCGCTGGAGCCGGCGCTCGCTGCGGCCGACTTCGTGATCGTCGATACGCCGGGCAGCGATACCCATCTCTCGCGTACCGCGCATGTCTGGGCCGATACGCTGCTGACGCCGCTCAACGACAGTTTCATCGACCTCGACCTGCTGGCGCGGATCGATCCCGACACACTCAGGATCGTGAGGCCGTCGATCTACGCCGAGGCGGTTTGGAGGCAGCGTCAGCTGCGGGCCATCCAGGGCGGCCGGCCGGTCGACTGGGTCGTCATGCGCAATCGCCTGTCGTCGCTCGCCGCGCGCAACAAGCGCGACATGGGCACGGTGATCGAAGCGCTGGCCAAGCGCATCGGCTTTCGTGTCGCGGCGGGCTTGAGCGAGCGCGTGATCTACAAGGAGCTGTTCCTGAGCGGACTGACCCTGCTCGATCTCAAGCGTGGGAGCGGTGGCCCCTCACTGACTATGAGCCACGTCGCGGCACGCCAGGAGGTGCGTGATCTCGTGGCCGCGCTCAATCTGCCGCTACCAGCGGCTGTCGAGCCAGAGGCCGCGCCCGCCACAGGACCAGCCACGCCAGTCCCGCGACCTGCAGAATGAACAAGGCGCCGAAAGACCAGGTGTAGCCGTCGGGCGAGTAGCCTGACGCGGTCCTGGGCCAGAGATCCACGACCTTTCCCATCGCCCATTGGCCGGCGAAGATGACGGTGAAGACCACGAGGTTGCTGCTGGTGCTGACGCGGCCGGCATATTCCCTGGGGAAGGCCGAGACCATCACCGGCATGTACTGGATCGGGCAGGCGCCGAGGAAGCCGAACAGCAGCCAGGGGACGAGCGGATTGGCGGGCGGCAGGAAGGCAATCCAGCCGCAGGCCAGGGCGAACAGGACGCTCATGATGCCGGCCGAAACGAAGTCATTGACGCCGACGCGCCGGAACCAACCGGCGATCACGCCACTCGAGGCAAAGCCCAGGGTCATGACGGCGGCGGTGTAGAGCTGGATGTCGGCGCGCGCGTCGTTGTTGGTGATGCCGCCGACGTCGCGCAGCCAGGGCCCGATCCAGAGCGAGATGCAGCCGATGAAGGCGAGTTGCTGGACCGCGAGCAGCGGCTGAATGCGCCAGTAGAAACCGTCGGTCATCACGATGCGGGTGGCGCGGAACTGCTCCCTCAAGGTGCCGTGCGGGGCGGCTGCGGCGCGCTCCGGAACGACAGTGAACAGCAGCGCCGCGGTGACGAGGCAGATGCCGGCCAGCCAGAAGAACAGGCCCTGCCAGCTCATGACGGAAAGCGACCACTGGACTGGGAGTGTCGCCGCCATCGACCCGATGCCGCCTGCCATCATGTGGAAGCCGGTGATCAGGCCCCAGCGCTCGGGCGGATACCACAGCGTGATCGCCTTGATGGCCGCCATCAGCCCGCCGGCGAAACCGAGGCCGATCAGCACGCGTGCCACGATCAATTCCGGCAGCGAGGAACTGAAGCCGAACATCGCCGAGCCCAGCGCCGCCAAGGCGAGCAGTGCTGCCTGCACGCGGCGCGGCCCGTAGCGATCGAGCATGACCCCGAGGATCGGCTGGCAGCCGGCGAAGAACAGGAAAAAGGCCGAGGTGAGCAGGCCGAGATCACCGGCGGTGATCCCGACATCCCGTTCGAGATACGGAAAGATCACCGCGTTCACGCCGCGGAAGATGTACGAAAGGAAATACGCCAGCGCGAACGGCAGGAAGACCCGCAGGAAGAGGGTGGCGAAGGTCGGGGCGTTTCCGGTCATGTTTGTCTTGGCGCGTGGGCGCGGCGCGCACCATATTCAACGTACAGGAGGGGGTCAAAAGGTATGGCTGACGATCGCAAGGTTCCTTCTTCCGCCGGTGCAAACGCAGTCGATGCCTTCGTGAAGCAGGTCGGTAGCCTGCCGGCGAGCCGCACGCCGGGCAGCCGGGGCCGCCTGCTGTTCGCGATGGACGCCACGGCGAGCCGCGAACCGACCTGGGATCATGCCTGCACGATCCAGGGCGAGATGTTCGTTGCCGCCGACGCGCTGGGTGGTCTCGACGTGCGACTGGCCTTCTATCGCGGGTTCGACGACTTCAAGGTGAGCAGGTGGACGTCGGACGGCCGGGAACTCGCCCGTCTGATGAGCGCCGTGCGCTGTCTCGCCGGTCGCACGCAGATCGGCAAGATGCTGCGTTACGCCGCCGAGCAGCGGCGCGAAAGCCGGATCGACGCCGTGGTGTTCGTGGGTGACAGCTGCGAGGAGGATGTCGACGCGGTTGGCCACGAGGCGGGTCAGCTCGGCCTGCTTGGCCTTCCGGTGTTCGTCTTCCAGGAAGGCGACGACCGCACCGCGTCGCGGCTCTTTCCGCAGATCGCCAAGCTGACCCGCGGAGCCTACTGCAAGTTCGACCGCTCGAGCCCCGATCAGCTCAAGCGGCTGCTGGGGGCGGTGGCGGCCTATGCCGCGGGCGGGCGCTCGGCGTTGCTGAAGTATGGTAGGGACCAGGGTGGCGCCGCGGCGCTGCTGACCAACCAGATGAAGTGACGATGGACATTCCAGGCGGGGATCTGCTCGCAGCCGTTCAGGCGTTTTTCGATGCCGAGATTCTTCCGCGCCATCGAGACTGGGTCGAGCACGTCGTCCGGCGGCGCGAGCCCGCACCGTTCATGATGGATCTTCGCGCCAAGGCGCGCGCCAGAGGTCTCTGGAATCTCGGCCTGCCCGAGCGGATGAGCAATCGCGACTATGCGCCGATCGCCGAGATCACCGGCCGTCTGCCGTGGGCATCGGAAGTCTTCAACTGCCAGGCACCCGACGTGCCCAACACGATCATGCTGCAGCATGCCGCAACGCTTGCGCAGAAAGAACGTTGGCTGGAACCGCTGCTCGAGGGTCGTATACGTTCCGCCTTTGGCATGACCGAACCCGACGTAGCCTCGTCCGATGCCACCAACATCGCCACGACACTGCGACGCGACGGATCCGATTGGGTCGTGAACGGGCGCAAGTGGTACATCACCGGCGGGGCGCACCCCGATTGCGCTTTCGTGATCGTCATGGGCGTGTCGCGACCCGATGCACCGCGCACCGGCCGCCACTCCTGCGTCATCGTCCCCATGGATGCCCCCGGTCTCCGGATCGTGCGCGAACTGCGCTTCATGGGGTGGGAAGACAGTATCGCGCCGATCGCTGAACTTGATTTCGAGGATGTGCGCGTACCGGCGGAGAATCTTCTCGGCGAGGAAGGTGAAGGTTTCGCTGCTGCCCAGGTTCGCCTCGGCCCGGCGCGCCTGCACCACTGCATGCGGGCGATCGGTACCTGTGAAGTCCTGGTCGAGCTGATGATGGCGCGGGCAGCCGAGTGGCGCGCCTTTGGGCGCACCGTGATCGACTATGACGCCACGCAACAGGCCGTGGCGCGGTCACGCATCGAGATCGAGCAGGCTCGGCTTCTGGTTCTGCGCACGGCGGAGCGGCTCGACAAGGAAGGTCATCAAGCGGTCTGGCGAGACGTCTCCATGGTGAAGGTGGCGGTGCCTGAGATGGCACAACGCATCGCCGATCGTGCGATGCAGATTTTTGGCGCGATGGGCGGCAGCGACGATGCGCCGATCCATCGGGCATTCGCCGTGGTGGCTTCGCCACTATCCTGGCGGCACATAAAGGACCATCATCGCTGCTATCCACGGATCGGGATCGAAATGGCGTGCCGCTTCGCGACGAGTCAATCCTCTCCCTCTGCACAGCACACCGAACCAGGCTATGGAACTCCACGCCCTTCATTTCACGTCCCCTTGCATTCTGCACAACGGGTCAACTGCTGATGCACTTTGCTTCAGCGCAACCAATCTTCTCGCTGTTTCAATTGGGAGATCTCTATCGGCGCATTCGGGGTGTGAAGGGCGGCCTGATTGTGCCGCCAGATCTCAACATTCGGTCGGGGCGTTTCACCAGAGCTTGACGTCGCGCTTATTCGATTTGAAGCCAGGGAAGCGAAAAAGAAACGCAAATGTTTAACGGTCTTTTGTATCCTTAGTCATCTTTCTTGTAAATTATCGTCGAGCCGGAAAAGTCGACCTGAATGGGGACATGGATCATAGGCGAAAGCGCGTGGCGCACGTCCGGCTGTCGTTCCGGAGGCACCACGAAGACTAAAAAGCCGGTCCCGCCGGCACCTAGAGCGTATCTCGATTGGATAGACGATATCCGTCGTTTGCGAAGTAGTTTGCGCACTCGCTGGGGCAATAGCGTTGGAGGAGTTTGCCGACGGC
>CAMDOT010000150.1 GCA_945903635.1 Rhizobium sp. Q54 | reverse complement strand
TCCTTGATGATGCGGTCGGCGATGCCGTTCATGAAGCCGACATCCTGCTCGAGCTTCTTGCGGCTCTTGCGCTGGGTGATGTCCTCCAACGGCAGGCCGCGCATCTTCATCACCGCCTCGAGCGCGCGCACCAGCGACTCGACATAGGGGTGATTGTCGCTGCGGTAGAACGAATTGAAGCGATAGTTGAAGCCACACAGGCCGATCGTGTCGAGGGTGAGCGCGGTCATGTCGCGCACCACGTCGATCTCCTCGTCGGCGTTCAGCCGCTCCCACTTGGTGACGAGCTGGTCGGCGATGTCGAGCATGCCCTCGTGGTAGGTCTGCATCATGCGGTGCGCGAAGGTCGGCAGCAGGATGTTGTGTGCCTTCTGCCAGTTGGGTTCCTGCGTCTCGGCGGTGAACAGGGCGTCGCCGCCCAGCATGCGCACGCGACGCAGTGAGCCGCGCACCGCTTTGTCGAAGCGCTTCTCGTCGCAGAGCTCGGCCACAAGATCGGCGCCCGATACCACGACCAGAGGTGTGCCCATCATGTCGAGCCAGAAGATCGGCCCCTGCTCGCGCGCGATCCGCATCAGGTCCTGGATCGGTGCGCCGCCATCGACGGTGAGCATGTTGCCGAGCAGCGGCGTGCGCGGCGGGTGCGGAATCGGATGCAGCTTGTTGCGCGCCATTTGGCGTTGTTCCTCCCGAGCCGGCCGTCTTCTGGCCCCCTTATAGCAGGGGCTTCAGCGTCCGGTCAGCGGCCTCGGGCCGAGCGGCGAGCCGCTCGGGCGCGGCCGCTCGAGGCGGAGCCAGGCCCCTTGTTGAGGCTCACGAACATGCCGGCGAAGGTGACGTCGTCGGCATTGAGCGTGGGGAACGCCACCAGCATCTTGGCCGGTTCCGCTCCGCGCGCCAGCAGGGCACCGACCAGGCGAACGCGGATCGCCGAATCCTTGAACAGCATGTCGCCCGCCGGCCCGCCGGTATCGCTGTCGAGGCGACCGCGGCCGCGGACGAAGATCCGCAACCGTTCGATCGCATCGCGCTCGGCGGCGCCGACATCGAGGCTCAACATGCCCTTGGTGAGGATGTCGCCCCGGCGGCTCCAGCCCTCGGCGCCGGGCCATCCCTCGGCCAGCATGCGCGAGAGGGCGTTGCGGTCCTTGGGACCCAGCTGGACCGGAAGCAGGCGGAACAGACGGAGGTAGATCACGCCCCGTGCGCTGATCGCTACCCGGGACTTGTCGTCCAGCTCGACACGGAAGAGATCGATGTAGATCTCGTTGCGCACGGTCTTGTCGGCAAGGTCGGCGATCGCCGCCGCCTCCTTGATCGAGAAAGTCTCGCCGTCCAACCCGTGCGGCAAACGCCGTCGCTGCTGTCCCAGGGATTTCTTCTTTGCCGTCATTCGTTGTCCCTTCCGCCCAGCAACATTAGGCGCAGCCGATTCTGTCGTATAGTCCGCCGGCACACTCTCCTGGGGAGGAATTGATGAAGGTCGGATATATCGGTGTCGGCAACATGGGTGGCCCCATGTGCCGCAACATCATCAAGAAAAGCAACCACGCCGTCACGGTGTTCGACCTGAATCCCGCCGCCGTGAAGACCTGCACAGACCTGGGCGCCACGGCCGCCAAGTCGGTGGCCGAGGCGACCAAGGGCGCCGACATCGTCATGACCTCGCTGCCCATGCCACGGGACGTCGAGGCCGTGACCCTGGGCGACGGCGGCATCCTGGCCAATATCGGCAAGGGCCAGATCTACATCGACCTCAGCACCAATGCGCCGTCGATGGTGAAGAAGATCGGCGCCGCTTTCGCAGCCAAGGGCGTCGCCATGCTCGATGCCCCGGTGAGCGGCGGCACCACGGGCGCCGAGGCCGCCACCATCGCCATCATGGTGGGTGGCGACAAGAAGGTGTTCGACGACGCCCTGCCGGTGCTGCAGTCGTTCAGCGCCAACGTGATGCACATGGGACCGCTGGGCAGCGGCACGGTGGCCAAGCTCTGCAACAACATGTTGTCGTTCTGCAACATGGCCGCGCTCTGCGAAAGCATGATGCTCGGCGCCACCTACGGCCTCGATCCCGAGAAGCTTCTGCATGTCATTGCAAATTCGAGTGGCAACTCCAACGCCATCAAGAACTTCACCGCCCGCGCGCTGGTCGGTCACTACTCCCCGCCGTCGTTCGCGCTCGACCTTGCCTACAAGGACCTGCATCTGGCGCTCGAGCTGGGCGACGAACTCGGCGTGCCGCTGCAGCAAGGCGCCGCGACGCACAATCTGCAGCGCCTGGCCAAGGGCATGGGCTGGGGGCCGGACGACAGCTCCTCCGTGCTCCGCGTCTACGAGACGATGCTGCGCCGTAAGGTGAAGCCGTAGAGTCGTGACCACGCGCCACACGCACACTCTCCCCAGGAGGAATCAATGAAGGTCGGATATATCGGTGTCGGCAACATGGGCGGCCCCATGTGCCGCAACATCATCAAGAAAAGCAACCACGCCGTCACGGTGTTCGACCTGAACCCCGCTGCCGTGAAGACCTGCACCGATCTCGGCGCGACCGCCGCCAAGTCGGTGGCCGAGGCAACCAAAGGCGCCGACATCGTCATGACCTCGCTGCCCATGCCGCGGGACGTCGAGGCCGTGACCCTGGGCGATGGCGGCATCCTGGCCAATATCGGCAAGGGCCAGACCTATATCGACCTCAGCACCAACGCGCCCTCGATGGTGAAGAAGATCGGCGCCGCCTTCGCGGCCAAGGGCATTGCCATGCTCGACGCCCCGGTGAGCGGCGGCACGGTCGGCGCGGAGGCTGCCACCATCGCGATCATGGTGGGCGGTGACAAGAAGGTGTTCGACGACGCCTTGCCGGTGCTGCAGTCGTTCAGTGCCAACGTCATCCACATGGGCGAGCTCGGCACCGGCACGGTGGCCAAGCTCTGCAACAATATGATGGCCTTCTGCAACGCGGCGGCAGCGTCCGAGGCGATGATGCTGGGCGTCACGGCCGGCCTCGACCCGCAGAAGCTTGTGCAGGTGATCTCGAGCTCCAGCGGCAACTCGGCGATCTTCAAAGCCTTCTCCGAGCGCGCACTCTCAGGCCAGTTCACGCCGCCCTCCTTCGCCTTGAACCTCGCCCACAAGGATCTGCATCTCGCGATGGAGCTTGCCGACGAGCTCGACGTACCGCTGCCGCAGGGCTCGGCCACGCACAACCTGCAGCGCATGGCCCGCAAGATGGGCCTGGGCGGCGCAGACAGTTCGGTGATCCTCCACGTCTACGAGACGGTGCTGAAGAAGACCGTGAAGCCCTGACGACGAGTCCCGTCTCTTAAAGGAGGCGATTTTCGGCACACCTCGTTGTGCCACGCCGTGTCCCCCGGACTGTGCCGAAAATCGCCCTCAACGCCTTGATCGGACGATAGAATCCCGACCCGATAAACTGTGCCACCGGCACCCGCCGTTCTACTTGATGAGTGTGCCTGGAAAAGGACGCTAACCCAGATGATGGGCTATCAGGCTGGCAACGAGATCGGCGTGCGTGCCGGCGAGGCCGTGGTCGCCGCCGGGCACGATTTCGAGACGAGAGTTCGCCAAACGCGCTTCGAGATGGCGTCCGACTGCGACTGGACTGATGGGATCGGCATCGCCCCAGATCAGCAGCGTCGGCGCCTTGATGTGCTCGACGGGCAGCGCCGGCGAGGCCCGCGCCGCGGTGATCCAGTCGGCGGCATTGGGAAACGACTTGCGATAGTCGGGCCGCCAGTCGGCCGCGCCGTGGCCCGTCATATCGACGCCCCCTGATGTCACGCAGAGCACCAGCCGGCGCACCAGGGACGGCCGCTCCAGCGCGATACGCGTGGCGATGACGCCGCCCATCGACTGCGCCACCAGATCGACGGGCTCATCGATCTTCTTGACGGCCAGCTGCACGAGATCGTCGAGGCTCCTGATGACGGGATCGTGCGGCTGATGGCCGAGACCCGGCCAGCCGAAATAGTGTTTTGGCCAGTCGGCCGGCAGCCGCTCGCCGACAGGCTTCCAGAAGTCGGGCGAACCGCCGGCGCCGGGCAGGAACAGGACCTTCGCCATGGTCAGGCGCTGATCCCGGCAAGAAACGGCGGCAGCTTGCGGCCGATCGACAGGAGATAGAGGCCCATCGCGCCCGCGACCCGACGCACTGGCGGACGCGCGCCCATGCGATCGCGCCATGCCTGCAGTCGGGGATGGGCGTCGGTCATAGGCGTGCCCATGCGATCGCCGAAGAGCTGGGCCATGTAGAAGGCGATGTCGGCATAGGAATAGGTGCCGGCCAACCACTCCCGGCCATCAAGTGTATGCTCCATCTCATCGTAGAAACGCGCCGTGGCATCGTGGGCGCCCGGCGCCCTGGGGTCGCTCATCAGACGGACGACGTGCGGGAAATAGACCTCGTCGCTCTTGTGCTCCAGCAGTCGCGCGCGGGCACGGCCCTTGAGATCGGCCGGCCACAGCGCCGGTTCGGGCTTCAGGCTTTCGAGGTATTCGAAGATCTGCGTCGAATCGAAGAGTTCGAGGTCGCCCTCGATCAGGACCGGCACCTGCCGCTTGGGATTGATGCGCAGCACCTCGGGATGCTTGGGCTCGTAGAGCGTCTTCATCTCGAACGGCACCATGACCAGTTCGAAATCGAGGCCCTTCTCACGGGCTGCAATTTCGGCCTTGGCGCCGAACATGCTGAGCGGTCCAGAATAAAGTTTCATGCATCGACGCTAGCATGGTCGCGCCGGCCGCGCGGCACGACGTAAGCTAGGTCTCGATGACAAGACTTTTCATGCCGCTTACATCAGCGCGAACATGGCGACGGCCGCTGCGGCCATCACGATCGTCGTCGTCCAGCCGAGAATTCGCTGGCCCGGGGTCGCCACGAAGGCGCCCATCTGCTTGGGCCGCGACGCCACGATCAGCATCGCGGCCATCACCGGCACGGTGATGATGCCATTCAGCACGGCGCTCCAGAACAGCGCCTTCATCGGATCGAGCGGCGTGAAGTCGATGGCGACTCCAGCCACGATGGCGAGGGCGATCACGGCATAGAACGGCACCGCGTCGCGCGGCGTGCGCTCGAGCCCGGTCCGCCAGCCGCGGAACTCGCCCACGGCATAGCCGGCCGAGCCCGCCAGCACGGGAATCGCCAGCAACCCGGTGCCGATGATGCCGATGCTGAACAGCATGAACGACCACTCGCCCGCGATCGGTTTCAGCGCCGCGGCCGCCTGTTCCGAGGTCTGGATGTCGGTCTGGCCCGAGGCGTTCAGCGTCACCGCCGTGGTCAGGATGATGAAGAAGGCGACGAGGTTGGAGAAGCCCATGCCGAGCCAGGTCTCCCAACCGATGCGGGTGAGTTCGTGCGGCGCCTGCTCGGGATGGTCGATCAGCGGTCCCGCGTCGGGGTCGGCCTCCTCCTCCTCGACCTCCTCGGAACTCTGCCAGAAGAAGAGATAGGGGCTGATGGTGGTGCCGAAGATCGCCACCACCATGGTGAGCGAGTCGGCCGAAACAGCGAAGCGCGGCGCCACGATGCTGCCGAGCACGGCAGGCCAGTCGATATGGACGGTGAACACCACGCCGACGTAGGCGAACAGCGAGAAGGTGAGCCACTTCAAGTAGCCGACGTAGCTGTGATAGGGCACCAGCACGACGGCGAGCAGCGACACGATGGCGAACCCTATGGTGAAGAAGTGGCGGTTGCCGCCCAGGACGAGATGGGCAGCCGCCCCCATGGCCGAGAGATCGGCGCCGATGTTGACGGTGTTGGCGATGAACAGCAGTGCCACCAGCACGCCGACCAGAGGACGCGGCAGGACTTCGCCGAAATTGGCGGCGAGGCCGCGGCCCGTCACGCGGCCGATGCGGGCGCTGATGGACTGGACCGCGACCATCAGCGGCCAGGTCAGCACCACCGTCCAGAGCATATTTAGGCCGAACTGGGCGCCGGCCTGCGAATAGGTGGCGATGCCGCTCGGATCGTCGTCGGCGGCGCCCGTGATGACACCGGGGCCCACTCGTTTGAAAAGATCTCCCAGGCGACTCACATCGCTCTGAACGGCTGGGGACCGTCATAGTTCCCGACGTAGCTCATGTGCGTGATCAGGCCGGTTCCCTCGCGCCATAGATGGAGTGAAATGCCGGGCGGCTCCATCATCAGCGAAAGCGTCTCTATGGGGCGAAGATCGAGCGTTGCCTGGTGGGCGGTACTCGGCGCGGTCGAGGCAAGCGTGCCGGCCCAACGCACCTGGATCGGGCGATGGACGTGGCCTGCCATCGCACGCTCGACATTGCCGTGCGCCCGGACAAGTTCTGACAGTCGCTGTCCGCCTTTGTTCAGACCCTCCCGGTCGAGATAGCCGATGCCGCATTTGAACGGCGGGTGATGCATGAACAGCAGCGTCGGCCGGTCGCTTTCCGCCAGCCGCGCTTCCAGCCAGTCCAGCCGCTCGTCGCAGAGCTCGCCGTGGCCCTCGCCCTCGACCAGCGTGTCGAGCGCGATCAGCCGCACCGGCAGGCCTTCGACCGTGTACTGCAGGAAACCGTCGCCCGGCAGGTAGCCATGCTCGGGAAACGCCTGGCGCATCGCGTCGCGGGCATCGTGATTGCCCGGAATCAGGAACACCGGCATTTCCAGCGGTGCCAGCACACGCTTCAGGTTGGCGTATTGCTCGGGACCACCGTCGTTCACCAGATCGCCGGTCGCCAGCACGATGTCGGGCCGGGGATCGAGCGCGTTCACGTGGGCCACGGCACGCTCGAGGAAGCCCGTGGTGTCGATGCGGCCATAGAGCAGTTCGCCCTCGCCCTTCAGATGCATGTCGGTAATCTGGGCAATCAACATTTCATTCGATCTCCGCCACGGTGCTGTCGCCAGCTTCCACCGGATGCGGAGACTAAGCCGCGCGACCCGCTCCTGTCATCGGGTCGCGCGGCCTTCGCCACCGTTAGGGGTTGCCGAACTTGTAGGTAACGCCCAGCATCACGGAGATATCGTTGTTGGTATAGGTGCCGGGGTTCGACGTTCCATAGTATCGGGCGTCGAGATTGACCCGCAGAAGTGGCGTCGCGTTGTAGCCGACACCGACAATGCCCTGGTAAGCAAAGGCGGTCGCTCCCAGCGAAGAGGGTCCGAGGAGACCTGGATTGGCAAATGCCAGCCCGAGGCCAGCGCCAGCATAGGGGGTGATGATGGAACCCGGCATGAAGTCGTAGAGCCCGTTCACCATCGTCGATAGCTGGTTGATCTGGCCAGCGGCATTGCCGAACGGAGTGGCGGCCGTTCCGGCATTGTTGCGGTACATGACTTCCAGTTCCACGCGCGGCCCAAGGAAGTCGTACCCCGCGACGCCGCCGACGGCATAGCCGGTGTTGTAGCTGTTTTCGCCGTTGCTGAGCAGCCAGTTCAATCCACTCTCGACGCCGGCATAGAAACCCGGACTCCTGTTCGATGCACTCTTGGATTGCGCCGATGCCGCCATCGGCACGCCGACCATGGCAACCACGAGGAGCAACAGCCTGCTGGTGCTCCTCTTCGACGGACCGCGAGCAGGCACGCCCCTGATACGCAGGTCCGCCACGTATCCGGTGGCCGGCTCGAAGCGCCGCCCGGACAATCCACGCAGCACCTCCGCAGCAATCGCGAGTAGCGTCGCCGTTCGACTTTCTTCCATCATCTTCTCCATGAGGACTCACACGCCGCAGGATGCGGCAAATCATTTATAGGAGCGGGTTTTTCGATTGGAATGGCACGCGACGGCAGAGTTGTTTCCGTCCATTTCCATTCACTGACTGGACACACTCCGGAACAAAACTCTTTGCGCCATCTCCCCGAGGACGAAGGTGCGCCACGCGTGCATCAACCCATTCCAAGCGAAATTTCTTGCGCCTCCCCCGGCAGGCAAGGCTATCGCATGTGACTGTTTCCCGTCGTCCTGAGCGGAGCTGCCCGAATCGGCGCTGTTTACAGCGCCTGTGGCGGCGCAGTCGAAGGTCCTTTTTTCACGGCGGTCCGTTGAATGGACACAGGTCCTTCGACTACGCTTCGCTCCGCTCAGGACGACGAAATTGCCTCACATGCGATAGCCCTGCCCCGGCAGGGGTTCGCTCTCCGGTGAAGACGCGGCGATACCGCCACCGAAGCGGCTATTGAAGATCGGCGTCGTCGTCCGGCGTCGCCAAACCCACCAGAGGTACAGCCACCAACACCCCAGGCGAGGTGAAGTGCCTGGCGATCGACGCCAGTTCCCCCAGAACGGCCGACATGTTGTTCTCGAACTCGACCGAGGTAAGGGCTCTTGAACCGTCCCTCGCCGCGGCGATTCGTTGAGAATACGCCTCGATCCAGGGCAGTGGCGTCGACGCGGCAACGCCGACGGCCGTCCCCTTGTCATCGATGATCGGAGCACCTGAAATGCCGTATGTGACCGGCATCTGGATGCGCAACAGCCGTCGACTGGCAAGCACGGCTTCCAGCGACCCGTCGATGACACCGACAATGTTGCTGACCTCGTCGTCCTTTGTCGCGACAAAGCCGAGATAAAGGCCGTTCGACGGCGCGGAAGGTGGGAAGGCGATGGCGAACACCGGGTCGCCGATGTGCAGGCGGTCTGCACTCGCCATGGGAATGAAGCAGGGCGTCGCGAGGCCGGTGTCGATGGCCGCGAGGTCCCTGGTGGCATTGTCCGCGTGGTGCAGATCGGCCGACGGCGACGGAATGGTCGTTTGCCGACCATCATCCGACAGCAGGGTGATCGGCCCCTTGGAGCGAATGTCGACACCGATGCCGGCTTCCGTCTTGAAGAAGCTATGCCGAAAAATCACCTGGGCCGATGTCACCAGGAGACCGTGCGCATCGGCAAAGAATCCGTTGCCGACCGTGCCATCGGCTGCCGTGATCTTCACGACCGCGCACGAGTGCTTTGCGTACAGATCGGCCATCGTTTGAGCAATTGCCGGCGGTGTCGCAAATACCATTGCCACCCCCATGCAACCGATGAGTCTGCGGGCATTCATCATTCGAAACTCCAAGATCATGAGGGGTGGGCGCAAACGCCCGGGCAAAAGACCTTCTTCAGGGCCTGCCACTTGGGACTTCGATGCCGGCGTCCTTGAAGCACTTGTCGGCGGCTTTCCGCTGCTCGGCCGTCAGTTGCGGCGGCTTGCCCGAACCCGACGGGGCATTGATGCCTGCCTTGCTGAAGCAGCTTCGAACTGCGTCCATTGTCTCCTTGGACGGCCGCTCCTGGGCGCCCGCCATTCCAAGGCCACCACATTCCAGCAGGGCGAAAGCGACCACTGCCACGGCTACACGTCGAAACATGTTACCTCCAACTCCAAAGCTCAAAAGATTGATCGTGATTCGACGCAACTCCGGATCCGTACGATCGCCCAGGCGGGCGACACACGATGCTCGCTGGCTGCCTCGGACGTCCGGGATTCAAGAGAGCAAAGAAGGGGACCACACCCGCGAGTGTCTGCGGCCGATCGTTGGGGACGAAACGAGCGCAGGACGGACCATGTGTGGTCCCCTTCCCTTGCGACCGACGGCCGGGGGAGAAGGGCCGTCGGGCGGTAGCCGGCTTTGCCGCAAAGCGGCATTGGGAGCGCCGGCGCAGAACCGCCTAGAACATCATGGGCGGAGGGATGCTATCCATGACCTTGCGTTGGCTGGCCGACAGGGACTCGTAGAGCTTCCGAATGGCCGGCCCCGTCTTCTGCAACTGCTGCTGCTGGCTGGCCGTGTACTCTTCGGCGAATGCGATCGCACGGAGCACGCTCGCCTGTGCCACTTCTGCCGGGAGGCGAGAACAACCTTCCCGTTCGCCTTTGGCGACGTCGTTGAAGACCGCCTCCGCCTCCTGCCAGGCGGCAAGCTGCGGCGGTGCAAGGTCGAGCTTCGCCTTCAGATAGCCCAGGAAGCCGGCCCGGAGGGCGACGGCATTCATGCATACCTCCTTCGGCGACGGCCCGGCCGGCAAGGCATTCCCGGCCCCAGGCCCTGGCCCCGCGAAGGGAGGAGGCGGCGGAAGACCCGGAGCAAAAAATGGCAGGCCCGCCATGGGAGGCATGGGGTAGGATCCCGGCTGCTGGGCAAGGCCCGCCCCCGCGCCGAAAAGCCCCGTCGCCGCGACGACGATGGAAGCAACATATTTCCAAATCATGTGACGCTCCTGCAAGTGATGACCCGGTCAAGTTGGCATCCACGCTCCGAGGGGGCACGCCGCATGTTGTTGCTGGCTTTGTCGGACGACGATCTGGAAACAATCAGAAACCAAAAAGCCTGACGCCCGGCGCGCCGCAATCGATGTAGAAGGAAGTCATGGTACGATCGCCCCACATTCTCGTCGTCGAAGACGATCGCGAAATCCGGACGATGGTGTCGCGCTTTCTGTCGAAGAACGGTTGTCGCGTCACCGTTGCCGAAGACGCCCGCTCCATGGACCGGGCGCTCGGCACCGCGAGAATCGATCTCATCGTTCTCGACATCATGCTCCCGGGAGAGGACGGGCTCAGCATCTGTCGCCGGCTGCGGACCACTTCGACCCTCCCCATCATCATGCTCACGGCCGCAGGCGACCCTGTTGCACGGGTCGTCGGTCTGGAAATGGGCGCCGACGACTACGTCGCCAAGCCGTTCAATCCGCACGAACTGCTGGCACGCATAAAGGCCGTTCTGCGCCGGGCCACCGCCCTGCCCGACACCGAGGATGGCGCGAACGACGCCGTCCAGTTCGCCGGCTGGCAGATCAATCCGGTCTCGAGGGAAGTTCGAAACCCCGAAGGAACGCGGGTCATCCTCACGAGCGCGGAATTCGATCTGCTGTTTACCTTTTGCCGACATGCGCGCCGGACGCTGACGCGAGACCAGTTGCTCGACCTGTCACAGAGGCGGGCGGCGGGCGCCCTGGACCGCAGCATCGACATCCTCGTCAGCCGCATCCGCCGAAAAATCGAAGCCGACCCTCGCGATCCCCAGTTCATCAAGACGGTGCGATCCGGAGGCTATGTCTTCACGTCCGAGGTCATGAGGGCATGAAGCGGATCGGTCGAATCGCCCGCTATTTCGATCGGATCACCACTCAACTCTCGGCACTGTTGGTCATCGCAAGCGTGGTGACCTTCGCCATCGCCGGACTCTTCTTCCTCGTCCTGGCGCCGGATCGCAGCGGTCCGATGCCCTCACCGGACGGCGCGATACGGATTGCGACGCTGCTGCGGGGGCTCGATGCCGTGAGCGCGCCGGCGCGAAAGGAACTCATCGCCGCCTACAGCCACGGGCCCCTCACGGTGAAGCTCGACGACGGCAGCGCCCCCGGTTCAGTCGATCCGGCGTCTCGTGCCCTGTTGTCCCGGATCGTTCGCGACCTGCCGCCCGGCATCAGGATCGTTGCGATCCGCTCGGATCAACCCTCGTTTGTCGCCGTCCGCGCCCTCCTGCGCGACGGGCAGGCGGTCACGATCAATGTCCTGCTGGACGACGGCCCCTTTGCGCCGCACCCTCCCGGTTCGCCTCCCGGTTCGCCCCCCGGGCCACCGCCAGGCCAAGGGCCTCCGGGACCGCCGCCCGGCCATGGCCCTCCGGGACCGCCGCGAGGCTATGGGCTTCCGGGGCCTCCGGGACCTCCTCCGGAGCCGTCCTTCCTTTCCGCGCCCGTTCTGCTTCCTTTGATCTTCCTGATTGCCTCGACGATCCTGCTGTCGATCTGGGCTGCCCGTCGGCTCGCGGCACCCCTCGCGCGTTTTGCGGCGGCGGTCGACCGGTTCAGCGGTGCCGGCATAGAGAGCCCTGTTCGCGAGGAGGGACCGTCCGAAATCCGCCAAGCCGCGCGGGCGTTTAACCGGATGCGAAGACGCATTATCCGGCTGATCGAGGATCGAACGACAACCCTGATTGCCATCAGTCACGACCTCCGAACGCCTTTGACGCGCCTGCGTCTGCGGACAGAAGAGATTCCCGCTTCGGCTGAAAAGACCCGAATGCTCGAGGACCTGGAGCTGATGGATTCGATGATCGCGTCCGCGGTCACCTACCTCAGGGAAGGCAGCGGCCTGGAAGCATCGGAGATGGCGGATCTGCCCTCGATCATCGAAACGATTTGCGATCAGTTCGCCGATGCCGGCCACACCGTCGTCTATGAAGGTCCCCAGCGCTTCGCGATGCTCTGCAGGCCTCAGTCGCTTGGCCGCGCGATCTCCAACCTGATCGAGAATGCGACGAAGTTCGGCACGACTGTCACAGCCCGACTGACCACCTCAAGCCCGTCCATCACGATCGATGTGGAAGACGACGGCCCAGGAATACCGGACGAGGAAAAGCAGCGGGTCATGGAACCGTTCTATCGAACGGATCCGGCCCGGCAGGCGACAGGCGGCTTCGGCCTGGGGCTCGCCATCGTCCTGGCCGTCGCGGAGTCACATGGCGGTACGCTGACGTTGCTGGACCGGCATCCACGCGGCCTCTGCGCGCGCATGAGCTTCCCTGCCGCCACACCGGCCGACCCGCGGGCAAAATAGGTCACCGACCTCGCGCAGCACAGAGTGAGTGCTTCAGGTGGCATGCCGCCACCTACCGCATATGCGTCCAAATGTTTCTCGCTGCTCGCCGGAAACAAGCCGTGACAAATCTCGACCGCTCTCGCCCTTCCAGCATCACGACCGGATGCTAGATGACGTCGATGGCGCCCAGAGTACAAGTCGGCTTCCGGCACATGTCGGTACACCTCATCGTGTGGGCAGCCACCTTGATCCTTGGAGGTTGCCAGCTTCTGCCCGGCGATGGCCCCAAGATGTCTCGCGCTTCTCCGGAGTCCGCCGCGCCGCTCCCGTACGACGTGATCGACCTCGATCCAACCTCCGTGCTGCCGTATCGAAGCACGGCGCGCGTTGACAGGGCCGCCGTCGACAGATCCACCGCTAACGGGCCCACCTCGGCGGGCCGAAAGGTATCGGTGGGACCCGGCGACGTCCTGAAGGTTCGCATTCTCGAAGCTTACGACGGCGGCATCTTCCCAACCGCCCAGAAGGCCGGCGCGGACCTCGGTTCACAGCATGTCACCGATGCCGGCACCATATCGGTCCCGTTCGTCGGCGACGTGAACGTGAGAGGGCTCGACCTCGGCCAGATCGAGCAGCGCATCCTCGAGCGCCTGAAAGGCAAGGCCCAGGAGCCGCAGGTCATCGTGGAGCTCCAGAGCGATCGATCGAACACGGTCATGGTCTCCGGCGACGTCAAGACACCCGGGCGATTTTCCGTCCTCGACGGCACGCGCTCGGTGGCGGACGCCATCAATCGCGCCGGCGGCCCCGCGAGCACGGACAGGCTTTCGTCTCCGCAGTTCGAGGTCGTCCTGCGGCGGCGAGGAAGCGTCGCGCTGACCGCGCAATACTCCGATCTGCTTTCCGGCCGAGATTGTGAAATCCAAGGCGGCGACGAGATCGTCGTGCGTCCCAACGCTCGTACATTCACGATCCTCGGCGCCGTCCTGAAGTCGGGGAATGTCGACATCGACAAGACGGAGCTCAGCCTGCTCGAGGCGCTGGGCGCTGCCGGCGGACTGAACGACGAACGCGCCAACAAAAGCGGGATTTTCGTCTTTCGTCTCAACGATCCCAAGACCGAGCCGAACGGTCACTCCACGATCTTCCGGCTGGATCTCATGCAGCCGGTCTCGCTCTTTGTCGCCCAGCAATTCAACATCCGCGCGCGGGACGTCGTCTACGTCACCAACGCGCCGCTTTACGAATACGACAAGGCTCTCACGTCGCTCTACCGCACCGTCTCCGTGTACGGCGTGATGAAGGATAGCCTGCCTTCGGCTCTCTCTTACTGAACCTCAAGATGCACCCCTTCAACCAAACCACCAGCGCCGCCATGGAGAACCTGCCGTGACACCATTCCAGGATTGCGTCGCCCTTGGCGCCGCTTGCATTTGCGCCGCGCTCCTCTTTGCGTCGACACCGGCGCAGTCCACCAAGCCGGCTACTCATCTCCATCAAGTCACCGCCGATGCGGTGCCGTCACGATCCTCAAACGACGCGCGCGTCACGTGCGCAGGCGCGCCCGGAAAGCGCAAATCCGAGCAGGCTATGCAAAGCATCTCAACAAAAAGCTGTGGAGAGTTCGAATGATGAGCCTTTGGATCACCCTCGGCACCGCCTTGGGATGGTGGTACGGCTGGCAAAAGACCGCCATGCCCTTCATGCGGGCAATGGCGCGGCTCCAGGAGGCAAGGCGCCTCTACCGATCGATAGAACACCAGACCACCGAAACCCAAACGTCGATCAAGGTGGCGCGCTTGAGCGCCTGCGCCATTTCCGCCACCATCGGCGGCCTGGTCGTCGCGGCCTGTCGCGGGGTGTTGATCCTGCTCTGAGGCCTATCGAAATCCGGGCCGTCAGTTTGGACGTTCCTCCTCGGCGCTGAGCGGCAGCGCCGCCAATCCTGGCGCCACGTCATTGATGTCGGCAAAGAACAGCGCGAAGTGACGCGCAATCATATGCTGCAGCTTGGGCCCGGGCTGGGCGTCGCCGTCCGACACGACCATCTCCATCCCCGCCGTCGTCTGGACCCAGAGCGCCGGATGGACGGGCGCCTCGGCAAAGCCCTCGAAGCTCAGCAGGCCGAAGGCCACGGCGTTGCGCTTGCGGGCATGTCGCGCCAGCGCGTTCTCGCGGCCGAGATCGCACAAGGCGAACCCCAGCTTCGCCTTGGTGCCGTCCGGCAGCATCACCTCGTATTCGCGCGTCGCCAGACGGCCGATCTCATCGCTCATTCATCGCTCCCCCAATCTGGGCCCTCACGATACTGTGCCTACTGTAATCCATCGCCGATTGTCTGGAGAACGGTTCGACATGTCGCTCTACGAAGCCCTGGCCGTGGCCGTCCTCGCCGGCGTCGGCGGCTTTGCCTATTATCTCTATCGCCAGGACACGCGGCCGAAGACGCCGGGCGGCCCTAGGCCCGAACCGCCGCCGTACCAACCGATGGTGCAGCGAAAGCCCCCAGGAAAGCCAGCAGGCCGGACCGGCGACGACGCGCGGAAGTAACCTACTGAATGACCGCGCAGGCGATGCGGCCGCCCGCGTCGCCGGTCGGGTCGGTCTTATAATCGTCCTTGCCGGCATGGACGATCAGCGCCGTGCCGTCGGGCCCGTAAAGCGAGTTGGGTTTGCCCTTCTCCAGGGTGACCGCCGGATTGAGCACCTCGACCATCAGCACACCGTCGGCCGGGATGTGGAGATTGGGCATGTCGCCCGCATGCAGGCCGTCGGCTGCCATCATGCCGTGCTTCTTGCCCGTCGGGTTGAAGTGCCCGCCGGCCGACGTGAACGGCGGCTCGCACTTGCCCACGCCATGGATGTGGAAGGCATGCTCGCCCGGCGGCAGCGCCTTCACCGACAGCTTGACCAGAACGCCCGCCGGCGTCTGGACCAGTTCGGCCGTGCCGACATCCTTGCCGTCGGCACTCTTGAAGGCGGCCTTGGCGGTCTGGGCTGTAGCCGGCCAAGCGGCGGCCGCGACGATGAGCGCAAAAGCGACAGAGACGATGGATTTCATCTGGCATTCTCCCGATGTGAAGGAAAACTACGCCATGGAGTCGCAGAGGTTGCAAATACCGACACCGGACGACGGGGACAGATCGGTGGATAGCGGGCGTAATCGCCGCCCGCCTGCCCGGTGTCGTACGAGCCGTGTCACACTAAAAAGTGTCACACCAAGTTGAGACAAATGTTGTGACACAGGTTCTACGCCCACCTGTGACATCGTCGGGAATCTGACCCCGCGGCCCCACCTCGGGCAGCCGCCGATGACCGTCTGCTCAGTCCTCGGATGCGTTTTCTCGCACCTCGGTCCACCCCACTGCCGGACGGATCGTCGGCGGGGGCAGCCTTTGCTT
>CAMDOT010000149.1 GCA_945903635.1 Rhizobium sp. Q54 | reverse complement strand
CGGCCTTCCACGAGCGACTCGCCGGAAAGAAGGGCAAGGTCCGCCTCGTCGCCTGCATGCGAAAGCTCATCGTCACGCTAAACGCCATCGTCAGGGATGGTGCTCAATGGCAGCCTCGTCCCGCCTGAAAATAAGACGGTTGCTCCACTTCGCCTCGCTGCGCTCGGCTACGGTCGAGACGACGGAGTCTTTTTACGCCCTCAAATCATCCGCTCTAAGAAGCCAATTTGCGATCGAGCCAGTCGCGGGTGCGGTACAGCGCGCCGATCAGCGGCAGATAGAGCGACGGATCGCCGTTGTAGAGCGGATGCTCTGGAAACTCGCGGCCGTCGAAGGCATTGACCGGCGCATTGGAACCGCCCGCGATCTTCTTGGCCGTTTGCGTTCCGAGATAGGTCATCATGGCGACGCCGTTGCCGTTGCAGGCGAGCAGGTAGTGCATGCCGTCGTCCTGGCCCATGTGCGACATCGAATCGAGCGCGAAGGCGACGTTGCCCGTCCAGGCATGGGTGATGCGCACGCCCTTCAGCTGCGGGAAGCGGTCGATCATGTACTGGTACAGGATCGGGGCGCTCACCTCCGGCGGCGCCGCCGTGAAGCGTGCCCGGCCGCCGAAGATCATGTGCTTGCCGTCGGGCGAGGGCCGGTAATAGGTGAGCACGCGCTTGGTGTCGCCGATCGAGCGCTGCAGCGGGATGAGATCCGTCGCCGGCATCGGCAGCTCTTCGGTGGCGATGATGTGACTCGCCACCGGCACGACGCGCATCTTCAGCTTGGGCGTCAGGTCGCCGGTATAGCCGTTGGTCGCGATGACGACTTCCTTGCAGGCGATCGGGCCCTTTGCGGTGAGCACGCGCCAGCCGCTGCCGGTCTTTTCAATACGCTCGGCCTCGACATTACCGCACAGGGTGGCGCCTTGCGCGTGCGCCGCTTCGAGCAGGCCTTTGTAGTAGCGCGCGGGATGGAGATTGCCGCCGCTCTTCACGTACATGCCGCCGTAGTAGTAGTCGGACGCCATCATCTCGCGCACGCGCTCGCGCGGGATCATCTCGGCCCCGACATTGGCGTACTTGTTGAACATCTCGACCTTGCGCGCCTGGTCGTCGTAATGCTTCGGCGTCCAGGCGCCGGTGAAGCGGCCGGTCGTGATCAGTCCGCAATCGATCTTCTCGCGCCCGATGATGTCGATCAGGGTCTGCAGCGAGTCGGCTCCGCTGCCGAGGAACGCCGCCTTGTTCGCTTCGAACTCGGCCTCGACCTTCGGGTTCTTGCCGCCCAAGCCCTTGGCGATGTTGGTGCCGCCCGAGAGCATGCCGCCATTGCGCGTCGAGGCGCCAATGCCGAACACGCCGCGTTCCAGCACCACGCACTCGATGCCGTTGCGCCGAAGCTCCAGCGCCGTCGACAGGCCGCCGTAGCCCGCGCCCACGATCACCACGTCGGTCTTGGCCGGCGGGTCCACGCTCAGTGCGTTGTTGGGCGTCCACGCTTCCCACCACCAGGGTTGCGCCTTGAACGCGGGGTGGAAGATGTCGGCGCGCATCTAAAAGTCCGTCACTTTCCCGTTGAATTGCCAGTCGCCGTAGCGCGTTGGTTCAGGGCCGGGAGGGCCGCCGATCTCCTCGACTTTCTTGGGCTTTTCGGGGGGCCCGGGCTTGGCGGGCTCGGCTTTCGGCGCCTCGGGCGAGGCTTTGGGCGTGTCGTCGGACATGCCGGCATGATGCCCCGGGCCGCCTTGAATCGCCACAGTTGGCAACCATCTTTCCGGCCATGAACTACTTCAAGACTGCTCTCCTTCTCGCAGCCCTCACCGGCTTCGTCCTGGTGGCGGGCTATCTGCTGGGTGGCCAATCCGGCCTCGTCATCGCCTTGGTTGCCGCCTTGGGCATGAACCTGTTCGCTTACTGGAACAGCGACAAGATGGTGCTGCGCATGAGCAACGCGCAGGAGGTTGGCCCCAACGAGGCGCCCGAGCTCTACGGCATCGTCCAGGGCCTGGCGGAGCGCGCCGGCCTGCCGATGCCGCGCGTCTATGTCATCGACGAGGAGCAGCCCAACGCCTTCGCCACCGGCCGCAACCCCGAGAACGCCGCTGTCGCCGCGACCACGGGCCTGCTGCGCTATCTCAGCCGCGAGGAGATCACGGGCGTAATGGCGCATGAGCTGAGCCACGTTCGCCACCGCGACACGCTGATCATGACCATTGCCGCCACGCTTGCGGGCGCCATCGGCATGCTGGCGAGCTTCGGCGGACTGATGGGCGGCGGCCGCGACTCCGAGGGTCGTCCGCTGGTCAATCCGATCGTGGCGATCGCGGCGATGATCCTGGCGCCGATGGCGGCCATGCTGGTGCAGATGGCGATCAGCCGTGGCCGCGAATACGAGGCCGACCGCATGGGCGCGGAAATCTCCGGCCAGCCGCTGTGGCTCGCCTCGGCGTTGGCCAAGCTGCACGCCGGCGCGCAGCAGATCCCCAACCGGGCGGCCGAAGCCAATCCGGCGACGGCGCACATGTACATCGCCAATCCGCTCTCGGCCGGCGGCATGGGCCGCCTGTTCTCGACCCATCCGCCGATGGAAGAACGCATTGCGCGTCTGGAGGCGATGGCCGGTGCTGGGGCGGGTGCCGGCGACTATCGACCGGCAGCAGCCTCGCGGCCTGCGCGGTCGAGCGTGCCGCAGTCGAGTCCGTGGCGTGCGCCGCCGCAATCGTCGCGCCGCGGCCCCTGGGGCTGAGGGACGACTATTTCTCGACGATCTTCCAGAACGAGTCCTTCTTGGTGATCTTGCCGGCGCGAAAACTGTAAAAATCGCAGCCGCGCGCTTCGACGCGCTCGCCCGCCGGCGTCGTTCCCGTCACGGTCCATTGCGAAATGCCCATGTCGCCATCGATGTAGTGGCTGTCGTTGCCGTAGTGGACGTCCGGCAGACCGGTGAAGCGGGCGCGCAGGCCTTCGGGGATGGCGGCCAGGCCGACATAGCGCCGGCCCCATGGATCGGGCCCGCGCGGCATTTCCAGGACGGCATCGTCGGCAAAGAAGCCCATGATGCGGTCGAGATCGTGGTCGTTGAAAGCCTGGGCCAGGGCCTTCAGCACGGTGAGGCTGGCGCCGGATGAACTCATGACGACCTCCGTTTTTCAGACCTTCGGCGGCAGTGCCGTGGGCTCGTCGCCGAGATCGACGTCCAAAATGCGCTGACCGCGCTTGGTGATGCGGTCGGCCGAGATGTCGACCTCGCGCAGGTCCTTCTCGGTCATGGCGAAGTGCGACTTCAGCTTCTCGACCCGCTCGTCGAGCCGCTTCACGTCGTCGAGCAGCAGCCCGACTGTCTTCTGGATCTCGCCCGCCTGCTCGCGCATGCGGACGTCCTTCAGCACGGCGCGCACGGTGTTCAAGGTCGCCATCATGGTGGTGGGTGACACGATCCAGACGCGGGCGCGGTAGGACTCTTCCACCAGGCCGGTGAAGTTGGCGTGCAGCTCGGCATAGACCGCCTCGGAGGGCAGGAACATCAGCGCCGATTCGGCGGTCTCGCCGGAGATGATGTATTTGCTGCGGATATCGCCGATGTGCTTGCGGATTGCCTGCTGGAAGCTGCGCTGGGCGATGGCCAGCGCAGCCGTGTCGCCCGCCGCCACGGCGCGCAGGGCGCTGTAGCTCTCGAGCGGGAATTTGGCGTCGATGGCGATCGAGCCCGGCGGATTGGGCAGATGCAGAAGGCAATCCACGCGCGCGCCTGATGACAGCGTCGATTGGAATTCGTAGGCCGAGGGCGGGAGCGCACTCTGCACCAGGTCGTTGAGCTGGACCTCGCCGAAGGCGCCGCGCGCCTGCTTGTTGGACAGGACCTCCTGCAGGCTCACGACCTGGGTCGAGAGCTCGCCGATCTTCTTTTGCGCCTCGTCGATGCGGACCAGCCGCTCGCGCAGGTCGGTGACGATCTGGCCGGTCGCCTTCTCGGTGCGGTCCAGCCGCTCGGCCACCACCTTGCCCAGCGCCTGCTCCTGCTCGCGCAGCGAACGCTCGACCCGCTGGACGGTTTCGGATTGCTGGCTGAGGGCCAGGGCGAGCTGTTGGCGCATGGCCTCGGCCTCGCCGCTGCCGCGACGGGTCAGCGCGAGCACCAGCACCAGGATCAGCAGCGCGATGGCTGCCAGTAAGACGATCGTCAGGGTGTCCATTGGCGCCTTTATAAGCTGCCTGCTCGACAAGCGCACGACTGGCCGGTAATCCAGCGCCCATGCCCCCACTTCACGATCCAGACGTCTGGCTGTTTGACCTCGACAACACGCTCTATCCGGCGCGCTGCAATCTGTTCGCCCAGATCGACGTGCGTATCGGCGCCTATATCTCGGACTGGCTGAAAGTGACGCCGGAAGAGGCGCGGGTCGTGCAGAAGGCATACTGGCGCGACCACGGCACCTCGATGCGCGGCATGATGAGCCTGCACGGCGTCGACCCGACGCACTATCTAGACTACGTCCACGACATCGACTACTCGCCGGTCGAGGCCAATCCCGCGCTGGAAGCGTCGCTGCGCGCGCTGCCGGGCCGCAAGATCATCTTCACCGCCGGCGATGTGCCGCATGCCGAGCGCGTCATGGAGCGGCTGGGCGTGGCGCATCATTTCGAGGCGATCTTCGATATCGTGGCCGGCGACTATTGGCCCAAACCCCACCGCCAGATCTATGACGAGCTGGTGCGACGGCACAATGTCGACCCGACCCGCGCGGCCTTCGCCGACGACATCGCCGTCAACCTGAAGCCCGCGGCCGACATGGGCATGCGCACCATCTGGATCCGCACCGACGAGAGCGTGAAGCGCGCGGCCGACCTCAACCTCGACCATATCCATCACCAGACCGACGACCTCGCGACCTGGCTCGCCGACTGGCTGGCGGAGCGAAACAAGACCGGGAGCAAAGCGTGAAGATTCTCATTCTCGGGGCCGGCGCGGTCGGCGGTTATTGGGGCGCGCGCCTGCATCAGTCCGGCGCCGACGTCACCTTCCTGTTGCGCGAGAAGCGCGCCGAGAAGGTGCGCAAGGACGGCCTGGTCGTGAAAAGCCCGAAGGGCGATGCCGTGGTTCCGGCGAAGGTCGTGACCAAGGGCGGCCCCAATGGAACCATAGAGGGCGGGCCCTACGACATCGTCGTGCTGGCCTGCAAGGCCTACGATCTCGACTCCGCGATGGACTCGATCGCTCCCGCGGTCGGCAGCGGCACGACCATCGTGCCGATGCTGAACGGCCACGCCCACTTTGCCACGCTCGACAAGAAGTTCGGGGCCGAGAAGGTGGCGGGTGGCCTTGCCCGCATCTCCGGCATGCTGGGACCCAACGGCGAGATCCTGCATTCCGGCGCGTCGGGCGTGTCCTTCGGGGAACGCGACGGCAAGCCCGCGCGCGCGACACTCATGGAACTCGACGCAGCCTGCAAGAAGGCCGGCATCGACGGCGGCATCAACCCCAACATCAACCAGGATCTGTGGGACAAGTGGATCATGCTGGCCACGATCGCCGGCATGTGTTCCTCCATGCGCGGCACCGTCGGCGACATCATGGAGACCGAGGATGGCGCGGCCATCGTGCTCGAGACGCTGGACGAGAGTTGCAAGGTCGCCACGGCGGAGGGCCACGCGCCCAGCGACAAGGTCCTGGCCGGTATCCAGACCATGCTGACGAGCAAGGGTTCGAAGGCCGTGGCGTCGATTCTCGGCGACATGGAGAAGGCCGGCCCGGCCGAAGGCAAGCAGATCGTGGGCGACATGCTGGGGCGGGCCCGCAAGCATGGGATCGCCGCGCCCAACCTACGCTTCGCCTATGCCCATCTTCAGACCTATGAGGCGCGTCGGGCGCGGGGCGGCCTCAAGTGAAAATTCTTATCCTCGGCGCCGGCGCGATCGGCGGCTATGTCGGCGGCCGGCTGCACCAGAGCGGCGCCGACGTGACGTTCCTCGTGCGCGACAAGCGGCGCGAAGCGCTGCAGCGCGACGGCCTGGTCATCAAGAGCACCAAGGGCGACATCACCCAGACGGTGAAGACCGTCACCAAGGCGGGTGATGGCGGGCCGTACGATCTCGTGCTGCTGACCTGCAAGGCCTACGACCTCGATTCGGCGATCGACGCTATCGCTCCGGCGGTGGGCGCGAATACCACGGTCATTCCGTTGCTGAACGGCATGCGCCACATCGACGTGCTGGCCGAGAAGTTCGGCGACGCCAAGGTGGTGGGCGGCCTCGCCCGCGTGGGCGTCGTCATGAACGACAAGGGTGAAATCCTCCATACCAGCCCCTTCGCAGCCATCTCGTTCGGTGAGCGCGACGGCAAACCTGCGCGCGGTGCTCTGGTCGAACTCGATGCCGCGATCAAGAAGTCGGGCGTCGACGGAGGGCTGAACGCCAACATCGTCCAGGATCTCTGGGACAAGTGGATCATGCTCTGCACGCTGGCCGCGACATGCTGCCTGATGCGCGGCGCCTCGGGCGACATCCTCGAAGCCGATGAAGGCCGGGCGATCGTGCTGGAGACGGTCGACGAGGGCTGCAAGGTCGCAGCCGCGGCAGGCCACGATCCCGGCGAGAAGGGCGTCACCACCATTCGCTCGTTCCTGACCGTCAAGGGCTCGAAGTTCGCGGCCTCGATGCTGCACGACCTCGAGAAGGGCGCGATGGTCGAAGCCGATCACATTGTGGGCGACATGATCGCGCGCGCGAAGAAGGCCGGCATCGCCACGCCCAACCTGCGCATGGCCTATGCCCATCTGCAGGTCTATCAGGCGCGACGGGCCGCCAAACGGGCTTGAAAGCCGACCAGCCCAAGCCTACCTCATGGGTATGAAGTTCTCGGCTACCCTTTCGCTCGTGCCGCGACGGAACCATCCGATCGCAGAAGCGTAGTCCCCGAGCCGGTGTCCCGGCATCGGGGCACCGAGATCGCCTGTGCGATCGATCGATCTTCATTCTTCCAAAGTTAAAGACCAGGAGCATCCACGATGCCTACTCTCGTGCGCAGCCGTTCGGTTCCCAACATCATTGTCAGCAATGCCGACTACGAGCGCCTGACAGATCTCGCCACCGCCTCGATTGAGCGCCTGCCGGAAGTCGCCGAAGAGCTCCTCTCCGAGATGGAACGTGCCAAGATCGTGAAGGATGGCAGCGTGCCGGCCGATGTTGTGCGCATGGGCTCGACGGTCACGTTCCGCTCCGACGACGGCCGCGAGCATACCGAGACGCTGGTCTATCCCGTCGACGAGGACAGCGACGCGCACAAGATCTCGGTGATGACGCCGGTCGGTGCCGCCCTGATCGGCCTAGCCGAGGGTCAGTCGATCTCGTGGACGGCGCGCGATGGCCGCAAGCACGAACTCACCGTCATGAAAGTAAAGTCATGAAGGTGAAGCGGTAGCCTTCAGGGCTTGTAACGCAGCAGGGCGGCGCCGAAGCCGATGAAGACCAGGCCGCTGGCCCGGTTCAATCGGCGCCGCCAGACGCCGTGCATCAGCCGGTCCGCGAGCTTGCGACCTCCGAGCGCGTAGATCGAATAGAAGAAAAGTTCGACGCCCACGAAGGTCGCGACCATCAACGCGAACTGCGGCCCCCAGGCACGAGCGGGGTCGATGAATTGCGGGAAGAAGGCCGCCGCGAAGATCAGCAGCTTGGGATTGCTGATGCCGACCAGGAAGCCATCACGCAGCAGCGCTGTATTGGACGTGCCGCTCGGCTGCGGCGTCACATCAGGCTCGACAGGTTCGCGCCAGAGCTGAATGCCCAGATAGACGAGATAGGCAGCACCCGCGAGCTTCAGCACGGTGAAGGCATCCGGCAGAGCGAGCAGGAGCGCGCTCAATCCCGCGACCGAGCCCGTCAGCATCAGGACGAGTGCCGCCAGGCAGCCGACCATGCCGACGAAGGCCGGCCCCAGGCCAAAGCGGATACTGCGCGTGGTGACGTAAAGCACGTTCGGTCCCGGGGTGCAGGCGATCAGCACGACCGCGCCGAGATAGAGCGACCAGGTCTCGAGAGTCATGCGGGCTTCCTAGGGCATGAGGACGTTAGGCCTATCCGTCGTCCCGACCGAAGCGCGTAGCGCGAAGTGGAGGGACCTTTTCTCCACAATAGGCTGTCTCCGGTGGAGAGGAGGCCCCTCGGCTACGCTCCAGGGCGGAGGTTACTCCGCCCGAGGCGACGGGTGTTGGGACTATCTGAAACTCTTCAACCGATTCTAAAAGCCGTAAAGCTCGGCCGGGTTGTCGACCAGGATGCGCTTTCGCACGTCCTCGTCGGGCGCCCAGTCGAGCAGCATGTCGGCCAGCGCGCCGTCGTTGGGCATCGGAATCGGGCACATGGGATGCGGCCAGTCGGTGCCCCAGACGATCCGGTCCGGCCGGCGCGCGACCAGGGCGTGGGCGAAAGGCACCGTGTCGGCGTAGGGCAGGTGGCGCTCGGCGGTGATGCGGTAGGGTCCGCTCAGCTTCACCCAGCAATTGCCGTCGGCCACCCGGTCGAGAAAGCCGCGGTAGCGCGGGTGGTCGATACCGAGGCCCGCCGGCATGTAGCCCAGATGGCCGATCGAGAGCGGCACCGGCAGGCTGCCGAGTTCGTGCATGTCGGCCTCGTGGACATGCAGCAGCAGCTCGATGTGCCAGCCGAGCGGTTTCAGCCGCTCGGCGACGCGGCGCAGCTCGGAAAACGACTTAAAGGGATTGCCGCCCGGATCGGCGATGTTGACGCGAATGCCGCGCGCGCCTTTGGCATGCATGGCCTCGAGCTCGCGGTCGCTGATGCCAGGACCGACCGACACCACGGCGCGCAGCCGGTCGGGATGCGCCGACACATAGTCGAGCGTGGCGCTGTTGTCGGTGCCGTAGACGCTGGGCTGGGTGATGACGCCGCGTGTGACGCCCAGCACCTTGTGCAGATGCTCGTACGCCTCAGGCAAAGCGTCGGGCGGCGTGTAACCGCGCGCCGGCGACCACGGATATGTCGCGGCCGGCCCGAAGATATGGGCGTGGCTGTCGCAGGCATTGGCCGGCATCGCGAACTTTGGCGTTCGCGGCGCCGGATCGGGAGGCGGGCAAGGCTTTTGTGGAATCGCCGTCATTGCGCGGCGATAGCCGCGTGCTGGCCCATCGACATGTTGAAGCGGTCGAGCACGTGTCCCGGGCCTTTGGCATGCTTGACGTAGTCCTTGCCATCGAAGGTCTTCACGCCGTTGCAGAAGACGCCGTGCACGCCGGTCGGGCGGCGGATCGTGCGGCGGCCGCCACCGGGAAGATCGGCGACCCGTTCGGCGGGCGACACGCCCACGGTCGCGGCATCGAACAGCAGCATGTCGGCCTGCGCGCCGACGGCAAGGCGGCCGCGGTTCGGGATGCCGTAGAGATCGGCGGGATGGGAGGTCAGGCGGCGGATGCCCTCGACCATGTCGAAGTCGCCGCGCTCGCGCACCCAACGGGCCAGGAAATGCAGGCCGAAGCCCGCATCGCACATATAGATGAGGTGCGCGCCCGCATCGGAGAGCGCTACCACGCCGGCTTCGTGCTTCAGCAGCTTTGCAACGCCGTCGTCGCCGACATTCAGGAAGCGGCCGAGGAACGCCGTCTCGAGATTTTCGTCGAGGCTGAGGTCGAGCATGATATCGAGCGGATCGCGATGCTCGGCGGCCGCGATCTCGTTGAGATAGCGGTTCACGTATTTCGCATTG
This sequence comes from Rhizobium sp. Q54, assembly GCA_945903635.1. Lineage (GTDB taxonomy): Bacteria > Pseudomonadota > Alphaproteobacteria > Reyranellales > Reyranellaceae > Reyranella. Next base: position 6,349 of record CAMDOT010000149.1, on the reverse strand, counting down.
GCCGGCTTCTGCGCCACCGCCACCATCACGCGATCCCAGTTGCCCTGGAAGATCATGCCGGGGCGCGGGTTCTTGGCGTTCTCGCGGAACTTGGCGCGCCACGACGGGTCACGATAGACGGCCGCAAGTTGTTCGGGCGTAAAAGCCTTGATCGGATCGAAGGCCGAGTGGCTGTAGAACGGATAGGCGTTGGCCATCGTGAAATCGAACGACAGCGGCTGACAGGGAATCTGAACGTAGAGGCCGTTGCCGCGACGGATGGCGGCGGCGCAGTCGTCGAAGATCTTGATCGCGCGCTGCGGCTCCTGCTCGTTGTACATCGCCATGCCGGTGCCCTGGAAAAACGGCCGGCCGTACCTGGCAGCCATCGGCTCCAGCTCCTGCGGCGTCTTCACGCCCGAGGCGATGGCGATCACGCCCTTGCCGCGCGGGCCCATCGCGCCCACCAGCGCATCGAGCTCGCTCATCGGCGCGATGGTGGACGGCATCGGCACGCCGCCAAAGCCCGAGTGGTTGAGCGAATAGGAGGCGCCGAGGCCGATCGCGCCGTTGCTCATGGCGTCGGCCACCATGGCCTTCATCTTCGCGAGCTCTTCCGGCGTCGCGTCGGCGCGCTGCGAGGCGGCCTCGCCCATCACCGCGGTGCGGATCGTCGAATGGCCCGCGAGCACGGCCACATTGGCGTAGGGCGCACGGCGGCGCAGCATCGCCATGTATTCGCCGAAGCTCTCGAAGTCCCAGTTTATGCCGGTGCGTAGCGCGTCGAGGTCCATGCCTTCGACGACCGAGAGGTTGCGGATCACGAGATCGCGGGCGGCGACCGACGGTGCGGGCACGATGCCGAAGCCGCAATTGCCCATGATCGCCGTGGTGACGCCGAGCGACGGCGAGGGCGACAAGGTCGAATCCCAGGTCACCTGCGCATCGTAGTGCGTGTGCACGTCGACGATGCCGGGCGTGAGGGTGAGACCACCGGCGTCGATCGTCTCTGCGCCCTTGTCCTTGATGTCGCCTATCGCGGCGATGCGGCCGTCCTTGACCGCGAGATCGGCGCGCCGCGGCTCATGGCCCATGCCGTCGACGATGGTGGCGCCGCGAATGACGAGATCGACCATTCCTACCTCCGTGCCTTGAGCGCGCCGTATGCCGCAAGTGCGGCGTGATTGACGAGATCGCTGACCGTGGCGCCCATCTGGACGATCTGGACCGGCTTCTGCAGGCCGTCGATCACCGGACCGATCACGGTGACGCCGCCCAGCCGCTGCAACAGGCGCGAGGAAATATGCGCCGAATGCAGGCCCGGCATCACCAGCACGTTGGCCGGACCGGTGAGGCGGCAGAACGGATAGGTCTCGCGCAGCAGCTCGTAGTCGAGCGCCATGTCGGCCTGCATCTCGCCGTCGAACTCGAAGTCGACCTCGTCGGCCTGCAGGATGCGGATTGCCTTGCGGATGCGGTCGATGCGCTCGATCTCGCGGCTGCCGAAGTTGGAGAACGACAGGAACGCGACCCTGGGCTCGTGGCCCATCTGCCGCGCATTGCGCGCCATCTGGCGGGCAATGGTGGCAAGCTCCTCCGGCGACGGTGTCTCGTTGATCGCGGTGTCGGCCAGAAACACCGTGCCGTGGCGCGCGACGACGATGGAATAGCCCATCGGCACCTTGCCGGCCTCGACGTCGATCACGCGCTTCACGTCGCCATAGCACTCGGGGAAACGGCGGGTGATGCCGGTCACCATGCCGTCGGCGTCGCCCATCGCCACCATGCAGGCGCCGAACACGTTGCGGCCCTGGTTGACCATGCGCTGGATGTCGCGGCGCAGGTAGCCGTCGCGCTGCAGGCGCGCGTAGACCAGGTCGGTATAGGGCGCGTTGCGGGTCGAGAGCCGCGCATTGTGGATCTCCATCCCGCTGGCATCGTTGATGCCCAACGTCTTCATGGTCTCGCGCACCTGTTCCTCGCGGCCGATCAGGATCGGCGTGCCGTAGCCGTTGTCGCGGAACACGACGGCGGCGCGGATGGTGCGCTCCTCCTCGCCCTCGGCGAAGACGACGCGCTGCGGATTGGCCTTCACCTGGTCGAACAGGCTTTGCAGCCAGTGGCTGGTGGGATCGAGACGGCCGGAGAGGTCGCGCCGGTATTCCGCCATGTCGGCGATCGGCTTGCGCGCCACGCCCGATTTCATCGCCGCTTCCGCCACGGCGGAAGACACCGCCGAGATCAGCCTCGGATCGAACGGCACCGGCACGACATACTCGGGCCCGTAGCGCAGGCGGCGGCCGGAATAGGCGCGGTCGACCTCGTCGGGCACGTCTTCGCGCGCGAGATTGGCCAGCGCCTGGGCGGCGGCGACCTTCATTTCCTCGTTGATCGTGCTGGCGCGGACGTCCAGCGCACCACGGAAGATGTAGGGAAAGCCCAGCACATTGTTGATCTGATTGGCATAGTCGCTGCGGCCGGTCGCCATGATGGCGTCGGAACGCACCGACTTCACGTCCTCCGGCGAGATCTCGGGATCGGGATTGGCCATGGCGAAGATGATCGGCTTGTCGGCCATCGACCGGACCATCTCCTTCGTCACGGCGCCCTTCACCGACAGGCCGAAGAAGACGTCGGCGCCCTTCATCGCCTCGGCCAGGGTGCGTGCCTTGGTGCGCACGGCATGGGCGCTCTTCCACTGGTTCATGCCCTCGGTGCGGCCCTGGTAGATGACGCCCTTGGTGTCGCACAGGATGGCGTTCTCGTGCGGCAGGCCCATCGCCTTCACCAGCTCGATGCAGGCGATCGAGGCGGCGCCGGCGCCGTTCACCACCATCTTGATGTCCTTGAGATTGCGGCCGGTGAGGTGCAGCGCGTTGATCAGGCCGGCCGCCGAGACGATGGCGGTGCCGTGCTGGTCGTCATGGAAGATCGGGATGTCCATCAGCTCGCGCAGGCGCTGCTCGATGATGAAGCACTCCGGCGCCTTGATGTCCTCGAGGTTGATGCCGCCGAAGGTCGGCCCGAGGTAGCGGACGGCGTTCACGAACTGGTCGACGTCCTTGGTATCGACCTCGATGTCGATGCAGTCGACGTCGGCGAAGCGTTTGAAGAGCACGGCCTTGCCCTCCATCACCGGTTTGCCGGCCAGCGCCCCGATGTCGCCCAGGCCGAGGACGGCGGTGCCGTTGGAGATGACGGCCACCAGGTTGCCCTTGATGGTGTAGTCGTAGGCGAGCGAGGGGTCCTTTTCGATCGCGAGACAGGGAGCGGCGACGCCCGGCGAATAGGCCAGCGCCAGGTCGCGCTGGGTCACCAGCGGCTTGGTGGCGACAATCTCGATCTTGCCGGGCCGTCCCATCGCATGCATGCGCAGCGAATCGCCGTCGAGATCGCCCATTTCGTTGCTGACCATCGCTTCCGAGCTTTTGCTCGCCATCATTTCACTCCCGTTTGAGAGCGCATATTGGCGGCAATCCCCAGCGGGGGCCAGCGTGCGAGAACTTCCGATACTGCGCTGCAGCGCGATCCACCGCTCGTCCACCCACCGCTCGTCCACCCACCGCTCGTCCACATGGCCAGCCGGTGGGGCTGTGGTAGACCGGGCCCAGCGAGGATCCACCGTGCCCGACAGTTCAGCTGCTTCTCCCGGCACCGCGCCGCCGATCCCGGCCGACGCGACGCCGATGATGCGCCAGTACCTGGCCATCAAGGCGCAGCATCCGGATCATCTGGTGTTCTACCGGATGGGCGATTTCTACGAATTGTTCTTCGACGATGCCGTGAAGGCATCGGCGGCGCTCGATATTGCGCTCACCAAGCGCGGCCAGCACCTGGGCGAAGACATCAAGATGTGCGGCGTGCCGGTGCACAGCCACGAGGCCTACCTGTCGCGGCTGATCCGCCAGGGCTTCAAGGTCGCGGTCTGCGAACAGGTCGAGGATCCGGCCGAGGCCAAGAAGCGCGGTGCGAAATCCGTCGTCGACCGTGCCGTGGTGCGGGTCATCACGCCCGGCACGCTCACCGAGGATTCGCTGCTCGACGCGCGCAGCCACAATTATCTCGCCGCCATCGCCGAGGCGCAGGGTGAGCTGGCGTTGGCCTGGCTCGATCTCTCGACCTCAGATTTCGCCACCCAACCCGTGCTGCCGTCTCAATTGGCCGCGGCGCTGGCGCGTCTGGCGCCGGGCGAATTGCTGTTGCCCGACCGCCTGCTGGCGCGCGAGCCACTGAAGGCCGCCCTGGAAGACTGGAACACGGTGCTGACGCCGCTGCCCTCGGCGCGCTTCGACAGCGACAATGCCCGCAAGCGCCTGCAGGCCGCGTTCAATGTCGCGGCGCTGGAGAGCTTCGGTTCGTTCTCGCGCGCCGAGGTCGCGGCCTGCGGGGCGCTGCTCGACTATGTCGAGCTGACGCAAGCCGGCAAGCGACCGGCCCTTGCGCCGCCACGCCGCGAACGCGCCGACGGCACGATGGAGATCGACCCCGCCACGCGGCGCAACCTCGAGCTGGTGAAGAGCCTCGATGGCCGCCGCGACGGCACGCTGCTGGCCACCATCGACCGCACCCTGACCGGCCCTGGCGCGCGCCTGCTGGCCGAACGCATCGCGGCCCCGCTCACCGACCGTGCCGCGATCGAGCGCCGCCTCGACCTGGTGCAGCTCTTCGTCGAGCGGCCCGCCGTGCGCGAGCGGGTGCGCGAGGCCCTGAAGCGCACGCCCGACATCGAGCGCGCACTGACGCGGCTCAGTGTCGGCCGCGGCGGGCCGCGCGATCTGGCTGCCCTGCGTGACGGCCTCGACTCGGGCGAGGCATTGGCGGCGGCCCTGGGTGCCGAACCCGAAGCGCTGGCGCCGCCCCCGGCCCCGTTGGGCGAGATCGTGGCGGCGTGCTCGAACCACCGGCCACTGATTGATGCGCTTGCGGCAGCCCTTGCCGACGAGCCACCGCTGTTTGCGCGCGACGGCGGTTTCATCCGTACCGGTTACCGCGCCGAACTGGACGAGCAGCGCACCCTGCGCGACGACAGCCGCAAGACCGTGGCGGCGCTGGAGGCGAAGTACCGCGCTTCGACCGGCGTCGCGACGCTCAAAATCCGGCACAACAACATGATCGGCTACCACATCGAGGTGTCGGCGACGCATGCCGACAAGCTCGATCTGGCAGCACTTGGTTTTGCGCGCCGGCAATCGATGTCGAACGCCACGCGCTTCAACACGCCCGAACTGGCCGATCTCGAAACCCGCATCGGCCGCGCCGCCGACCAGGCGCTGGCACTGGAACTGGCGATGTTCGAGCAACTGGCCGCAGGCGTGCTGGCCGTGTCGACGGCCGTGGCCGCCGCCGGCCGCGCGCTGGCCGCCCTCGATGTGGCGGCGGCCCTCGCCGAGTTGGCCGCCAGTGGCAACTACAGCCGCCCGGTGCTGAGCGACGAGCCCGCCTTCGTCCTGAAAGGTGCCCGCCATCCCGTGGTCGAGGCGGCGTTGATGCGCCAGGGCGGGCCGGGCTTCGTGCCCAACGATTGCGATCTCGGCGCCGAGCGCCGGCTGTGGCTGCTGACCGGCCCCAACAGGGCCGGCAAGTCGACCTTCCTGCGCCAGAACGCGCTGATCGCGGTGATGGCGCAGGCCGGCTCCTTCGTGCCGGCCGAGGCTGCCACCATCGGCATCGTCGATCGCCTGTTCAGCCGCGTCGGCGCCGCCGACGATCTGGCGCGCGGTCGCTCCACCTTCATGGTCGAGATGGTTGAAACAGCCGCCATTCTCAACCAGGCGACGGCTAAAAGCCTGGTGATCCTGGACGAGATCGGTCGCGGCACCGCCACCTTCGACGGCCTCTCGATCGCCTGGGCGACGCTCGAGCATCTGCACGACGTCAACAAATGCCGCGCGCTGTTCGCCACCCACTTCCACGAACTGGGCGCGCTGAAGGAGCGGTTGGCAGCCCTCGCGCCGCACACCATGCGCGTCAAGGAATGGCAGAATCAGGTCGTGTTCCTGCACGAAGTGGCGCCGGGCGCCGCCGACCGCTCCTACGGCATCCATGTGGCCCAGCTCGCGGGCCTCCCGGCCGCCGTCGTGGCGCGCGCCGAGCAGGTGCTGGCGGCCCTGGAGAAGGGCGAACAGTCGGGCGCGGTGAGCCGGCTGGCCGACGACCTGCCGCTGTTTGCGGCGGCACCGGCTCGACCGGCAAGCGGTTCGGCCAAGTCTGTCGAATCGGAGGTCGAGAAGGCGCTGGCGTCAGTCAATCCCGACGAACTCTCGCCCAAGCAGGCGCTGGAGCTGCTCTATGAGCTGCGGCGGAACTTGAAATAGCCCTCCGTCGTCCCGAGCGTAGCCGAGGGATCTTCTCTCCACGATTAGCTGCCTCC
>CAMDOT010000148.1 GCA_945903635.1 Rhizobium sp. Q54 | reverse complement strand
CGTGAAGTTCGACCGCCGCGTCGAGCACGGCATGACCCACAGCCTCTACATCCACGATCCCAACGGCTACGGCGTCGAGTTCGTCTACGACCTGCCGAAGGAAGTCTGGCAGGGCGACGTCAACGCCGCGCTCACTTTCGTGAAGATCCTGCCGACCGAGGGAGCCGAGGCGCTCGACGACCGCGCGCAGGGCGTCCCGACCTTCGGTGAGAGCGCGCGCGCGGCGACCTGAGGCCGTTTCTTCTCCTCCCCCGTCTTACGGGGGAGGTGGCGCATCGCGCCGGAGGGGGAAAGCCCCAAAGGCAATATTCGAAATCTTCCGATCTGAAATCGGCGGGCAGTCGTGCCGCGGCCTTCCCCCTCCCGGCCTCCCCTGTAGGACGGGGGAGGAGAGTTGAGTCACCGCGGCGGCATCGTGTCGAATTTCGGCAGGGCCGGATCGAGGCGGTCCCAGGCGTGGCCGCGCACGCCATAAAACACCATTTGCGGCTTGTACCGGCCGGGATCGTCGAGGCTGGCGGCGTGCACGGTGAAGAGATCGGGCATGGCCGCGAACGTGAGATAGACCGGCGATCCGCAGGTCGGGCAGAAGGCGCGCGTCTTCATGTTGCCGCTGTCGGCGGCGATATCCCAGTGCTTGGCTTCGCCCGTGAGCTTCACGCTCTCCTTGCTCGGGAAGGTCAGGTAGGAGCCGTGCCCGGTGCCGCTCTTGCGCTGACAGTCGCGACACTGGCAGTCGGCCATCACCATCGGTTCGCCGGAGATTTCATAGCGGATCGCACCGCAGGCGCATCCGCCGGTATAGGCCTCGCTCATGTCAGTGCTCCTGCTCGCTGGTGATGGTGTCGAGGGTGTGGACGACCTTCTTCCAACCTTCGCTCATGCCCCTGAAAGCCGTCTCGTTCTGCGGCAGCACGAAACCGGAATGGACGAGGCGAAGGCGCGTTCCGTTCCCGACCCTCGACATCGTCCAGGTGACGATCGTGTCCAGGGGCGCGCCGTAGCCGACGTTTCCGGCGTGCCCGCCTTTCCAGGCATAGGCGAAGCGCTCGGCAGGCTTCACCTCCAGCACCTGGCAGTGAATGGTGCCGTCCCACGCACCGGCCGGCTTCGTCTTCATCGTGAAGTGCTTGCCCGCCACGGGCTCGAACCCGGTCGGCTCCATGAGCCAGCGGCCCATCAACGCGCCCGACGTCAGCACCTTCCAGATCGTCTCCGGCGCATGCGGCAGGACCTCGTCGACCACGATGTCCTGGGTGTCGAACTTCAATGCGGCGTCGCTCATGGATCGATCTCCTTCAAAAGGCTTCTGAGGTTGGCGAACCGCTCGCGCCAGAACACGGCGTAGTGGCCCATCCAGTCGACGAGCGGGGCCAGGCCCTCGGGCTCGGCGCGATAGAAGACGCGGCGACCCTCCGGGCGCTCGGCGACCAGGCCGGCCAACTTCAATGACTTGAGGTGCTGGGAGATGGCGCCCTGCGTCACGCCACTCCCTCGCGTCAGCTCGACCACGGTGATCTCGTCGGAGCTGACGATCCGCTCGAACACGGCCCGCCGCGTGGGGTCGGCGAGCGTGCGCATGACGGCATTGATGGCGGCGGTTTCGATCATGCCAATACATTAGCATTAACTAATGCATTAGCAAGTACTAATTTATCACCCTCAAACGTGCGCCGCGTAGCGCTGCAGGAAGAAGCGCGAGGCCGACGTGGCCGCGGGCACGACGGCGCGGCCAACCATCGGATTCAGCTCGAGCGGCTTCAGCAGCATCTTGATCGCCATTTCATGGGGAATGTGCTGCTTCGCGAGCGTCAGGGAAGCGGCGCGATAGGCCTCGTAGTCGCTCCTCTGGAAGACGGCATCGGGGTTGAGGCCGAGAAAGATCGCCTTGTAGGCGGAGAGCGCATCCTCGGATTCGACTTCGGCGGATCGGCTCCATAGCGTGCGCAGGACGGCGAGCCGGCTCGGGTGTTCAAGCGCGCGGTAGCGCCGGAACCCGCGGTAGAAATGCTTGTAGTGGCGGACCTCGTCGGCGCTGATCCGGGCGGCGAGCTCTCGCAGCACCGGCTCCTCGGCGAGTTCCGAGAGCATGCGGTAGAAGGCGGCGGTGCCGGTCTCCACGACGCAGCGCGCCGCCATCTCCAGCGCCCGCGTGCCGGCCAGCCGATCGACGACGCAGAACGGCAGGTACTCGGCGAGGAAGGTCCGGTAGGCAGCCTCCCAGTCGAAGTCCGGCCACGCGGTCTGGACGTAGCGCTTGAGCGCCGCGCCGTGCTGCAGTTCCTCAATTTCCCAGTGCTGCTTCAGCCACGCCACGATTTCCGCGTCGTCATGGAAGAACGCGACCAGGTTGTCGGTGTAGATGTCCGAGGCGCTCTCGATGAACGACGCCGATGCAACGATGTAGAACAGCTGCCGGTCGTCGCGCACAAGCTCGCGCGCAAGCCCATCGTAGGGAATATCCTCGATCGACCAGGAGGCCCCTGCCGTTTTGTCGGGGCGCCGCTCCATCATTGCATGTCTCCCTGGATGACCAGGCCAAACGTACAGGGTCCATACTACCTTAAGATGCTGTTGAAAGAATAGTTCCGCTCGGCTTCGTCTGTTTGTTGCAGACTCACTGAGCGCGGCCAGTGTCCCCGTGGTGGGCGCCGAGGTCGTCGGGCCGCTGATCGTAGAAATGGACCTGCATCCGCATCGCTCCGATCGGCTCCACCCAATGCGGCTGCTCGGGCAGGATCAGGCCTGGATTGTCGGGCGTCAGGATCGTCTCGCCGTCGCCGTTGGCAAGGCTGAACCTGAGCTCGCCCTCGATCACCTGGATCACGCCCCAGACGCCGGCCTTCGTCTTGTGCTCCCCGCGCAAGGCGGCGGGCAGGGTCTTCTCGCTGAATATCGACGTCGAGCGATAGGGAGCGGTCATGTCAGCCGGTCGGGTGATGGATACTGAGGTTGAGGGCCGGGATGGCGGGCGCTTTCATGGGACTCTCCTCGGGGGTGAATCGCGACTGAACCGGACGGACGCCTGGGCCGAAGCGGACTCACGTATTAGCGTGGGCGGGAAGCTTCATTCACGCGGCCTTGGCCTGCAGCGCGAGCTTGCAGCGAGATGGCGGCCTGTGGCCGGCTTCGATCCTGCACCCTACACCTATTTCCGTGTTCGAATGATGTCATGATCGGTCCGTTCGAGATCTAATTGGTGACTGTTCCCGCCGGCGGTTATGGGCAAAGTTGACGCATGAACACGCGCTGGCTTCTTCTGGTGATGTTCTGGGCCATGCCCGCCTGGGTCGTACCTGCCTGGATCGTACCTGTCTCTGCGCAGCAGAACGTCCGCGTGCCGGTCGAGCAGGGCGGGCGCACCGTTCAGCTCGCGGCGCAGCTCTACAAGCCGGCAACGACGTCCGGCCATCTGCCTGCCGTCGCGATCTTCCACGGCTGCGGCGGGCCGGGACAGAACACCGCGCGCATGGCCGGGCTTCTCGCCTCCTGGGGCTATGTCGCGCTCAGCGTCGACAGTTTTTCCGCGCGCGGTCTCAAGGACGTCTGTGGCCGCAACTGGCCGACGCAAGCCGAAGCCGAGGCGCGGGCGCACGATATCGACGCATCGCTGGCCTGGCTGGGCGCGCAGAGCTTCGTCGATCCCAAGCGGCTCGCCTACATGGGCTATTCCTACGGTGGCGGCGTCGCCATGTTGCGCGCGCTGTCGGGCAAGCTGGACGACACGGCACCTTCGCCCGGCCCTCCAACGGCCCGCGCCGCCATCCTGGTCTATCCCGATTGTGCGCTGGCCGATGCGCTGGGCTCGAAGCTCACGGTGCGCCAGCCGACGTTGCTTGCGATCGGCGCGCTCGACGACTGGACGCCGATCGCCGGGTGCCAGGCCGTGATCGATCGCGTCACCAAGGGCCGCGACCTGATCGAGACGCGGGTCTACGAGGGCGCACATCACAGCTTCGATGCGCTCGGCCTGCCGGTGCGCTATCTCGACGGTGTCGGCAACCGCAGCAAGCCGGGCGGCTGCTGCGGCGCGCACTACGGCGCCAATGAGCCGGCGTGGAAGGCATTCGTGGCCGACGTCCAGGCTTTCCTGGCGAAGGCGTTGGCGCCTTGACGGGCTAGAGGACGCTCACGCGATCCGTCATGGCATAGGGATCGATGTCGAGCCTCAGCCGGCCGACGAGAACCACGGGCACCTTGCGCCGCTCGACGATCTTGAAAGCCAGCAGTCCCGCTGCTTCGAGCTTGGAGAGGGTGCGCAGCAGGTTAGGCTCCGCGCGGCGGGTGAACCGCGCCAACTCGGCCACCGACCGGGGCTTGCGGTCGCGGATCGCCTTCATGAGGCTGCGGTTCTCGGGTGTTAGCAGCCGCAGCAGGACACCCGCCGAGTCGACGCTTGGGCGTGCCGCGTTCCGTGGGACCCGCCGCTCGCCGCGCGCGACTGCCCGCATCTCCTTCTCCAAGGCCTTCAGGCTCTGAATCTTCATGATGGTCACTCGCCTTCCAATTATTCTTCGGCAATCACCGCCTCCGACACGCCTCGCTCCATCAACACCCGTCGCACTTCGGCGAAAAAGTCGGCCAGCAACCGGTCGGCGTCCGTGAAGCGGTAGGGCCTGCCGATGTCGCCCGCGACCCGGTGCCAATGGTCGTGAGCCACCGTGCTTCTCCGCTTTCGCGGTCCATGGCCCGGCACGCCATGGGCATTGTCGAAGCCCACGAGCCGGCGACCTTTCGGGTCGTGAAGCGTGAACGAGTATCGGAGCCCGTACGGCTGTGTGAGGCTGGGGTCGACTCGCCTGATCTCGAACTTCAGCCAGTATCCCTTTTCCAGATGGTGAATGCGTCCATCGAACGCCAGAAGAAATTCCAGGGTATGGTCGTCGGACATGTATATATCCTGTGAGGATATGATAGCATAAACTACTGACGAAACAATGAGGACACTGCGTGTCTCCCGTGAGGCCGTTCAGTCGCGCGGATTGCGGAAAACGACGCAAGCGCCGCCGGCGGCCCGCAGCTTCGCACACAGTCTGTCCGCGTCCGCCCGGCTATTTTCCGAGACCCGGACGGAGTACGTCGGGAGATCGTTCCGGCGTGCGTTCAGGATCAGCGGCAGCCGGTCGCCCAGAATGGCTTCGTACTTGCGCCGCAGCCGTTCGTAGTGGGCGAGGACGCGTCCTTCGGACCAGTTGCCGGCAAGCTGGACACCCCATGGTCCCCACGCCGGGTCGGACGTGAGGAGGGGGCGGCGGCGCGGCGTGTCGATCATGCGCTTGGCGAGTTCGGCGCAGCGCTCACCCGTCGGCGTGGTCGACGACTGCATCTGAGGCATCGGCTGCACGGTCCAGGCTTCCGCGCTGTAGCCCGTGACGATGCGGACGTAGGCCTGCGTCTCGCCGGGAAGGACGCTTCGGCCGGCGCGCCAGGCTTCGACCTGCCCGGGACCGGCATTGTAGGCGGCCGCGGCCAGACCCAGGTTGCCGCGGAAGGTCGTGCGCAGTTCGCGCAGGTAGCTCGCCGACTCGCGCAGCGCCTGCAGCGGCTCGAACGCGTTGGTGAGTCCGCGCATCGCGGCGGTTCCCGGCATGAACTGCGCGATGCCCTGCGCGCCCGCCGGGCTCACCGCCGTGGGATTGAAGCGACTCTCCTGCCAGATGAGGCGCGTGAAGAACTCCTCGGGCAGCCCGTTGTCGGCCGCCGCCTGGGCCAGCGTGCTGCAGATGTCGGCAACGGAGGGCCGCCGATCGTTTGCCGGCGCCTCGGGCTTGGTCGTGGTCGTGGTTGGGGCGCCGCCGGCGGCGGTGCCTTGCGGTTGGGCGCGCGCGAACGTCAGCGGCGACAGGACAGCAGCCAGCGCGACGGAGGCCACCCCGCAGGCCGCCGTGAGCCGCAACGCCAACGTCCGCCGCGCCCTAGTGCGCGGCATCGTCGTCTGATAAATTCGTGCGTCGCATCGAGGTGGCAAAGTCCGATGTAATTGCAGGGTCGATCTGAAGCGCCAACGAGACGCCCCCGCCTGTGCGGGCACGGTGCGTTGGTTCGTCGAACCTTTCAACCATTGCATTGGACTCCTTTCATGATTCGCAAAGCCACCGACGCCGACCGTGCCCGCATCTACGACGTGCGCATGGCGGTCAGAGAGAACCAGCTGAGTGACTCCTCCAGGGCCAAGGTCGATGAGACCGCGGACTGGATCTTCCGGAACGCGGCCTTCTGGGTCTGGGAGGAGGCGGGCACCGTCCAGGGCTTCGCCGTGGCCGACCCGCGCGACGGCACGATCTTCGGCCTGTTCATCCATCCCGACTACGAGGGACGCGGCCTCGCCCGCGCGTTGCTGCCGCTGGCCTGCGAGGATCTGCGCGCCGCGGGCTTTTCGGCCGCGACGCTCACGACAGGCGCCGGCACGCGGGCCGAACGTTTCTATCGCATCAATGGCTGGGAGGAGACTGGCCGCCAGGACGACGGGCAGGTCATCTTCCGCAAGCCTCTCTGACGGTCACTTCCGGCGCACCGAATACTCCATGCCGTGGCCGAACCCGATGGGCAACGTGACGGAGTCGAAGCCGTTCGCGCGGTCCTGCATGTAGTCGACGTAGGGGCGGAGCGCCTTCCTGTAGGTGAAGATGTTGTCGGCCAGCACCACCGTGCCCGGTCGCATCCGGGGCGCAAGCATCTTGATCATCGGCAGATAGATGTCCTTCCAGCCATCGAGCAGGAGGAAGTCGATCGGGCCGTCGAGCGCCGCCAGCGTCTTCATCGCGTCGCCTTCGCGGATATCCACGAACGGCGCCAATCCGGCGCTCTCCACGTTTGCACGCGCGGCTGCGGCCTTCGTTGGCTCCATCTCCGTGCCGATGACGCGGCCGTTGTTCGCGCGCGCCGCCGCGCCGAGGTAGATCGTCGAGATCGCGAAGGAGGTGCCGAATTCCACGATCAGGCGCGCGTCGATCGCGCGTGCCGTCATGTAGAGTAGCCTTCCCTGATCGGGACCGACGGGGATGTAGGCGCCCTTGAGATACGGCTTGACGGCCTCATCGATGCCTCGCCCCGTCGCGGCTGCGAAGAGAATGGCGGGCAGGGCGCGGAGCAGGACCCAACAGTCGCGCCTGGCGCGTGCGTGCAATCTCTTCAGTGCCGCCGCCACCTTGGGATCGTCGAGGCCAGTATCGAGGCGAGCATCGGGGACGGTATTCTGCAACATGGGGGCGCTCCGTTGTAAGTGTCCATAAAGTGAGCTATTGCTCATATCATATGAGCTTTCGCTCATAAGGCGTACTCGCAAACGGAAATGCCCATGGCCAAGCGCCGGAAGATGCAGCCGATCCTGAGGAAAAGGCCCGAGCAGGACCGGTCGCGCGCGACGGTCGAGGTGATCCTCGACGCGGCTGCTCGCATTCTGGTGAGGGGTGGCTACGAGGCGTTCACGACCAACCGCGTGGCGGAGAAGGCGGACGTCAGCATCGGCTCGCTCTATCAGTATTTCCCGAACAAGGAGTCTCTCCTGGGCGAGCTGATGCGCCGGCATACGATCGCGATCGAGAGCGGCATCGAGGCGGTGGCGCCACAGGCGCAGGACCCGCCGTTCGCCGACGTAGTACGGGCGGCGATCGAGCACATCGTGCGCGCGCATCTCGTCGATCCGGAGCTGCACCGCGTCCTGTCGGAGACGCCGCCTCTCGGCAAGCTCGACTGGGAGGCGACGTTCGCCGAGCGATTGGCTGCGCGCGTCAAGGCGGCGTTCGAGGCGCGGCGCTCCGAGATCGTGGTGCGGGATCTCGACCTCGCCGTCTACGTCGTGACGCGGGCGGTCGAGGCGGTCGTCCACAACGCGGCGACCGAGCGGCTGTCCGATCTCAAGTCCGGCGTGCTGACGGACGAGGTGACGCGGATGCTGGTCGGCTACCTCACGGGCAAGGCCACACCTGTGAAGCGGGCGGTGCGCGCAGCCGTGGGATGATCTCCGGCATTCGCCGCCGCCGGTCCCGGCTGGGTGCTGGCGGTGCAAGCAATCTTAAAGTTGCAGGTTGCACAGGTTTTGTGCTAGTTTTCTGATAGATTGGCGATCATCGCGTCAACCGTGGCCCGCCCGGATCTCCGGCGCGGGCTTTTTGTTGTCCGTTCCCATCCACATCAGCCGCCCTCGCCGGGCGGCTTTTTCATTTCTGGAGATATTCATGGCCGATCCGAAATCCGACGCCGAGATCATGTACCCGAACCAGCAGGGCAACTCAGGCCCGGGGGAATGGCACATCGAGTTCAGGCGCCTGCCTATCTTCCATCGGGGCCACGCGTTCCTGGCGCTGGTCGACAGTGAGGGAAAGACCGTCCGAGAGCTGCATGGTCTTGGCCATTCGAAGCACACGGGCGAAGCCATGGCGATGGCCGAAGATGGAGCGGACCTCAAGGTTGTGGACTACAAGCGTCAGGCAGACGACGACAAAAAACCGATCTCGGACCTCGGCTAAAGGGCACTGGCCCCATATCCAAGGTTTCGACAGTCGCATCGGGTCCTCAACAGCAGATGGAGAGGATTTGGGCTCGTGGCGCACAAGCAGGTGAGGCGGTAAATGCAGAGAAGTTCGATTACAAGTCGCACGACCCGGCCTTTGAATTCGGTAGCAACGGCGGGGAGATCCAGAACAGCAACTCCGCCGCTTTCACGCTCGGCAACGCGATGGGACTCGACCTGTCCGCTGCCCTGGAGGCCAAGGGAATGACACGGACTTTCTCAGGTTGGGATCGCGACCTGCTCGACCCCAAATATAAGCGCTATGTCGCGCCGCCCATGTTTCCCGTCACGAATGCGCCTTGAAGGCAGATACAACTTTAAATAGGTAGATCGACAATCTATTTCTCGGCATGATCGCGTTCAGCGCTTCCAGGGACGGGCATGCCGGGATTTAGGTCGATCGTAGGCACTCTGTTGATCGTGGCTGGACTCTCCGGTTGTGGGCTGTGTCCCGGGCCAGACGGTCTTACCATTGCTTCGGCTTCACAATATCACGAGAGGTCAGTCGTTGGACCCGACGGCAAAGCGACGTTGAAGTATATGGTGCCGTTCGACGCCTGGGTCGACAATCCGACGGTGGCCGCGTTCCTGCACAAGGTGGTGGAGCAAGAAGGCAAGCCGGCTCTTGTCTCGAGCTACGGCTTTCAATGCAAGGCGGCGCCGACGCCTGACTGCCCGGATTGCTCCTCCTGTATCCGGACCATGCCCAGGATTCGCGACAACTTTTACAGCTTCGTCGGTTGCGTGAACGATGGCGTCATGCGGTTCCAGGCCAACGTGGGTCCCGGGTCCAGTGTACGTGCCATGACCTATTGGCAAAAGTAATGCTGAGCCTCTTTCGATGCCGCCTTCTGCCCGTCGCCGTGATCCTGCTGCTCGCGATCGGCGTCCCTGGCAAAATTCATCGAAAGTCATGGCGTGAGATCGCTCGTCTATCGACACGACTTCGAATGCGTTCCCAAGCCCGGCGCCGATTGCCCCGACTGCCTTGTCTGTACCCTGAACAGGCGTGGCGTCATCAGCTACGACTGTCAGCCCGGCGGGGACCTGTTCGTGAAGGCCGAGAGCGGGCCCGGCACGACCGTGCGGGCCATGACCTATTGGCGGAGATAGTGCGGGACAGCCCCGCGATTCGGAGGTGTGCCGGAAGGACGTCGGCGTTGTGTCGCGCGGTCCGCCAAGTCGTTGAAGTCTCTGGCAATCCGGCCGTGGCGGCACACGCTCCGGCACAGCTGCCGCCGATTTGCGGCACACTTCGTGTGCCGCTGCCGCGCTTTCTAGCGCACCTTCGCCCGGGGATGGGCGGCGCGGTAGACGGCGCTGAGGCGCGCGGCGTCGACGTCGGTGTAGCGCTGGGTGGTCGAGAGCGAGGCGTGGCCCAGCAGCTCCTGGATGGTGCGGAGGTCGCCGCCGGCGCCCAGCAGGTGGGTGGCGAAGGAGTGGCGCAGCGCATGCGGCGTCACGCTGTCGGCGAGGCCCAGATGGCGCCGGATGTCGCGCACCCGCTTCTGCACGATGGCGGGATCGAGCGCGCCGCCGCGGGCGCCCATGAAGAAGGCGTCGCCGGGCCGGGCGGCTTTCAGCCAAGGGCAGGCGTCGCGGTAGGCTATGAGCGCATCGAGCGCCTGGGGCAGCAGCGGCACCAGCCGGGTCTTGTTGCCCTTGCCGGTGACGGCCAGCGTGTCTTGGCCCGCGGCAAGCAGGCCCTCGACGGTGGCCTTGGTGAGGCCGAGCGCCTCGCCGATGCGCAGGCCCGCGCCATAGAGCAGCAGCAGCACGGCCTGATCGCGTAGGTCGAGCCAGGGCTCGCGTTCCTTCTCGGCCGGATCGGCGTCCAGCAGCTCGCCCATGTCGCGTTCATTGAGCGCCTTGGGGATGGTGCGCGGCAGCTTGGGCGTCTGGATGGTGGCGATGCTGGCGTTGTGGGCAAGGCCGCGCTTGTCGAGGAAGCCGAAGAAGGAGCGCACCGAGGAGAAGGCCCGCGCCGTTGAACTCCGCGCCATGCCCTGGCGCGCGCGTTCGGCCAGCCAGGCGCGGAATTCGGCGGGCTTGAGCTTGGCCAGCGCCGCCAGCGTGGGCGCGGCGCCGAGATAGGTCGTCATGAAACCCAGGAAGCCCGCGACGTCGTGCTCGTAGGCGATCAGCGTGTGGGCGGCGAGGCGACGTTCGCTCTTCAGCCAGTCGCGCCAGCCCGCCTGCACCTCGGCTAGGCTCACGGCCTGTTCACTCGGGCAAATCGAGCCAGGCGCGGATGGTGTTCTCCAGCACCTTGGCCAGGAAGAACAAAAGTTCGGTCGACATGTCGGGGCCGAAGGCCTCCGGCTCGCGCGAGCCGAAGCACATGACACCGTCGGGCGAATCGGCCGAGACTTTCAGGCGCAGCAGCACGTCCGACTTCACGAAGCGCGAGACCTCGCCGAAGAAGGCATCCTCGCCCAGGATCGAGCTGCGCAGCCGTGCATGTTTTTCGGGGCCGATGGCGGCATCGATGGCGCCCGGCGCCAGCACATAGACGCCGCGCACCGGCACGCGCTTCGGGGCGTCGGCATTGGCCTCGATGGCGAGCGTGATGAAGTCGACGTCCAGGAGCTCAGGCAGCTCGTGCGTCACGACATGGATCATCTTCTCGAAGGTGGTCGCCTGGATGATGCTGATCACCGCCGCCTGGATGCGGTTCTGGACGATCTGGTTCTGCTTCGAATTGGCGATGATCTCGCCGCGCTCGGTCTTGAGCTTGTCGATCTCGGTGCGCAGGCGCTTCAGGATCGCCTGCTGCATGTCGATGACGCCCGGTCCCTGGACGCGCGGCACCAGCGCCAGTTCCTCGGCGAGTTCCGTGTGGTCGGCGAAGAAAGTCGGATGGGCCTTCAGATAGGCCACCACGTCGTCGGGGGTGATGAGCTTCACCTGCCGTCCCGACCCGTCGGGTGCCGTGACCGTGCCGTCGTTAGCCATGAGCCGGCCTTTGCGGTCAGAGGATCGACTGGCCGGTCTTGGCCCAGTCGTCGAGGAAGGCTTTTAGGCCATTGTCCGTCAGCACGTGCTTGAAGAGCTGGCGCAGCACGTTGGGCGGCAGGGTGGCGACATGGGCGCCGAGCTTGGCGGCCGCGATCACATGCTGGCTGTGGCGCACGGAGGCCACCAGGACCTCGGTCTTGAAGTGCGGATACTGGCGATAGATCGTCATGATCTCGCCGATCAGATGCATGCCGTCCTGACCGATATCGTCGAGGCGGCCGACGAAGGGCGAGATGAAGGTGGCGCCGGCCTTGGCCGCCAGCAGCGCCTGGGCCGCCGAAAAGCACAGGGTGACGTTCACCATCGTGCCTTCTGACGTGAGCGCCTTGCAGGTCTTCAGGCCGTCGGGCGTCAGCGGCACCTTGACGGCGACGTTCTTGGCCAGCTTCGCGAGCTTGCGGCCCTCCTCGAGCATCGTCTTGTGGTCGGTCGCGACCGTTTCGGCGCTGACCGGACCGGGGACGATGGCGCAGATCTCCTTGATGACGTCGAGCATCTGTCGGCCGGACTTGGCGATCAGGGAGGGATTGGTCGTCACGCCATCGAGCAGGCCGGAGGCTGCGAGGTCCTTGATCTCGGCGACATCGGCGGTATCGACGAAGAACTTCATATAAACTACCCCAATGGCCAGTGGTACGGACGTGCGCGCCACCACAATTTCTAGCGTTTCCCCCACCGAGCCACAAGGCAAGGAGGCTGCCTCGTCACGCCCGGAGCCGGTGGAAAACACGGCGCCCAGGACCGTGAAGGTTCTGCTGCCGCTGCCACTCGCCGATGCCTACGACTATCGGGTGCCTGACGGCATGAACGTGGCAGTGGGCCATTTCGTCGCCGTGCCGTTGGGCAAGCGCGAGACGGTGGGCGTGGTGTGGGGCGAAGGTTCCGGCGAGGTGGCGCCGGAAAAGCTGCGCGACATCTTGGCCATCCTGCCTGCGCTGCCGATGGCCGATGCGTTGCGCCGGTTCGTGGATTGGATCTCGGCCTATACGCTGGCGCCGCCCGGCGCGGTGCTGCGCATGGCGATGAGCGTGCCCTCGGCGCTGGAAGCGCCCAAGACCGAGATCATCTATCGGCCCGCCACCTCTTCCGGCGACGAGGCACTGAAACTGACTGCCGCCCGCCGCCGCGTACTCGAAGCCCTCAAGGACGGGCCGGCCATGCCGGTGGCGGAACTCGCACACCTAGCGGGCGTCGGCACGTCCGTCGTCAAGACCATGGCCCAGGTCGGCCTGCTGGAAGCGGTCGAGCGCACGATGCGGCGGGCCTTTCCGCGGCCCGATGGCGAGCATCCCGGCCCGACACTGTCGCCCGAACAGCATGCGGCGGCGCAGTCGCTGGTCGAAAAGGTAAAGGCCAACGCCTTTTCGGCGACCCTGCTCGATGGCGTGCCGGGCGCGGGCAAGACCGAGGTCTATTTCGAGGCGATTGCAGCAGCCCTCGCCGCCGGCCGGCAGGTGCTGGTCCTGCTGCCCGAGATCGCGCTCACCGCGCAGTGGCTAAAACGCTTCGAGGACCGGTTCGGCGCGCCACCCGCACCCTGGCATTCCGGCCTGACCGGCCTGGAGCGCCGCGAAACTTGGCGCGCCATTGCCGAGGGCAGGGTGGGGGTCGTGGTCGGTGCCCGCTCGGCGTTGTTCCTGCCGTTCGCCAAACTGGGCCTGATCGTGGTCGACGAGGAACACGACGGCTCGTTCAAGCAGGACGAAGGCGTCACCTACAATGCCCGCGACATGGCGGTGGTGCGGGCCCGGCTGGTGGCGGCGCCAATCGTGCTGGCCTCGGCCACGCCCTCGCTTGAAAGCGTCGTCAATGTCACCTCGGGGCGCTACGGCGCGCTGCATCTGCCCGGACGCCACGGTGGCCAGCAGCTGGCGCGGCTGACGGCGGTCGACCTGCGGCGCGAGCAACCGTCGCGGGGGCGCTGGCTGTCGCCGCCGGTGGTCGAGGCGATGAAGCAGACCATCGCAGCAGGCGAACAGGTACTCTTGTTCCTCAATCGCCGGGGCTATGCGCCGCTGACGCTCTGCCGCGCCTGCGGCCATGGGCTGGAATGCCCGCAATGCTCGGCCTGGCTGGTCGAACACCGGTTCCGTCGCACGCTGGTCTGCCATCATTGCGGCCATACCGAACCGCCGGCCCATGCCTGCAAATACTGCGGCGCCGCCGACCAGTTCGTCGCCTGCGGTCCCGGCGTGGAGCGATTGGCCGAAGAAGCACTGGAACTCTTCCCCGAGGCGCGGCTGGAGCTGTTCACGTCGGATTCGCTGATGAATCGCGACCAGGCGTCGGCCGCGGTCGAGCGCATGATCGCGGGCGAGATCGACATCCTGATCGGCACTCAAATGGCGGCCAAGGGCCACCACTTTCCCAACCTGACGCTGGTTGCCGTGATCGACGCGGATCTCGGCCTGAACGGCGGCGACCTGCGGGCGGCGGAGCGAACCTTCCAGCTTCTCTATCAGGTGGCTGGCCGCGCCGGCCGCGAGGACCGGCCGGGCCGTGCCCTGGTGCAGACCCACATGCCCGAGCATCCGGTCATGCAGGCGCTTGTTTCGGGCGACCGCGACCGCTTTGTTGCGGCAGAGCTTGCCGATCGGGCCGCCGCCGGCATGCCGCCTTATGGACGACTCGCCTCGCTGATCGTGTCCGGGCCCGATCCCGCGGCGGTCGATAGTGTCTGTTCTGCGTTGGCGCGCCGGGCCCCGCAGCAGCCGGGCGTGACGGTGCTGGGGCCGTCGACGGCGCCGCTGGCGCTGCTGCGCGGCCGCCACCGCCGGCGGTTCCTGCTAAAAGCCTCGCGGGAGACTGCCCTGCAGCCATTGCTGCACGGCTGGCTGGAACGGATCGGCCTGCCCGGATCAGTCCGTCTGCAGGTCGACGTCGATCCGTATTCCTTCCTGTGACCCTTAATTTCTTCCTGTGATGGGCGCGCTGAAAAACCGCGGTAATACAGGCCTTTGGCAATCTTGCGCGTGGGAAAACCGCATGGTAGCAACGCGCGCTTTTCCGGGGTGGGGGCGAGATACTGCGCGACACGTTCTCCTGGGAAAAGTCTCGCCGGAACAATAACTTGCCGGCTTGACGCAACGGGACTCGGAGAGGCTTTCAACGTGTCAACCGCTACCTCTGCCACGACCGGCGTCGCCGGACGCTATGCCAGCGCCCTTTTTGACCTGGCGGATAACGCCAAGTCGCTCGACCAAGTGGCCCAGGACCTCGGCACATTCCGCAAGATGGTCGGCGAAAGCACCGATCTTGCCCGTGTCATCGCGAGCCCGGTGATCGGCCGCCCGCTGCAAACCAAGGCGCTGCTGGCCGTGCTCGACGCCGCCGGCATCACGGGCCTGACCCGCAATTCCATCGGCACCGGGGCCGGCAACGGCCGCGCCCGTGAGCTGGTCGCCATGGCCACGGCCTTCCTGGCCGAACTGGCGAGCCGTCGCGGCGAAACCACTGTCGCCGTCACCTCTGCCGTAGCCCTCTCGCCGGCCCAGCTTCAACAGCTCACCGACACGCTTCGCGGCGTGCTGGGAAGCGCCAAAGTCTCCGTCGACGCGCGCGTCGAACCCGACATTCTCGGCGGTCTCGTCGTGAAGGTCGGTTCGCGCCTGTTCGATTCGTCTATCCGAAGCAAACTGCAGCGCCTGCAGCTTGCCATGAAGGGAGTTGCCTAAATGGATATCCGTGCCGCCGAAATCTCGGCCATCCTCAAGCAGCAGATCGCCAACTTCGGCACCGAGGCCGAAGTGGCCGAGGTCGGCCAGGTTCTCTCCGTCGGTGACGGCATCGCGCGCGTCTATGGTCTCGACAGCGTCAAGGCCGGCGAGATGGTCGAGTTCCCCGGCGGCATCAAGGGCATGGCGCTCAACCTCGAGAGCGACAACGTCGGCGTCGTGATCTTCGGCGAGGATCGCACGATCCGCGAAGGCGACATCGTCAAGCGCACCGGCACCATCGTCGATGTGCCGGTGGGCAAGGGCCTGCTCGGCCGCGTGGTCGACGGTCTCGGCAATCCGATCGACGGCAAGGGGCCGCTGGCCACCACCGAGCGCCGCTTGGTCGAGGTCAAGGCGCCCGGCATCATTCCGCGCAAGTCGGTCAACGAGCCGATGCAGACCGGCCTCAAGGCGATCGACTCGCTGGTCCCGGTTGGCCGCGGCCAGCGCGAGCTGATCATCGGCGATCGCCAGACCGGCAAGACCGCCGTCGCCATCGACACCTTCCTGAACCAGAAGACGATCAACAAGGGCACCGACGAGAGCCGCAAGCTCTACTGTGTCTATGTCGCCATCGGCCAGAAGCGCTCGACGGTCGCGCAAATCGTGAAGACGCTCGAGGACAACGGCGCGCTGGAATACTCCATCGTCGTCGCCGCCACCGCGTCCGATCCGGCGCCGATGCAGTTCCTGGCGCCCTACACCGGCTGCGCCATGGGCGAGTACTTCCGCGACAACGGCATGCATGCCGTGATCGTGTATGACGATCTTTCCAAGCAGGCGGTGTCGTACCGCCAGATGTCGCTGCTGCTGCGCCGCCCGCCGGGCCGCGAAGCCTATCCCGGCGACGTGTTCTA
>CAMDOT010000147.1 GCA_945903635.1 Rhizobium sp. Q54 | reverse complement strand
CTGCGCCGCCCGCCGGGCCGCGAAGCCTATCCCGGCGACGTGTTCTATCTCCATTCGCGGCTGCTCGAGCGCGCCGCCAAGCTGAACGAGAAGAACGGCTCGGGCTCGCTGACGGCGCTGCCGATCATCGAGACGCAGGCCGGCGACGTGTCGGCCTACATTCCGACCAACGTGATCTCGATCACCGACGGCCAGATCTTCCTCGAGACCGAGCTCTTCTATCAGGGCATCCGTCCGGCGATTCACGTCGGCCTGTCGGTCAGCCGCGTCGGCTCGGCCGCGCAGATCAAGGCGATGAAGCAGGTCGCCGGCACCATCAAGCTCGAGCTGGCGCAGTATCGCGAAATGGCGGCCTTCGCCCAGTTCGCCTCGGACCTCGACGCCTCGACCCAGCGCCTGCTCGCGCGCGGCCAGCGCCTCACCGAGCTCCTGAAGCAGGGCCAGTATGTGCCGATGGTGATCGAAGAGCAGGTGGTGTCGCTCTATTGCGGCACCCGCGGCTTCCTCGACACGCTGCCGGTGGCGCGGGTCGGCGACTTCGAGCGCCAGGTGCTCGACACCTTGCGCGCCGAGGGCACGATCCTGGCCTCGATCCGCGACAAGCGCGAGATCACCAAGGAGACCGACGACAAGCTGAAGGCGTTCCTCGCCGACTTCGTCAAGAAGTTCGGCTAAGCCTTCGCAGGTCCTCGATGCCCAGTCTCAAAACCTACCGCCTCAGGATCCGAAGCGTTCAATCGACGCAGAAGATCACCAAGGCCATGAAGATGGTCGCCGCCGCCAAGCTGCGGCGCGCCCAGGAGCAGGCCATGGCGGCCCGGCCCTATGCCGAAGCCATGGACAAGATCCTGGCCTCGCTGGGCGCCAGCTTCAAAGGCGGCACCGGCCCGCGCCTGTTGGCCGGCACCGGCTCCGACAAGGTCCACCTGCTGATCGTCGCCACCGCCGACCGCGGCCTGTGCGGCGGTTTCAACAGCACGATCGTCCGCGAGGCGCGGCGTAACATCCGCGCGCTGCTGGCCGAGGGCAAGACGGTCAAAGTCATGTGCGTCGGCCGCAAGGGTCGCGAGCAGCTGCGCCGCGACTTTAACAGCCATATCGTCGAGACCATCACCGATCTCGGCCGTCCGCGGCTGTCGTTTGCCGATGCCCACAAGGTGACGGCGCGGGTCATGGAGATGTTCGCGGCCGGCGAATTCGACGTCGCCTCCGTGGTCTTCAACCGCTTCAAGTCGGCGATGACCCAGGTCGTGACGCGCCAGCAGCTCATTCCGCCACCGGCCCCCGAGGCCGGCGAAACGGCGGCACCTGCCACCATGGGCGGCGCGGTCTACGAATTCGAGCCCGACGAGGGCGAGATCCTGGCCGACCTGCTACCGCGCAACCTCACCGTCCAGATCTTCCGCGTCCTGCTGGAGAACGCGGCGAGCTTCTACGGTTCGCAGATGACGGCGATGGACAGCGCCTCTCGCAACGCCGGCGACGTGATCAAGAAACTGACGCTGCAGATGAACCGCTCGCGTCAGGCCTCCATCACCAAGGAACTCATCGAGATCATCTCGGGCGCCGAGGCCGTCTAGGCCGCGCGCTGACAGCAATTGAAGGAAAGGGATCCGTCATGGCCACCAACAACATCGGCACGATCACCCAGATCACGGGCGCGGTCGTCGACGTGCGCTTCGACGCCGATCTGCCGCACATTCTGAACGCGCTGCACGTCAAGGCCGACGGCCGGCTGATCGTGCTCGAAGTCGCCCAGCACCTGGGTGAATCAGAGGTTCGCACCATCGCCATGGACACCACCGACGGCCTGGTGCGCGGCGAGAAGGCGGTCGACACCGGCAGCCCGATCCAGATGCCGGTCGGTCCCGAGACGCTCGGCCGCATCCTGAACGTTATCGGTGAGCCGGTCGACGAGCGTGGCCCGGTCGGCCACAAGCAGACCCTGCCGATCCATCGCAGCGCGCCGGAGTTTGTCGAGCAGTCGACGGAAGCGCAGATCCTGATCACCGGCATCAAGGTCATCGACCTGCTCGCCCCCTACGCCAAGGGCGGCAAGATCGGCCTGTTCGGCGGCGCCGGCGTCGGCAAGACCGTGACGATCATGGAGCTGATCAACAACGTCGCGAAGGCGCACGGCGGCGTGTCGGTGTTCGCGGGCGTCGGTGAGCGGACCCGCGAGGGCAACGACCTCTATCACGAGATGATCGAGGGCGGCGTCATCAAGCTCGACGGTCCGGGCTCCAAGGTGGCGCTGGTATACGGCCAGATGAACGAGCCGCCGGGCGCCCGCGCCCGTGTCGGCCTGTCGGGCCTCACCGTCGCCGAGTATTTCCGCGATGTCGAAGGCCAGGACGTGCTGTTCTTCGTCGACAACATCTTCCGCTTCACCCAGGCCGGCTCGGAAGTGTCGGCGCTGCTCGGCCGCATCCCCTCCGCGGTGGGCTATCAGCCGACACTGTCGACCGACATGGGCGCGCTGCAGGAGCGCATCACCTCGACCAAGAAGGGTTCGATCACCTCGGTGCAGGCCATCTACGTGCCCGCCGACGACTTGACCGATCCGGCGCCCGCCACCTCGTTCGCCCACTTGGACGCGACCACCGTGCTCAGCCGCTCGATCGCCGAACAGGCGATCTTCCCGGCCGTCGATCCGCTCGACTCGACGTCACGCATGCTCGATGCGCGCATCGTCGGCCAGGAGCACTACGACGTGGCGCGCTCGGTGCAGCGCGTGCTGCAGCAGTACAAGTCGCTGCAGGACATCATCGCCATCCTGGGCATGGACGAGCTCTCCGAAGAGGACAAGCTGGTCGTGACCCGCGCCCGCAAGATACAGCGCTTCCTCAGCCAGCCGTTCCATGTCGCCGAAGTCTTCACCGGCACGCCGGGCGTGTTCGTGAAGCTCGAGGACACGATCAAGGCCTTCAAGGCGATCGTCGCCGGCGAATACGACGACCTGCCGGAATCGGCCTTCTACATGGTCGGCACCATCGACGAAGCCGTCGCCAAGGCCAAGAAGCTCGCGGCCGAGGCGGCCTGAGCCGATGGCCAAGGTCAACTTCCGGCTGGTCATGCCCGAGCGCGAGCTGCTCGCGACCGAGGCCGACATGGTCGTGGTGCCGGGCAGCGAAGGCGACTTCGGCGTCCTTCACGGCCATGCGCCGCTGATCTCGACCGTCCGTCCGGGCGTGCTCGAGGTTTTCCAGGGCAACAAGGCCGAGCAGCGCTTCCTGGTGGTCGGCGGCTTCGCCGAGGTGACTCCGGAGCGGTGCACCGTGCTGGCCGACGAGGCGCTGCCGTTCGAGACGGTCACGCCGGAGCAGCTCGCCGAGCGCGAGCGGGCGGCCGAGCGGGAGCTGGCGGACGCTGCGACCGAGGCTGAAAAGGCCACCGCCAGGAAAAACCTGGCCGTTGCCAAGGACTTGCGCCGGGCCCAGGCCTACTACGCCAGCCGCTGATCCTCGGCCTTCCGAGAGTCTTCCACGCAATTTTCTATCAAGATGTGCACCGACCGGCCCTTGAAGGCCGGGCCGGAGGCCGCTTTATTACGCTCACGCGACAGACCGCCGAGGGTGCTCGATCATGGGTAGCTGGACACTCGAAACGATCGACTGGGGTCAGTTCGACGCGTCGAAGGTCGATCCGGAGATCCTGCGCAACATCAAGGCCGCGGCCCTGGTGGAGCGCAACGGCGGTGACTACGGCACCTATCTCGGCCGCGTCTTCGCCGACGATCCGCAATTCATGGAGGCGGTGAACACCTGGGTCGTGGAAGAGATCCAGCACGGCATGGCGCTCGGGCGCTGGGCCGTGCTCGCCGACCCTACCTGGGATTTCGAGGCTGCCTTCCGGCGTTTCCGTGACGGCTACAAACTGCCGCTCGATGCCGAGGGTTCGGTGCGCGGCAGCCAGGCTGGCGAGATGATGGCGCGCTGCATCGTCGAGACCGGCACCAGCTCCTATTACAGCGCCCTCAAGGACGCGACCGACGAGCCGGTCCTGAAGCAGGTCTGCGCCAAGATCGCCGCCGATGAATTCCGCCACTACAAGCTGTTCTACGCGCATCTCCGCCGCTGTCTGCAGCGCGACCGGCTGAGCCGCTGGAGCAGGCTTCGCATCGGATGGGGCCGCCTCAAGGAGAGCGAGGACGACGAACTCGCCTACGCCTATTTCGCGGCCAACGAGCCGGCCGACGCGGTCTATGACCGCAAGCGCTACATGCGGGCCTATGCCCGGCGCGCCTATCCGCTCTACCGTCGGACCCATGTCCAGCGCGCCATGGCCATGATCCTGAAGGCGGTCGGCCTGCAGCCGCAGGGACGGTTGAACGACCTGCTGACGCGGGTCGGTCTCTGGTTCCTCCGGCGCAACGCGGAGCGTCTCGCCGCGTCAGGTGCTTAGGGTCTTTCCGCCAAAGTTAGAACCATCGGAAGCGGCCTCATTCTCTTCCCCATTCAAATGGGGAAGTGCCCTCGTCTTACGAGGGCGATGGGGTCATGACCCCTCCGCCCCTTCGGGGCACCTCCCCATTTGAATGGGGAGGAGAGTGATACTGAGTCAGCCGGAAGGACTCGAGACGCTTATTCAACCAGGTCGGCGAATTCCGCCAGGACAGCTTCGTAGACCGGCCGCTTGAAGGGCACGATCAGTGACGGCAGGTCGTGCGCCGGCACCCATTGCCAAGCCTTGAATTCTCGGTCGTGCGCGTCGATGTCGATGTCGGAATCGGAGCCGGTGAAGGCGAGCGCGAACCATTTTTGCGACTGGCCGTGCCACTTGCCTTTCCAGTGGGCCGGGCGCCGGTCTTCCGGCACGTCGTATGTGATCCACTTGGTGCTCTCGCGCAGCAGCAGTGCCTTGGTGGTGCCGACCTCCTCCTTGAGTTCACGGCAAGCGGCCTCGACCGGGCTCTCGCCCTTGTCGACGCCACCCTGTGGCATCTGCCAGGCATCGGGCTCCTTCGCGCGGCAGCCGACGAACACGCGGCGGTCGGCCGCGATCAGCATCAGGCCGACGTTCGGCCGGTAGAGTTCGGGCGGGCGATAGAATTTGGGATGGCCGGTGGTCATGGGCGGAGCTGCGTCGGCTGGATGGCGAGGCGGGTCATGCAGTTATGGCGGCACTCGAAATGACCGATGATCGGCACCAGCGAAAAGCTCGCCGGTGTCGTCTGCCGTCTATGCCACGCAGCGATGGCATCGATCGTCTCGTTGTTGGGCTGCAGAACACCGAACGCGTGCCGCGGCGTCCGGTCGGTTCCGCTTTCACCGAGCCATGTGACGAGACGGTCGAGAGCGCCGGCGACGCTTTCGCCCGCCAGCTTGTAGTCGAGGATGTTCGTACTCCGCGCATAGCCCACGCCAAGCTCGACGGTCAGGCTGCGCAGGATGGCCGTGTCGGGGGGTGGATTGATCTCGATCACTGCCAGGCCGCGATCGGCGATCTCCTTGACCAGGGGGCGTGCAGTGGCCTCCGATTGCGAGACCGGCCCTGCTGAACGGACGACGAAGCCGACGTAGCCTTCGCCCCGTGCCATCGCCCCGTGCAGCCGGCGCAGATTCTCCGCCGAGTCGGCCGACGTCGTGATCGGCTTGATGCCGCGTTCGGCAGGCCCGTTCGGATCCTCGACCGGCAGCATCAGATAGGTCTCGTGGCCACGCTCGCGCGCGCGCCTCAGCCAGCGCGCCAAGTCGGGCGTGCCGGGCAGGAAGGCCAGGCTCACTTCGCCGGGCAGGTCGTCGATGGCGCGCTGCATCAGCGGTTCGCTGGCCCCGACATCGATCATCAGCAGGCCCATGCGGGCAGGCGGTCCGGAGGGATCGAAGCGCCGCGAGTTGGCGATCCAGGGCATCCAGCCGCTGGCCGAGATCCGCGGCAGGCGCAATCCATCGGCAGTCACCTCGACCATTCCGGCCGCTTCGGCCGGTGGCAAGGTTCGGAAGCCCGACGATGGCGGCTTGGGGGGTAGTTTCAGCGCGCCCGTCGGGCGCGGCGGCGTGGCCTCGGGTTCGGCAGCCGGCGTCGCCACGTTTTCGGCTGCCTGGGGCGCGCCGCCGCCGGCACCGAAGGCCATCAGGGCAGAGGTAACGATCAGAGCGAGGACGAGCGCGTAAGCGGCGATCAAACCGCTTCGCGCTCGTTGCCTCCCAGTCGTCTGGCCGGCGGAAGCCATAGCTTCATTCCGCCGCCGGCGCCTCAGTCGCCGCGCTTGCTGTAGAGCGAGATGCCGCGGATCAGATCGGCCGCCCGCAGGAGCTGATAGTCGGACACGGCTTCCTTCGGCGGCTCGTCGGGATCGCCGGTCGGCGTCGGCGTGGCGCCGGCGGCCGGCTTGTCGTCCTTCTTGTCGCCCGGCTTGGTCTCGGCCGGCTTGGCAGCTTCAGGCTTGGCTGCTTCGGGCTTCGCGTCGCCCGGCTTGTCGTTCGGATTGGTGATCGAGCGGCGCAGGTTCTCCTCGCGGAAACCGGGACGCTGCTGGATGTTCTCGATCTTGGCCTGTTCGACGTCGATGTCGGGCTTGATACCTTCCTTCTGGATCGACCGGCCCGACGGCGTGAAGTAGAGGGCGGTCGTGAGGCGGATGGCGCCGCCGCCGGTGACCTGCATGATCGTCTGCACCGAGCCCTTGCCGAAGGTCCGCGTGCCCAGAATGATCGCGCGCTTGTGGTCCTGCAGCGCGCCCGCGACGATCTCGGAAGCGGACGCCGAGCCGCCGTTCACGAGGACGACGATGGGCAGGCCGCCCGTGACGTCGCCGGGCTTGGCGTTCCAGCGCTGGACATCCTCGCTCTTGCGGGCCTTGACCGAGACGATCTCGCCCTTGTCGAGGAAGGCGTCGGACATGGCGATCGCCTGGTCGAGCAGGCCGCCCGGATTGTTGCGCAGGTCGAGGATGTAGCCCTTGAGCTTGCTGCCGGCTTCCTTCTTGAGCTTCTCCACGGCGTCCAGCACGCCCGCCGTGCTCTGTTCGGTGAAGGAGGTGACGCGGATGTAGCCGATGTCACCGCCTTCGAGGCGGAAGCGCACCGACTTCACCTTGATGGTCTCGCGGGTCAGCGAGACGTCGAACGGATCCTTGGCGGCGCGGCGGATCGAGATCTTGATCGGGGTGCCGACCTTGCCGCGCATCTTCTCGACCGCTTCCTGGAGCGTCAGTCCCTGGACCGGCTCGCCGTCGAGGGCGAAGATCAGGTCGCCGGGCATGATGCCGGCCTTGGAGGCGGGCG
The DNA here is from genome assembly GCA_945903635.1 of Rhizobium sp. Q54. GTDB lineage: Bacteria > Pseudomonadota > Alphaproteobacteria > Reyranellales > Reyranellaceae > Reyranella. The sequence goes on along the minus strand of CAMDOT010000147.1, from coordinate 9,017 downwards.
TGTCGTCGATCGGCGACACCACCTTGATGACGCCGTTCTCCATCGTGACCTCGATGCCCAGCCCGCCGAACTCGCCCTTGGTCTGGACCTGCATGTCCTTGTAGGTCTTCGGGTTCATGTAGCTCGAATGGGGATCGAGTGCGGTCAGCATGCCGTTGATGGCATTCTCGATCAGCGTCTTCTCTTCGGTCGGCTCGACGTAGTCGCGCCGGACGCGCTCCAGGACGTCGCCGAACAGATTGAGCTGCTGGTAGAGCTCGCTCTTGTCGCCGGTGGTTGCCTTGGGAGGGGTCTTGTCCTGCGCCCAGGCCGGCAGGGCGATGGGAACAGCCAGGAAAGCCAGGATCGCGGCAGCGGAAGCGATGCGCAAACGGGTCATTGGATTGCTTTCAGGATTGTCGCTGGCCGGCACGGACAGGCGAACTCGGGGGCAAATGTTCGGGTGAAGATACAGGGCGGTCTTTGGCAGGATCAAGGCGCTGACGGGTCACGGCGCTTCACAAATCAGGCCGAAGCCGCCGTCGCGGGACGGGCGGCGGCCAGGATCGATGGCCGGCTGGCCTGGGAAAGCATCGACTTTCCGGTCATTTCGGCCGGTTGCGGCACGCCCATCAGGGCCAGCAGCGTGGGGGCGACGTCGGCCAATTTGCCGTCGGCCAGCGAATGGACGGCGACGGGGGCATTGAACAGCAGGGCCGGCACCCGATTCAACGTGTGCTGGGTGTGCTTCTGGCCGCTCGCCTCATCGAACATCTGCTCGGCATTGCCGTGGTCGGCGGTGACGAACAGGACGCCGCCGGCCTTCTTGACCGCCTCCATGAGCCGGCCGAGGCAGGCATCGACGGCTTCCGCCGCCTTGATGGCGGCGCCGAGATCGCCCGTGTGGCCCACCATGTCGGCGTTGGCGTAGTTCACCACCACCAGGTCGAATTTCCCGGAGGCGATCGCCTCGACCAGCCGGTCGGTCACCTCCGGCGCGCTCATCTCGGGCTTGAGGTCGTAGGTCTGGACCTTGGGCGAGGGCACGAGGATGCGCTCCTCGCCATCGAACACGCGTTCCTCGCCGCCGTTGAAGAAGAACGTCACGTGCGCGTACTTCTCCGTCTCGGCGATGCGCAGCTGTTTCAGGCCAGCGCGCGAGATCGTCTCACCCAGGCCCATCTTGATGACTTCGGGGGGGAAGAGCGTCTTGAGGAAGGGATTGAGTGCTGCGGAGTATTCGACCATGCCGACTGATGCCGCGAAGCGCACGAGCCTCGCCCGCTTGAAGCCGTCGAACATCGGGTCGAGCAGCGCCGTCAGGATCTCGCGCGCGCGATCCGAGCGGTAGTTGAACATCAGGACGCCATCGCCGTCCTTCATGCCGGCGTAGTCGCCGACCACCGTCGGCTTCACGAACTCATCGTCGAGGCCGGCCGCGTATCCCTTGTCGATGGCCTCGCTGGGCCGGCCGGCGGATTCGCCCTTGCCGTCGACCATGGCCTCGTAGGCGAGGGTCACACGGTCCCAGCGCTTGTCGCGGTCCATGGGATAGAAGCGGCCGGAGACGGTCGCGAAGCGGATCGGCAGGCCGGCCTTGAGGCCGCCCTCGATGTGCGCGATGCACTCGAGCGCGCTGCGCGGCGGCATGTCACGGCCGTCGAGGAAGGCGTGGATCGCGACCGGCACGCCGGCGCCTGCGATCAGGTTGGCCAGCACGATCAGGTGATCCTGGTGCGCATGCACGCCGCCCGGCGAGGCGAGCCCCATCAGGTGACAGGTCCCGCCGCTCTTCCCGAGCGTGGCGATCATGTCGGCCAGCAGCGGATTCTTCGCCAGCGATCCGTCCTCGATGGCGTTGTCGATCCGCGGCAGGTCCGGCACCGCGACACGGCCGGCGCCGAGGTTCATGTGGCCGACTTCGGAATTGCCCATCTGGCCCTTCGGCAGGCCGACGAAGCTCTCCGACGCGTCGATCAGCGCCTGCGGGCAGGTCGCGACCAGCCGGTCGAAGTTGGGCGTGTGGGCATCGAGGATGGCGTTGTCCCTGGGATCGGGCCGGAAACCCCAGCCGTCGAAAATGCACAGGACGGCGGGACGGGGAGGCGCCGCCGGCATCAGGAGGCCTTGCCGGCGCGCGGAACCTTGTACTCGACCGCGTTGAACTTGTTGGGGCAGTTGAGGTCGCGCGGATCGGTATTGGGATTCTGGTCCGGCACCTCGATCGCGCAGAACACGAATTCGCCCCGGCCCTCACCGTCGATGGTGATGTCGTAGGTATAGGTGCCCGGCGGATCGCCGGGGATAATGCACCACGAGCGCTGCAGGACGCCGTCCTGAACGGTTTCGAACATGCGTGTCGTGGCCTGCGTCTTATCGGCGCTGACTTCGGTCTCCGGTCCGGCGATGACCTGCTCGGCGGGCTGCGAGGTCGTGAGGACCTCCTTCAACGACACGACGCGGTTCGGGCCGCCGAGATACATGCGCCAGCCGAAGCAGGCGCGGTTGAACAGCAGCGGAATGGCGTTGGTCTCGTAGTGGCGCTGCTTGCCGTCGTCGCCGGCGATCGAGACGTAGGGGATGCTGCGCACCGGCTTGGCCGCCGGCTTCTGGGCGGGCGTCGTCTGGGCGAGGGCGACAGCGGAAACCGCGGCCAGGGCGAAGGTGGCGAGGGCGGCGGTCCGCCACCGGAACAGGGTGCGCATGAGTATCAATGTAGCCCCGCTTTTTCGTCAGAACAGAGGCAAAATCGACGCCATTTCAGGCCCCTATTTCACGCCCCTACTTCACGCACGGTGATAGGGATGCCCGGCAAGGAGCTGCTGGGCGCGGTAGAGCTGTTCGGCCAGCATGGCCCGGGCGAGCAGATGAGGCCAGGTCATCGCCCCAAAGGAGACCACCAGGGCCGCCTGTTTCAGGAGCGGTTCGGGGTGCCCGTCGGCGCCTCCGATCAGGAAGGCGACGTCCGACACGGAATCGTCACGCCACCGCGCCAGGCGGGCGGCGAAGGCTTCGCTGTCCAGCACCTTGCCGCGGCGATCGAGGGCCACCAGGACGGCTTTCGCCGGCGCGGCCGCCAGAAGCAGTTCGCTTTCGCGCTCGATCATCTGGGCCGGCGGCAGCTTGCGCTTCTCCTCCAGCTCGCGAAGCGCCAGCGGCCAGCGGATGCGGGCGGCGTAGTGCTCGTAGAGATCGCGCTCCGGACCGCGCGCGGCGCGGCCGATGGCGGCGATCAGGAGTTTCACGCCGGCTTCTTGGCGCGCCGGGGGCGGGCGGGCCGGGCGGCCTTGGCCTTCACCGGCTTGGGCTCCGCGGCCTCTTCCTCCAGAGCCCACATTTTCTCGAGGGCATAGAAGACGCGAGGTTCGGGGCGGAAGATGTGGACGACGACGTCGCCGCCGTCGACCAGTACCCAGTCGCCGGTCTGCTTGCCCTCGACGGGGATATAGCCGTGGCCGGCCTGCTTCAGCCGGTCGGCCAGATGTTCGGCGATGGCCACGACCTGGCGGGTCGAGCGGCCCGAGGCGATCACCATGTAGTCGGCGAAGGCGGATTTGCCTTTGAGGTCGATGACGACGACGTTCTCGGCCTTGTCCTCTTCCAGCGAGTGGCGGGCGAGGGCGAGCAGGGCATTGGACGCCTTGCTCCGGTCGGGAAGCTGGCGGGGCCCCGGAGGGGAATTTTGATCGGTGATGGTCGTTCCTTTCGTCTTGGACCCGCTCGTGCGGGGCTTTCGCGGCCGCACGGCGCGGATGGCCGTGGCCGAATGACTGTCCAGCCGGCTCGGGATAAAGCACCAGGCCGGCGGTTCGCAAGAGGCGAGGCGGCGCTCCTGGCCCACCGCCAGCCGGTAACGCGCAAAGGCACGCGGGGCTGCCGCGGCCAGCGCGGGATAGCTCCAGCCGGGACGGGCGAAGGCGGCGATCGGGATCGTGGCGAAGAGCTCGCGCCATCCCAGCCAATGCTCGAGCTGGGGCAGGATGTCGGCACCCATCAACCACACGAACCTGGCCCGCGGATAGAGCCGGCGCAGCGCCCGCACGGTGTCGAGCGTGTAGCGCGTGCCGAGCAGCAACTCAGGCGCGTCGACCCGGATGCGCGGGTGACGGGCGAGCTGTCGCGCGCGCGCCACGCGGCTCGGCAGCGGCTCCATGCCGTTATCGCTCTTCAGCGGGTTCTGTGGCGAGACCAGCCACCAGACCTCGTCGAGGCCGAGGCGCCGTAGCGCCTCGAGACTGATGTGACGGTGGCCTTCCTGGGCCGGCTTGAAGGAGCCGCCCAGGAGGCCGAGGCGGCGCGTCGTGTCGCGCGACACGCCGGGCATCGGATGATGCGCGGTCGTCACGGGCGCAGGGTGCCCTTGCCGCGCACGATGTTCTTGTAGGTGGTCAACTCGACCAGGCCGACCGGCCCGCGCGCGTGCATGCGGTTGGTCGAGATGCCGATTTCCGCGCCCAGGCCGAACTCGGCGCCGTCGGCGAACTGCGTGCTGGCGTTGTGCATGACGATGGCGCTGTCGACCTCGCCCAGGAAGCGCTCGGCCGTGGCCGCGTTGTCGGTGACGATCGTTTCGGTGTGCTGGCTTCCGTAGGTCGCGATGTGCCGGATGGCGCCCTCGACGCCCTCGACGGTCGCGACCGAAATCACCGGCGCCAGATACTCGGTGCGCCAGTCCTTCTCGGTGGCGGGGAGCGCCTTGGGGTCGCGCTTCTGTACCTCGCCGTCGCCGCGCACCTCGCAGCCCAGCTCGTGCAGTTTGGTCAGTACGGGCATCAGGTGCGTGTCGAGCGCGGCACGGTCGATCAGCAGGGTTTCGGCGGCACCACAGACGCTGACGCGGCGCATCTTGGCGTTGGCCACGAGATCGCGCGCCATGGCGAGATCGGCGTCGCGGTCGACATAGACGTGGCAGATGCCGTCGTAGTGGCGCAGCACCGGCACGCGGCTTTCCTCGGTGACGCGATCGATCAGCGAGCGCCCGCCGCGCGGCACGATGAGGTCGAGCCAATCCATGGCCCGCAGCATCTCGCCCACAGCGGCGCGATCGGTGGTGGGCACGAGTTGTACGCAATCCTCGGGCAGGCCGGCACCGGCCAGCGCGCGGCGCAGCAGCTCGACGATGGCGCGAGAGGAGTGGAAGCTGTCGGAGCCGCCGCGCAGCACCACGACGTTGCCCGACTTGATGCAGAGCGCACCGGCATCGGCGGTGACATTGGGGCGGGCCTCGTAGATCACGCCGATGATGCCGATCGGCACGCGCACGCGACTGATCACCAGCCCATTGGGCCGTGTCCATTCCTCGATCTTCGCACCGACGGGGTCGGGCAGGGCCACGATGTCGTCCAGCCCCTTGGCCATGGCTTCGATGCGGGCATCGTTCAGCAGCAGGCGATCTTGTAGCGCGGTCGTCATGCCGGCGGCCTGGGCGGCGGCGATGTCCTTGGCGTTGGCGGCGAGGATCGCGGCCTTCTCATGCCGGATCAGGCGGGCGGCCTCGGCGAGCGCGCGGTTCTTGGCCCCGGTGCTGGCGTTGCGCAGTGCTGCGGCAGCGTCCTTCGCGCGCCGGCCGAGCTCGGCCACGATGGCGACGGCGTCCTCAGCAGGCTTGGTCTGAACGTTCATCGGCCGCTCCAGTATGCCCTGCCGGGGCTCACTCGACCACGAGGTCGTCGCGATGGACGATCTCGTCGCGGCCGCGAAATCCCAGCAGGCGCTCGATCTCGGCGCTCTTGCGGCCGGCGATGCGGCGGGCATCCTCGGCGGCATAGGCCACCAGCCCGCGCGCCAGAACGCGACCGGCCCGGTCCTTCACGTCGACCACGTCGCCGCGCTTGAACTCGCCTTCGATGGTGGTGACGCCGGCCGGCAACAGACTCTTGCCTGCCGAGAGCGCGCGGACGGCGCCGTCGTCGACCGTCAGCGCGCCGGCTGTCTTGAGCGAGCCCTTGATCCACTTCTTGCGGGCCGACAGGGGCGAGGCTTCCGGCAGGAACCAGCTGCAGCGCGCCTTGCTATCGATCAACGCGCCCAGGGCGCCGACCGCGCGGCCATCGGCGATCGCCATGCGGCAACCCGCGGCCATGGCGATGCGGCCGGCCATGAGCTTGGTCACCATGCCGCCGTTCGACAGTGCCGAGGCGGCGCTGCCGCCCATCGCTTCGATCTCGGGCGTGATCTCGCGGATCTCGGGGATGAACTTCGCCGAGGCGTCGCTGCGGGGATCGCCGGTATAGAGACCGTCGATATCGGACAGCAGCACCAGCGTATCGGCGGAAATCATTTCGGCCACGCGGGCGCCCAGGCGGTCGTTGTCGCCGAAGCGGATCTCGTCGGTCGCGACCGTGTCGTTCTCGTTGATGACGGGCACGGCTTTCAGGCCCAGCAAGGTCGCCATGGTCTGGCGTGCATTGAGGTAGCGGCGGCGCTCCTCGGAATCGTCGAGGGTGAGCAGGACCTGCGCCACGGTGATGCCATGGCGCGCCAGTGCTGCCTGGTAGGCATGGGCGAGCTGGATCTGGCCGGTCGCTGCAGCGGCCTGGCTCTCCTCGAGCTTGAGCGGACCGAGGGCGAGCTTCAGATGGGTGCGGCCGAGCCGGATGGCGCCGGACGACACCAGTACGATTTCGCAGCCGCCCTTATGGAGGCGCGCGACGTCGTCGGTCAGGGCATCGAGCCAGTCGCGCCGGATTTCGCCGCGCGCTTCGTCCACCAGGATCGAAGAGCCGATCTTGACGACCAGCCGCCTGGATGTGGCCAATGGCGAGCTGGTCTGCGGTGTCACGCCGCTTCCTTGTGGGTATCGCGCTGTTTCTCGACCAGCTTCATCAGCTCGAAGAGCAGGGGCTGCACACCATGGCCGGCCACGGCGGAGATCACATACACCGCCTTGCGGCTGACCTTGGCGAGCTTGGCGCGCTTGGCCTCGATGTCCTCGGGCGTCATGGCGTCGGTTTTGTTGAGCGCCACCAGTTCCTTCTTGCGCGCGAGGTTGCCGCCGTAGGCGCGCAACTCGGCACGCACCGTGCGATAGGCGTCGGCGACATCGTCCTGGGTACCGTCGACCAGATGCAGCAGCGCGCGGCAGCGCTCAACGTGGCCCAGGAAGCGCGTGCCGAGACCGGCGCCCTCGTGTGCGCCCTCGATGAGACCGGGGATGTCGGCCATGACGAACTCGCGCTCACCCACCTTCACGACGCCGAGGCCAGGATGCAGCGTGGTGAACGGATAGTCGGCAATCTTGGGCCGCGCATTCGAGTTGGTCGACAGGAAGGTCGACTTGCCGGCATTGGGCAGGCCGATCAGCCCGACGTCGGCGATCAGCTTGAGCCGCAGCCAGACTTCGCGTTCCTCGCCGGGCCAGCCCTTGTCGGCGCGGCGCGGCGCACGATTGGTCGAGCTCTTGTAGTGCAGGTTGCCGTAACCGCCGTCGCCGCCCTTGCACAGCACGACGCGCTGGCCGATCTCGGTAAGGTCGACCAGCAGGGTCTCGTTGTCCTCGGCGAAGACCTGCGTGCCGCGCGGCAGGCGCAACACGACGTCCTTGCCCGAGCCGCCGGTGCGCTGGGCGCCCATGCCGTGATGGCCGGTCTCGCCCTTGAAGTGCTGGGCATATCGGTAGTCGATCAGCGTGTTGAGGCCGTCGACGCATTCCAGCACGACATTGCCGCCGCGGCCGCCGTCGCCACCGTCCGGCCCGCCATACTCGATGAACTTCTCGCGGCGAAAGCTCGCAGATCCCGCGCCACCGTTGCCGGAGCGGACGAAGATCTTGGCCTGGTCGAGGAATTTCATGGGCCCAAGGCTCGGTTAAGTGTCCAGAAATGAAAAGGGGGAACGGTTGACCGCTCCCCCTTCGAATTCCAATTGGGTGGGAACGGCTATTCGGCAGCCATCTTCGCCGGGTTCTGAGCCGGCGCCGGCAGCACGTTCACCTCAACCTTGCCGCCGGTCCGCTTGCGGAAGGTCACGATGCCGGGGGCGGTGGCGAACAGCGTGTGGTCGCGGCCGATTCCGACGTTCTCGCCGGCATTCATCTTGGTGCCGCGCTGGCGGACCAGGATGTTGCCCGACAGGACCGTCTGTCCGCCGAAGCGCTTCACGCCCAGACGCTTGCCGGCCGAATCGCGGCCGTTGCGCGAGGAGCCGCCTGCTTTCTTATGTGCCATCGTACTACTCCGGTCGCCCTAAGGGATTATTGAGGTTAGGCGACGATCTGTTCGATCTTGACCACGGTCAGGTCCTGACGGTGGCCGTTCTTGCGCCGCGAATTCTGGCGGCGGCGCTTCTTGAAGACGATCAGGTGCGGACCGCGGGCCTGCTTGACGATCGAGCCCAGCACCTTGGCGCCGGCAACGGTCGGCGCGCCGACCTTTTCGCCCACCATCAGCACATCGGTGAACTCGATCTTGGCGCCCGCCTCGCCCTCGATCTTTTCGACCGTGAGCGTGTCTTCGGCGGCGACCGTGTATTGTTTTCCACCCGTGCGGATAACGGCGATCATGATGACACCTGACTAAAGCCTCCCGGACCGGGTGAATTCTCCACCACCCCTAGGGGGAGTGGCCGGATTCAGGCCCAAATGCGGGAAAGCACGAAAGAGCACGGCGGGCCTGAGTGACCCGCCGGAGGAGGGCGGAATATACGCAGGAAGCCCCCCAAGTCAACGCCGGAAACCCATGATTTTAGGCCCGATTTGGGGAGATCGGGCGCAAAACCCGCCGGTTGCCCGGACGAAATCGCCCCCCTATAAGCGTGGCCCCGGAGGGGTGCCAGAGTGGTCGATCGGGACGGTCTCGAAAACCGTTGTGCGTGCAAGCGTACCGTGGGTTCGAATCCCACCCCCTCCGCCATTACCGCCGCGCGTGACTTTCTCCCCTGAAATTCACGCTGCCGATAAAGCCCATATGCCGCAAGGGTGGGCGAGAAATAGCTAAACCGACTTGCGGACACTCGCCTCCGTAAAAGCCGCGTTTCTCTCTCTTCGGGCCCGTTCTCTCCGCCGCAACTAAACCGACCTCCAATCCGGTTTAGTTATTTTC
>CAMDOT010000146.1 GCA_945903635.1 Rhizobium sp. Q54 | reverse complement strand
CCGGCCTTTCGGCGAGAAGTGGTGATGACGATGGCGGACCTGCGAATCTTCTCCTGCCTGCCTAATCCGAGAATCTGGAAGGCGACAATTGCGCCAAGCCTGATCCGCAGTTTTTCGCGTTCAATCGCGGCCGACAGTCGGTCCCTGGTTTCAAGCTCGAGGAGATCCTTCACGTTGCGCAGAGCCAACATCACGACATCGGCGTCGCAAAGTCGCTCGGCTACAAAACGTGCTGGATCGAGCGACGACAAGGCCAGGATGGTTTCGGTGGCACGCTCGCAGTGCCGGAGCTTACAACGCCAGACTTCCGCTTCTCGACGCTGAAAGCGTTAGCCGACGCAGTCGAGGCGGAATAGTCGTTCGATGGGCTAGCCAAAGCGGGACTGAATGCGTTCGACTAGTGGCCGCATTTCGATCGAAAAGCGGTCCCAAGTGTTGGAGTATCCGGCTGAGAAAAGCGTTATAATTCGACGTTTTGGGCGCATTGCTCAGCCTGTCTCAAAATCAGGTTCCCCCGGGAGCGTTGGTTCGAGTCCGACCGGGGCACCATCGCGTGAAAAGTCATGTAGATCAGCGTTGCGGTGGCGGCCAACCTGTGACCGTGCCCGCTGCTTCACGCTTGCGCTGCGACTGTGCAGGCGCAACATCAACTTCAGGATCGACTATCGGGGCCTGCGATGAGCTGGCCTGCGGCGAGTTGTCAATCTAGTGAGTGCACGGAACCAGAACATTCCCGTGTCTTTTGTGTGGTCGGGTCCGCGGCGTGCCGCAAGTCCGCCACATGGCGACACTAGGCTTATCGACGCTAGGCTTATCAATGCCTGTCATGACGCACTTGCAGAAGCAGAATGATAATCAAGAGCCTGATGAAGCAGACCGTGGGTGTTGGACTACTGCTCTTGTCAGGGTGTGAGGTGGCTCGCAGTGCGCGCGACGATCTCGTACGGCTGACTTCGCCGAAGCCGGCCGCCACGTCCTCTTCGCAGGTGCGCAAGACCACGCCATCATCCCAGGCGGCGGCATCCCAGGCGGCGGCATCCAAGGCAACGACCGTGGTGACCGCGCCGTCGCCATCCAAGGATGCGCCGGCTGTCGATCTGACCGGCGCCGGCGAGAGCCAACTCCGGGCGCTGCTTGGCGCTCCAACAATCGAGGAGGATCATCCCCCTGGAAAGCGGTGGCAGTACCGTGACGGGAAATGCACGCTGGACGTCCAGCTTTATCCGGACGTCCAAACGAAGCAGCTTGGCACTCTATCGTACAAGGTGAAGAGCGATGACAACACAGATGAAGGACAACGTTTCTGCTTGGCCCAGCTCCAGTCCCGGCTTCAAGTCCGACGCAAGCGACGCTTCGGACCGGCGGATACATCTCGCCTTCGTCGAGGACGACGATGACTATCGCGAGGCGGTAAGCGGCGAGCTGGGCGACCACGGCTTCTCCGTTGCAAGCTTCCGTGATGGCCTTCAATTGCTCGACGCCCTGGCCGCGGGTTTGGAGGCTGACATCATCCTGCTGGACTGGAATCTGCCGGCTATTTCGGGCATCGACCTCGTGCCGAGACTTCGCCGTAATGGCATCGCCTTGCCCGTGGTCTTCCTGACCGGGCGATCGCAGCCGGTCTACGAGAAGATGGCCCTGGACCGCGGTGCGCTCGATTTCGTCGACAAGGCGCGCGGCGTGCCGATCCTGGCGCAGCGGCTGAGGCTGATTGCAGACTCGAGCAAGAAGCCCACCGAGCCGGTGTTCGAGGGCAATTTCCACCGTGGCCGCTTGCTGCTAAAACCCGGGGTGAGCCGGGCCTACTGGGACGATCGAGACATCGATCTCACGCTCACCGAGTTCAAGATAGTGTATCTTCTGGCCTCGAATGTGGGCGGCTACGTGACCTATCGCGCCGTCTACGACTGCATGCACTATGTGGGCTTCATCGCTGGGAGCGGCGAAAATGGCTATCGAACGAACGTCCGCTCCAGCATCAAGCGGATTCGAAACAAGTTCCGCGCCATCGACGCAGACTTCGCCGAAATCGACAACTACCAGTCCTTCGGCTACCGCTGGGGCAAGGTCTAGCGTTCGCCGTGCCGGCTGGCGGTCATCGATCCGCCGGCTGGCGGCTTCGCTGACGCTGAAACTGGTCGCGCTGGTCGGCATTTTCATCGCGCTGCCCGTGGTGCTGTACTGGCAGTTCGAGAGCGCCGACCGGCAGATGCGCGAGTTGGTGACGCGCGCCATCCGGGACCGCAGCGTCCTGATCGCCGATGCGCTCCGGCCGACCCTGAGGGAAACCGATACGACGCTGCCGCTGGTGCTCAACCAGGAACTCGCCAAGTACGGCAGCGACGGCACGGTGCTGAAGCTGATGTTCCAGCCCACCGCCGAGCGCGAAGCGGGCCGCTTCTATTTTGTCGCCTCCGCGCCGCAGATCCGTGGCGACGCCATTTCGGCCGAACTCGACGAACTCAACCATCGCGGCATCCTGCAGCGCCTTTCCCAGGCCTGCAGATGGGATGCCACCGACGAAATGCGCTACCGGCAGGCCGACGGCAGCGTCGAACTCCTGACCTCGATCATCCCCATCGTCTCGCGCGGTGGTTGCTGGGTCCTTACGTCGACCCATGTCACGTCGGACTTCCTCAATACATCGATCGGCCGTCCGTATTGGGAGACACGGGAAATCCGAATCGCCGCGGCCATCTACCTTGTCGGTGCCGTGCTGGCTTTCCTGGTGGCATTCAGCATTCGACGGAGCCTTGGCCGATTCCGCACGGTCGCCAATGAGATCAGCCAGGGCCGTATCGGCGACCACGCCTTCTCCCGCCGCAACTTCGTGCCGGAACTGTCGAGCGTGGCGGGCGACTTCGACAAGCTGGTGCATGACCTGCGGCGCGTTTCGCGGCAAATCCGGCAGTCGGCCGAGGACAACGCCCATTCCTTCAAGACACCGCTCGCCGCCATCCAGTCGGCATTGCAGCCGGTCCGTCGTGCCATTCCCGAGAGCGATGCTCGCGCACGCCGGGCAATAGAGATCGTCGATTCTTCGCTGGCGCGGCTTCTCGGCCTCGTCAATGCCGCGCAGCGCTACGATATCGGTACCGCCGAGATGCTCGAGGCGCCACGCGTGCCAACCGACGTTGCGCAAGCCGTTGGCGAGGCCGCCCGCCACTTCCGCGAGATCCTGGCCAATCGCGACATCCGCCTGGTCCGCCGTCTGAACGAGGGCGTCGCGGTGCGCGCCGGCCGGGGCATGCTTGAGCTCGTGCTGCAGAACGTGCTGGAGAATGCGATCAGCTTCTCGCCACCGGGCAGCACCATCGTGTTTACGCTGATCGCCAACGACGAGACCGTCCAGCTGCAGGTCGACGACGAGGGACCGGGAATCGATCCGGTCATGATCGACCATGTCTTCGAACGCTACTTCTCGTCGCGACCCGGCGGTGCCGCCGGGAACGATGAATCCGTCGAGCATTCCGGCCTCGGACTCTGGATCGTGCGACGCAATGTCGAGGCATTGGGCGGCCAGGTAAGTGCGGCCAACCGGATCGGCGGCGGCCTCTCCGTCGTAATCGTCCTGCCTCGTAACGGTCATCGTTAGGGCGTGTCACACTAAAAAGTGTCACACCAAGTTGAGACAAATGTTGTGACACAGGTTGAGCGCCCACCTGTGACATCGAGCGGAATCTGACCCTGTGGCCCCACCCCCTGACAAGCTGGGGGGCAGCCACAGTAGACCGTCAAAACAGCGCTGGGACGCGTTTTCGCGCCTCGGTCCACCCACCTGCCGGACAGTCAATGCGGCGGGGGCGTCCTTGTGCTTGCTACTCACGGCTCAGCACCGAGTATCCGGTACAGGTCGCGGGGCGGCCCCTCATCCTCCAGGGATCTTACCCGGCGGGCGCGCCGGGCGGGGCATGGCCAATGGTTCAAGCGCCGACCCTCGGGCCGGCGGTCTCAGCTCAGAATCAGAAGCTGGACGTCAGGACACGGGCGACCGGGAATCCCGGACAGGCCTCATGCGACGATAGCAGAAATATAGGACGATTCCGGCTAAACCTGCAAATCTCCTATCGCAGACCAGCCCCGCGCATTTCGCCGGGCTGCATGCAGTGCAAGCAGATGCCCGCCGACCGGCCTAGGCGAACAGGAAATCGGCGTCCGAGAGGCTCGCCGTCTGCACGCCGATCAGGGTGATCGAGCTGGTCGTGCCGCCGCTCGTATAGAACAGCGTCGTCGAGCTGAAACCCAGGCTGCCGGGATCCCACTCGAACGCCGTGAAGTCGGCAAACGAGTCGATGTTTGCGTACCCCGTAAAATCCAGCTTCTCGCCGTTGGGATCGAAGGAATGGATCGTGTCGGAGCCCCAGGTGGAGGAGGTGTAGACGTAACGGTCCACACCCGCCTCGCCGATCAGCGTGTCGTTGCCGGCCCCGCCGGTCAGGGTATCGCTTCCGTCGCCGCCGGCGATGTAGTCGTCGCCCGTGCCGCCCCTCAGCTTGTCGTTCCCACCCCAGCCGTAGAGGAAGGTGTTCACGGTATTGCCGGAGCCGTTGAGGTTGTCGGCGCCCACCACCGAGCCCTGCACCCATTCGATCGAAGCCGTCGCCAGGTTGAGCGACACGCCTGTGTCGGACCAGACGAACAGCGAATCGAAGCCGGCGCCGCCGTCGATCACGCTGTCGCCGCCCAGCTCGATCAGGGAATCGTCGCCGCCGTCACCCCTGAGGACATCGGAGCCGCCGTTGCCCAGAATGAGATCGGCACCGCCGCCGCCGGCCAGGGTGTCTGTGCCGTCGCCGCCGTCGAGGTAATCTCCGAAGGCCGAGCCGGTGATCGTGTCGTTGCCGCCCATGCCGTAAATGTAAACAGCGCCGGTCTGGCTCGCGGCGTTGAATATGTCGGCGCCTGAATTGCCCTGCGCCCATTCGATCGATGCCGTGCCCATGTTCAGCGTCACCGCCGCACTGGTCTGCACGAAGGCGGAATCGAAGCCCGCGCCGCCACTGATGCCGGTGTCGGCGCCGTCGATCCGCAGATAGTCGGCGTCATCGCCGCCGGACAGCGTGTCGGCGCCGAGGCCGCCGATCAGCACATCGCTGCCCACTCCGCCTGTCAGGACGTCGGCGTCCGCGCCGCCATCGAGCGTGTCGTTGCCGCTCCCGCCGTCGACCGTGTCGGTCCCGCCATTCGTTTCGATCGTGTTGTCACCGGCGGTACCGGTGATGGTGTCCGCACCGTCACCCGTGACGACGTTCTCGAAATTGGTGAAAGCTTCGCCGCTATAGTTGGTAACGCCGGTCACCAGGTCGATCGTGTAGAGCCCACCCCAGGTGGTCGTATCGAGCGTGTCGATGCCGGCACCGCCGTCGATCGTCTCGACGGAATTGGTCAGCCCGGCAAAGATCAAGTCGTCACCGATGCCGCCGAGATAGGTGCCGTCGCCGTTCGAGTGGATCTCGTCGTTGCCGGCGCCGCCATCGATCGTCAGCGTGCCGATATGCGGGAACAGCCCCGTCGCCGAGATGGTGTCGTTGCCGCCGAGCCCGAAGATGGTGAGCCGATCCACCGTGCCGCTCGTCTCGAACTGGCTGATCGTCACGCTCGCCGGCAGCCCGGTCACGGTCAGCAGCGCGCCCGACGCACCGCCGAGATCGATCGTATTGGCGCCGCCGCTGGCGTTCAGTGTCAGCGTATCGATCTGTGCATCGCCCGCTGCTCCGCCGACTGTCGATGCGAGGTCGATCGCGAGCTCAGTCACATCGGTTCCGGAAAGGTCGTTGACCACGATGGTGTCGGCGCCGCCGAGCGCGGCGAACTGGATCACTTCGGTGTCGTTGAGGTCCATCGTGACGTTGGCGACGTCGCGGAAGAATATGGCGCGCCCACCGTTCGGACTGATGGAGATGTTCTCGGAGGTATTGGCGCCGTTGAATTGCAGCGTGTCGGTACCCGCCTGGCCCTCGATCGTGTCGTTGTCGTCGCCGGGGTTCCACGTGAACACGTCGTTGCCGCCGCCGAGCAGCGCGGTGTCGTTGCCGTCGCCGCCGTTGACGAGGTCGGCTCCGGCCGAGCCCACGACCACATCGTTGCCGAGGCCGCCGTTGACCGTGAGCGAGAGCGAGACGAGGCCGGCCGCGAGCGCGCTCGCGTCGATCACGTCGTCGCCGCCCTGTCCGTTGAGCGTCAGCCGGTCGTTTGCGCCTTCTGCGCCAAGGATCGAGACGACCCAGGGCAACCCGGTGACGGACACGACTCCGCCGGACGAAGATACCGCGATCCCCCCGTCCGCGGCATTGGTGGCGTTGACGGTGACCGTGTCGACCGCGCCATCGCCGCCGCCGCCCGAAGCGGCGAGCCGAAGCTCGATCGTGGTGGCATCGGTACCGCTCAGGTCGCCGACGACCATGTTGTCGGTGCCGCCGGTCGCATCGAACCGTATCTTCTCGACATCGTCGAGGTCCATCGTCACCGCGGCGACGTCGCGGAAGAACAGGATGCGGCCGCCGTTCGCGGCGATGTTGATGTTCTCGCTCGCGTTCGAGCCGCCGAACCGCAGTTCGTCGAAGTCGGCCTGACCCTCGACAACGTCGTTGCCGTCGCCCGGGGCCCATTCGAACACGTCGTCGCCGGCGCCGAGAAAGGCGACGTCATTGCCGTTGTCGCCGAACACCGTATCGTTGCCGTCGCCGCCCAGGATCGTGTCGGCGCCCTGGCTCGCCAGGATCGTATCGTTGCCCGCGGCACCGTCGATCGTCAGCCTGACGACGCCCGCCGAAAGCGTCGTTGCGGTGATGCTGTCGTTGCCGCCCAGCCCATTGATCACGAGCTGATCGTTGGCGCCTTCGGAGTTGGCGACCGCGATCGATGCCGCGAGGCCCGCGACGGTGAAGCCGGTGCCCGAGCCGGTAACGTCGATCGTGTTCGCGCCATTGGAGTCGTTGACGATGAGCACGTCGGCCTGGGAGTCGCCGGTCGTCCCGCCGATCGTCCCCGCAAGGTCGAGCGCGATTCCGGTCGCGCCGGTCCCGGAAAGGTCGTTGACGGTGAAGATGTCGGCGCCGCCCAGCGCGTTCAGCGTGAACGTCTCGACGTTGTTCACGTCCATCACGATATTGCCGACGTTGCGCGTCAGCAGCAGGCGTGCGCCGTTGGCGGAGAGGGCGAGGATCTCGTTGGCGCCGCTGGCGTTGAACAGCAGTCTGTCGGTGCCCTGCTGGCCCTCGACGATGTCGGAGCCGTCGCCGGGATCCCACTGGAACACGTCGTCGCCGGCGCCGAGCAAGGCGGTGTCGTTGCCCTGCTGGCCGTCGATGAAGTCGTTGTCGTCGCCGCCGAGCAGCCTGTCGGCGCCGTTGCTGCCAAGGATGGTGTCGTTGCCGGTGCCGCCGTCGACCGTGATGCCGATAAGGGCCGCCAGATTGCCGGTGGCGCTGAACGAGTCGTTGCCGCCGTTCATGTTGACGACGAGGATCTCGGTGGTGCCGAGGTCGAGGCTGAAGGGCGCCGGATCGAGCCGGTCGAAGCGCACCCGCGTGCCGTTGGCGGTGGCGGTGAAGGCCTCCGCGCCATTGCCGCCGTTCACTTCGGCGGTATCGGTATCGGCACCGCCCTCGAACAGGTCGGTATCGTCACCGGGATTCCAGATCATCCGGTCGTTGCCGGCCTCGCCGAACAGCTGATCGTCGGCATCGCCGCCGGTCATCGTGTCGTTGCCGTCGCCGCCAAACAGCAGGTCGCTTCCGCCCTTGCCGAGCAACGTGTCGTTGCCGCCCTCGCCGGACAGCTGGTCGCCGCCCGAGCCGCCGGTGAGCGTGTCGTTGCCCAGGCCACCGAACAGCAGGGCCGCCGGCAGCGCGCCATTCGTTTCGTCGATCGCGATGATGTCGTGGCCCGCGTCGCCCTTGACGTCGATTACGCCGGTGTTGGCGACCGTCGCCGTCCCGCCGGTGACGGGGACAGCACCCCCGTTGACGAGCAGGGTCCCGGCGGGGTTGCGCGAGACGGTCATACCCTCGCCGGCGGTCGTGCCGACGACGGCCAGCTTGGAATCCGCCGGAATGTAGGTTGCGGTTATGGGCATTGTTGGTCTCTCTGCGTAAGCGTGCTCTTAGAGAACACTCGCTTGAGCAATCGCCTCAGTCTTCATGATTGCATAACGGCCAAAGGGATTCCAATCGGCTTGTGCGCTTCATAGTGCCTTGGTGGCGCCATTATTTGGTCGCCGTCGCGAGGTCTGACACGCCGTGAAAGGGGCCCTGCGCGGCTTGGCGGCAGCGCAAGAGTGTTTATGCGCGTCGCCGTCCCTGCACCTCAGGCTGGGCGCGTGTGGGCGGACTAATGGAGGCGCTGCACAGACACCCGGGGCGAGGGACGACAGACCTTCTTCAGACCTCAGAAGATGGAGAAGTCCTTGTACGAGAGTTCTTGTCCGATCGTGACCTGGGCGAAAGCAATCGAGGCCGCCGCGCCGCTGCCGTCCCTGTCGTAGGACATAACGCCCGTCGTGTCGTCGTAGACGATGCGCTGGGAAGCTGTCGTGGCGGTCGCTCCCTGCACGAAGGCGGTGCTTTCCAGCATGCCGACCGGCAGGGCGGCGAAGAAGGTGTGGTCGAGATCGATGCGGTCGGTGCGGGAGACGAAGTCGGTCAGCGTATCGAGGTTACTGATGGCATTGAGCTTGGTGGAGAAGACGAAGGTGTCGCTGCCGCCGCCGCCCGTCAGGAAGTCGAGGCCGGCCTTGCCGTCGATCCGGTTGGCCGATTCGTTGCCGGTGATGCTGTTGGCCAGCGCGTTGCCGGTGCCGATCAGCCGGCCGCCGCCCTCGATCAGGACAAGATTTTCGACATTGTCGCCCAGCGTTGCACCGAGCCGCGACATCACCGTGTCAGTGCCCTGGCCCTTGGTCTCGACCACCAGATCGCCGGCATCCTCGACATAGTAGGTGTCGTTGCCGCGTCCGCCCTGCATGGTGTCGGCGCCTCGCAGCCCGTCGAGGATGTTGTCGCCGTCATTGCCAAGCAGCGTGTTGGCCATGGTGTTGCCGGTGCCCTTGAAGTTGCCCGTGCCCGTGAGGGTCAGCCTCTCGATGTTGGCGGCAAGCACATAGTCGAAGCCGACCTCGATCGTGTCGAAGCCGCGGCCATTGCTTTCAATCACGACGTCGCCCGCAGAATCCACGACATAGGTATCGTCGCCATAGCTGCCTTCGAGCGTGTCGTTGCCGGCGCCGCCATCGAGCCGATTGTTGCCGTCGTTGCCGACAAGGTTGTTGGCCAGTCCATTGCCGATGCCGATGATGTTGTCAGCCCCGAGCTGCTTCAGATGCTCGACATTGTCGGTGAGTTTGTAGTGCGACCAGCTCTGCACCTGATCGATGCCCTCATCGACATGTTCGACCACCTTGTCGCGTATATCGTTGACTGTGTAGATGTCATTGCCCGTGCCGCCCTCCATGCGGTCGCTGCCGCGGCCGCCATCGAGCCGGTCGTCGCCACCGAAACCGAGCAGGATGTTCGCTTCGGTATTGCCGGTGATGCGGTTGTCGCGGGCATTGCCCAGGCCTTGAATGCCAGCCGTCAGGACCAGGTGCTCGAAGTTGGCACCAAGTTCGTAATCCCCAAAGGAGTACACGGCGTCGACGCCGCCATCGTCTGCCTCGATGACGACGTCGTATTGTCGAGGGTCGGGACCGCCGACATGGTAAACGTCGTTGCCGGCGCCGCCGTTCATGACGTCGGCGCCGTAGTGGCCGTCGAGCGTGTCGTTCCCCGCCCCGCCAGTCAGTGTGTCGTTGCCCTGGCCCCCGGAGAGGTAGTCGTTGCCGTTGCTGCCAAGGATGGTGTCGTTGCCGTCGCCGCCGTAGACCGTGATGCTGATAAGGGCCGCCAGATTGCCGGTGGCGCTGAACGAGTCGTCGCCGCCGTTCATGTTGACGACGAGGCTCTCGGTGGTGCCGATGTCGAGGCTGAAGGGCGCCGGATCGAGCCGGTCGAAGCGCACCCGCGTGCCGTTGGCGGTGGCGGTGAAGACCTCCGCGCCATTGCCGCCATTCACTCCGGCGGTATCGGTATCGGCGCCGCCCTCGAACAGGTCGGTATCGTCACCAAGATTCCAGATCATCGTGTCATTGCCGTCGCCGCCAAACAGCAGGTCGCTGCCGCCCTTGCCGCGCAGTGTGTCGTTGCCGCCCTCACCGTACAGCTGGTCGGCGCCCGAGCCTCCGGTGAGCGTGTCGCTGCCCAGGCCGCCGAACAGCTGGGCCGCCGGCAGCGCGCCGTTCGTTTCGTCGAGCGCGATGGAGTCGGTGCCCGAGTCGCCCTTGACGTCGATTATGCCGGTGTTGGCGACCGTCGCCGTCCCGCCGGTGACGGGGACAGCACCTCCGTTGACGAGGAGGGTTCCGGCAGGGTTGCGCGAGACGGTCATACCGTCGCTGACGGTCGTGCCGACGACGGCCAGTTTGGATTCGGCCGGAATGTAGGTTGCGGTTATGGGCATATTGGCGGTCTCTCTGCGTAAGCGTGCCTCGACGGGCAACGGACCTTCTTCAGCCCTCAGAAGATGGAGAAGTCCTTGTACGAAAGTTCCTGTCCGATCGTGACCTGGGCAAAGGCAATCGAGGCCGCCGCGCCACTGCCGTCCCGGTCGTAGGAAATAACGCCCGTGGAGTCATCGTAGACGATGCGCTGGGAAGTCGTGGTGGCGGCAGAGGCCTGCACGAAGGCGGTGCTTTCCAGCATGCCGACCGGCAGGGCGGCGAAGAAGGTATGGTCGAGATCGATGCGGTCGGTGCGGGAGACGAAGTCGGTCAGCGTATCGAGATTGCTGATGGCATTGAGCTTGGTCGAGAAGACGAAGGTGTCGCTGCCGCCGCCGCCCGTCAGGAAGTCGAGGCCGGCCTTGCCGTCGATCCGATTGGCCGATTCGTTGCCGGTGATGCTGTTGGCCAGCGCGTTGCCGGTGCCGCTCAGCCGGCCGCCACCCTCGATCAGAACGAGGTTCTCGACATTGTCGCCCAGGGTCAGGCTGAGCCGCGACATCACCGTATCAATGCCCTGGCCCTTGGCCTCGACCACCAGATCGCCGGCATCCTCGACATAGTAGGTGTCGTTGCCGCGTCCGCCCTGCATGGTGTCGGCGCCTCGCAGCCCGTCGAGGATATTGTCGCCGTCATTGCCAACGAGCGTGTTTGCGACAGTGTTGCCGGTGCCCTTGAAGTTGCCCGTGCCCGTGAGGGTCAGCCCCTCGATGTTGGCGGCAAGCACATAGTCGAACCCGACCTCGATCGTGTCGAAGCCCCGGCCATTGCTCTCGACAATGACGTCGCCGATAGAATCCACGACATAGGTATCGTCGCCATAGCCGCCTTCGAGCGTGTCGTTGCCGGCGCCACCGTCGAGGCGGTTGTTGCCGTTGTTGCCGACAATGTTGTTGGCGAGCCCATTGCCGATACCGATGATGTGGTCGGTCCCGAGCAGCTTCAGGTTCTCGACATTGTCGGTGAGTTTGTAGGTCACCCAGCTCTGCACCTGGTCGATGCCCTCGCCGACGAGTTCGATCACCTTGTCGTGCTTGTCGTCGACTGTGTAGATGTCATTGCCCGTGCCGCCCTCCATGCGGTCGTTGCTGGCGCCGCCGTCGAGCCGGTCGTCGCCCCCGTAGCCGAACAGGACGTTCTGGTTGATGTTGCCGGTGATGCGGTTGTCGAGGGCATTGCCCCGGCCTTGAACGCCAGGGCCCGTCAGGATCAGGTGCTCAACGTTGGCAGGGAGTTCGTATGTGTCGAGGTACCAGCGCACGGTGTCGACACCGCCATCGGCCGTCTCGATGATGACGTCGGCTCCTTCGACATAGTACACATCGTTGCCGGCGCCGCCGCTCATGATGTCGATGTCGGCGCCACCGTCGAGCGTGTCGTTCCCCGCCCCGCCATTCAGTATGTCTTCGTGCACGCCGCCGGAGAGGTAGTCGTTGCCGTCGCCGCCGTTCATGATGTCGACGTAGCCGTCACCGATCATCGTGTCGTCGGCGCCGTCGCCGGTCCATGTGACGGCAATCTGCTGCGTCACTGTGCGCATGCCGGAGGCGGAATCATGATCATTGACGTATACCACCAGCGACTCGCCGGCTCGGCCCGACCGGCCAGGAACGCTAGCATTGAAATTGTAACCACCCTGCAAGCCGTCCCATTCCCCGATCACGTCGGGAAAGGGACTGCCGATGAGGATGTCCCCGGTGGCAGGATCGACGACAAAGCCGTTGACGTCGAAATCCGAAGCGCTGCCGCCCCAGTCGTTGTCGGCCGTCACCACCAGCCAGCCGTTCGGCAACTGGCTGACGTGCGGTCGCGACGATTCCTCGTTGATCCACGAAGGGGTGAGGATGGTCCTCAGCGGCGCGCCGGTGGCATCCAGGATCTCCAGCGCGACCTGCGTCTTGTGTTCACCGAATGAATCGACCCCGGCATCGTTGTCGTAGGCAATGACGAAGCCGCCGGATGCCAGCGGCTTCACGTCCGGCATGCGGTTGAAGGTGCCGGTCGTGTCGAGGGCGGCCGCCGCGGTGCGCACCGAGCCGTCGGCATTGTAGACGGCCGTCCACAGTTGGGTAGCCGTGCCGACGGTCCGATCCCAGGCGACGGCGAAGCCGCCGTCGGCCAGCGCCACCACGCTCGGATTGGCGTCGACATTGGCGCTGGTGTCGATGGTGAAATCGGAGATCGCCGTGCCGGTGTTGGTCTTGCGATAGACCTGGATATGCCCTGCGAGCTCGGCCGCAATGACCATGCCGCCGCCGGTCAGCGCGGCCATGTCGGCCTCGTGCGCTCCCGGGGCAAAGGCGAAATTGATGGCGCCGCTCGATACCGATGCGTCCCTCAGACGCAAGCCGGTATCGGTCTCGGTGACGACCATGAGATGGGCGGTCCCACCGGCGGAATTCATGTAGGCGAGCGACGCGTTGGTGCCCTCGATGTCGGTTCTCAGATCCCACATATAGGGGGCGTTGGCCCAACTGGAGAAGATCGCCGTGGTGGTGTCGGAACTCGCCGCAAGGTAGCAGTACATGCCCGATCCGATCAGATCCTGCGGAAAGTAGTCCGACAGATCCAGTGCCTCGGCGGTAAGGGGACGTCCCGCTACCGTGACCTCGCTTGAGTAAGTTTTGACAACGGACATGGGCACTCGCAGGGGTAGCAGGGCTCAGTTTGGGCGTTCCGCAAAAGGCGCTATTACACGCGCCGCGGCGGCTTGTCGACGCGGCGGATTCCTGACGTTAATCGGCAATTCCGACATATTTTTGTCGGCCTAATCAGTACGGGCGCACGGTTGGCGCGATCACGCTATGAACTACGAACTGGCGAAGGCACTTGAGGAGGCTGGCTTTCCCCAAGGCGGCAAGGGCAGCTTCGTCGCCCCGCCAGACAAGATCGTCGTGCGCCGTGAGGACCGTCTGTACTGTCCGACGCTTTCCGAACCTATCGACGCGTGTGGCGAGTTGTTCGGCAGTATTTGTCGTGGCTCCGATACGTCATGGACGGCAGAACCTCCGCTGTCGGATGAAGGCGCAGAAACCCGCGCCCGCAGACAGCGTGGAAACGGAAGCACTCCCGAAGAAGCCGTCGCCTGCCTCTGGCTCGCGCTTAATCCAAAATCCTAAAGGGAAGTGGACACCGGCGAGTCTATCAAGGGTTCACCTGTCCATGATCCACTCGGCGCCGGAGGCGAGGGCGACCTCGCGAACCTTGGCGAGGAGGTTCTTGCCGACGGGAATGCCGCTTTGCCGGCGCTGCGCCGCCGTGCGGCGTTCGGGATCGCCGGCGACGAGCACGGGCTTCGCGGGATCGGCAGGCTTGGTGGCGCGCAGCGTCGCGCAGAAGGCCGCGACGTCGGCGCGGAAATCGGCGGCATCGCGGAACAGGCCGGGATCGAGGGCCAGGAGAAAGTGGCCGATATCCATCGTGCCGGGCTTCTTGGTGTGCAGCGGGTCGGTCACCATGGTGGCGCCGGAGAGCGCCGAGGAGAGGATGTTGACCATGGCGCCAAGGCCATAGCCCTTGTGGCTGCTGCCTTCGGGCGTGCCGCCGAGCGGAGTCATGAATCCGCCCTTGCTGACTTCGAGTGGGTCGGTGCTGGGCGCGCCGTCCTTGGTGACGAGCCATCCGGGCGGCGTCGGCAAATTCTCGTTGGCCTTGTTGCGGATTTTTCCGGCGGCCACTGTCGTGGTCGCCATGTCGAGCAGGAAGGGCTCGCCGGGCAGGCCGGGGGCGGCGAACGCGATGGGGTCGGTGCCGAGGCGGGCCTGGGCGCCTGACGTGGGCGAGACCTGGATGCCGCTGGCCGACGTCGTGACCATGCCGATCAGGCCGGCGTCGACGGCCATCAGCGCGTAGAAGCCGCAGGCGCCGAAATGCGCCGAGTTGCGCACGGCGGCCACGCCGATGCCCACGGTCTTGGCCTTCTCGATCGCGAGTTCCATGGCGCGCCGCGCATTGGCGTGGCCGAGACCGCCGCCGCCGTCGACGAGCGCGGACACCGGCGTGTCACGCGATACCTTCGGGGCCGCGCGCATGTCGATCCTGCCGGCACGGCGGCGCTCGTCGTAGCTCGGGATCATCGAGATGCCGTGCGTGTCGATGCCGTGCAGGTCGGCCCAGCTCATGATCTCGGCCGTGCTGATGGCCGTGGCCTCGGGCATGTCCCAGGCGCGCAGGATCAGTTCGAGCTGGCGTCGATGGGTCTCGTAGGATGCGGGCATTTCAGTTTCCTGGACGTTGAGGGGCGAATGAGGTGTCAGCCGGTCGCCACCTTGCCCCAGAGCGAGCGCACCTCGCCATCGGGGTCGTCCACGATGCGACATTCGTCGTCGAAGATCATCGTCGCACGCCGCCCGTCGGCATAGGTGGGCCACGCCGGGAGAGCGTCGCTGTTGGGATCGCCGGCGCGGGCGAATGTGGCCCAGGTCCCAGAAACCTTGTCGGCGAGCGCCTGGGCGCGCGGCTTGCGGTGCGCTTCGCCGATCACATGCAGCGTATCGAAGACGAACGGGACGTCCATCGAGTGCGGCGACTTCAACCGCCCGCCGAAGGCGGGCGTCTCCCAGTCGAAGCTGTACATCCAGACCGGCGCTTTCGCGCGTGCAGCCTTGCGTTCGGCCAGCAGCACCGAGCGTACGGCGAAGTTCGACGCGGTCAGCGCCGTGATCAGCCGGTCGGACGCGCCGGCCGTCGGATCGCGCCGCTTGTAGTACGCCAACAGCTCGTCGGCCGCGCCACCGGCGACCGCCGTGATGCGCTTGCGCAATTCGTCCTCGGTGACGGTGCGGCTCCAGACGGCGTCGTCAGGCGCCAGGAAGATCGACGACTCGTCCTTGGTGCCGCCGATCATGATCGGCACGTCATCCGACAGGGCGGGCGCACTCGGATCGAACGGATGAGCCGGCAGAACATGGCCGTCAATCACCGGCCCGAAGTTGTAGCGGTCGAGCAGCGGATGCGCCGGACGCGGCAGCGTCTTCTGCGCGGGCTCGACGGCCTCCTGCAGGCGGGCGAGCGGCAGCGCCTGCAATGCGTCGAGTTGGTTCCGGCCGAGGCCGAGATGCTTCAACACGGCGTCGGCAAGGCGCGTCGTGCGCTCGCGCTCGGCGAAGCGCACGCTGGCGCCGCTTTGCACGATGGCCTTGTGAAAGAGTCCCTTGGCGCTCGGCATTGTCAGCAGGGCGCTCACTTTTCCGCCGCCGCCGGATTGGCCGAAGATCGTGACGTTTCCTGGATCGCCGCCGAAGCGCTCGGCATGTTCGCGCACCCATTCCAGCGCCGCCACGAGATCGAGGATGCCGACATTGCCGGACTGGGCAAAGCGCTCGTCGCCCATTCCCGACAGGTCGAGATGGCCGAAGATATTTAGGCGATGGTTGACCGCGACGACCACGACGTCATTGCGCCGCGCGAGATTGGTGCTGTCGTAGCGCGGCGAGTTGGCCGAGCCGTAGGAGAAGGCGCCGCCGTGCAGCCAGACCATGACCGGACGCCTCGAACTGTCGAGCGCGGGCGTCCAGACATGCAGCGTCAGGCAGTCCTCACCGACCTGAAGCGTATCGACAGGGCCCCAGACCGTCGCGAGTTCCGGACGTTGCGCGCTGGCGGGTGCCTGCGGCGAGCGTCCGGCATAGGCGGTCGTCTCGCGGACGCCGGTCCATGGTGCGGGCTTGCGCGGCGGCATGAAGCGGTTGGCGCCTGCCGTCGAGGCGCCGTAGGGAATGCCCTTGAAGACGTGAACGCCCCCTGACGTCACGCCGGCGATGCGGCCCGACGCCGTCTCGACGACGGGCGAGCGCGTAGAGGCGGAAGTCCGCTCCGTCTGGATATCGACATCACCGGCCACGGCATCTCTCCCATGTTCTATATGGAGGAAACCTGCGCGCGCCTTGGGGCGGCGTCAACGCTGAGGGCTCACCCTGTTGTCATGCTCTTCCGGACCGCGCGCG
>CAMDOT010000145.1 GCA_945903635.1 Rhizobium sp. Q54 | reverse complement strand
ATGAAAATGTTGGCGGGCTGGGTGCCGACCACGATGGTGTCGGGATCGTCCGGCGCCTGGGCCATCGACCAGATGTCGTAGTCGTCGAGCACCGAGGGCAGGTGCGTCCATTTCTGGTCGCCCTCGTTCCAGCGGTAGAGGCCGGAGTCCGTTCCCGCGAGCACTTCGCCGGGACGCTGCGGGTGCGCGGAGAGCGCCCAGACGCGGGCCTCGAGATAGAGGCCCGATTCGATGTAGGGCCGGATCCAGGTCTCGCCGTTATCGCGGCTGAACCAGACGGACATGCCGGCGGTGCCGACGCAGAGCAGGTTGGACATTGTCTCCTCCCTCAAGGCGACAGGATTTTTATCAGCCTCTCATTGAATGCCTCGGCGGCCTCGTAGGCAACCCAGTGGCCGGCGCCGGGGACGATGTTCATTTCGAAATCAGGTTGGAGCGCGCGGAAAAGATCGATGCGCTCCTGAATGTGAGGATACGTGGTGGAATCGAACTCGCCCCAGATGCCGGTGAACGGCGTTTTTACACGCGGCAGCACTTCGCTGAGCTTGCCGGCGATGCCCATGTCCCGGCTGCGGGTCTTGGCGCGCGTGGTGTTCAGGATCTGCATGTGGATGGCCACGCCATCGACCTTGGCGGGGTCGTGGAACATCAGGATTTCGAGGTTCCTGCGCGCTTCGGCGGCCAAAGTCTCCGCCGGCATCTCGGCCAGAAGCTTGCGCAGCTTGGGCCCGGGTTTCCGCGTGGCCTTCAGGCCGCCGGCGCCCACGAACACGATTTTCCGCAGTTGCTCCGGGAACAGCGTGGCGATGTGGCCGCCCACCATGCCGCCGAAGGAGAAGCCGGTGATGGCGAATTGCCTGTCCTTGGGCAGGAGTTCCTTCATCGCGTGCTCGACTGAGTGCGTGACCGACCAGACGCCGCGCACATCGTCGGGCGGGTCGCTGTCGCCCAGGCCCGGCATGTCGGCGGCATATATCGTGAAATGCTTGGAGAGCGGATTTACGTTCCGGATCCAGTGGATCCACGAGCCCGAGCCGCCGTGAAACAGCAGCAGGGCGGGCTTGTTGCCGCCGTCGTCCCAGACGTGCCAGGTCATGCGGCCGCCGTTTCCCATCGGCACCCGCACAACTTCCGACGCAGTACTTTCGATTGTCAGAATATGTTCGGCGGCGGTGCGCCCGTCCGGCATGCGCGGGACGGCGGAGTAATCGAGGCTCATTGTTTGATCGCACCCAGCAGGCGTTCGACGAAACCGGGTGCCTTCTTGCGATCGATCCAGCGCAGCACCGTCACGAGATCGTTGTCGGGATCGATCCAGACGATGTGGCTGCCCCAGCCCAGCGCGAAATAGCTGCGCTCGGACGCGGCCGCAAACTGCCGCTTGTCGGTGTTGAGCCACCACATCAGCCCATAGAAAGGAGCGACAGGGCAGGGTTTTACGAGCTCCGCGGTCCAGCCCTGGGGCAATATCTGCTTGCCTTCCCACACGCCCGCATTGGCAACGAGCCTCCCCATCAGGGAAAGATCGCGCGCCGAGATGACGATGCCGCCACCCCAATGCCCGCCGCCCGGAACGGAGAGCATCTGCTTGCCCTCGATGGTGACGGTGGAGGTTTTGTAGCCGTCCCACTTCCAGCCGTTGGACGCGCCGATCGGATCCATGATCCGGCGCTTGAGCACCGATGGCAGCGGTTCCTTGAAAACCTGCAGCAGGGAGTAGCTGAGCCGGTTCACGCGCACGTCGTTGTATTCGTAGAAAGTGCCCGGCTTCTTCATCGCGCGGCGCGTGCCCTTGGGGGCGTCGGCCACGGTGACGCCGACCACGCGGTTGTGGTCGATGCGGTCTTCCTTGCCGAACACGCTGCCCGACCATTCGCTGGTCTGGGTCAGCAGGTGGCGCCAGGTGATGTCCTTGTTCTGCTCGCTCTTGAAGCCGTCATCGATTGCGTAGTCGCCGGCCTTGTCGTCGAGGCTCTTGATGAGGCCATCGCCCAGCGCCAGGCCGGCGAGGAGGGCGAGGTAGCTTTTGGCGACGCTGAAAGTCATGTCGGCGTTGTCGACGTCGCCCCATTCGGCGAGCTTCTTGCTGCCCTGGTAGACGATGCCGGCGCAGCCGCCGCGCGGAGTCACCGGGCCCAGCACCTCGTTGTCCGGGGCTTTTTCGCCCGAATCGTAGGTCATCACGAATTGGCCGTCCGGCATTTGCATGCTTCTGGGCCAATGGGATTCCGCGGATTTGGCCCAATCGATAGCGTCGTTCATCGTGTTCGTCTTGTTCATGCCCGCAATCAACATTGGTGCCCGCCCGGGAGCAAGCTAGAAAGCGCCTTATGCCCCCAACATCCCCTCGGCCCAATACGCTGACCATCCGCCGGCCCGACGACTGGCACGTCCATCTGCGCGACGGCGCCATGCTGGCCGCCTGCGCCGTCCACACCGCCCGCCAGTTCGCCCGCGCCATCATCATGCCGAACCTGGTCCCGCCCGTGACCAAGGTGGCCGAGGCCGTGGCCTACCGCGACCGCATCCGCAGGGCGGTTCCGGCCGATCTCAAATTCGAGCCGCTGATGACCTGCTATCTGACCGACGGCGCCGATCCCGCCGAGCTGTCGCGCGGCAAGGAAGAGGGCGTCTGGGTCGCGGCAAAACTCTATCCCGCGCACGCCACCACTAATTCCGCGCATGGCGTCACCTCGATGGACCGCGTCGCGAAAGGTCTGGAGGCCATGGAAAAGGCCGGCATGCCCTTGCTCGTCCATGGCGAAGTCACCGATCCCGACGTCGACATCTTCGACCGCGAGGCGGTGTTTTTGGACAAGATCCTGGCCCCACTCCTGAAGCGCCACCCCGGCCTGAAGATTGTGCTCGAACACATCACCACCCGCGAAGGCGTGGCGTTCGTCGAAGCCAATCCCGGCCGCCTGGGCGGCACGATCACGCCGCATCATCTCAGCTACAACCGCAATGCGATCTTCAAGGGTGGCATCCGTCCGCACTTCTATTGCCTGCCGATCGCCAAGCGCGAGGAGCATCGTCTCGCTCTGCGGCGTGCCGCGACCTCAGGCGGCGCGCAATTCTTCCTCGGCACCGACACCGCGCCGCACAGCACCGACACCAAGGAATGCGCCTGCGGCTGCGCCGGCGTCTTCAACGCGCCCGTCGCCATGCAGGTCTACGCCCAGGTCTTCGCCGAGGAGGACAAGCTCGACCAGCTGGAAGCCTTCGCTTCGCTGAACGGCCCGCGCTTCTACGGTCTGCCGGCCAACGAGGAGAGGGTGACCCTGCGCGCCGCACCGCTCGACGTGCCGGACGTCTTCGAGGTTCCGGGCCTCGCTCCGGGAGTGGCCAAGACCCTCACCGTGTTTCGCCCCGATACGCCGGTCGGCTGGTCGTTCTAGGGCCGCTGGTCTATCGTGGCGGCATGAGCAAAAAAAGCATACCCGCCGGCGCCGTCGTGCGCGGCACCGACAAGGGCTACATCCACGGCGATCTGAAACCCGGCAGCGAACGTCCGGTCGAGAAGGTCGAGAAGACCTACCCCTACATGCGGCCGCGCGATGCCGCGACGCTGATCCTCGTCCGCATGAAGGGCAAGACGCCCGAAGTGTTGATGGGTTGCCGTGCCGCCGCGCACGCTTTCATGCCCAACCGCTACGTGTTCCCCGGCGGCCGCGTCGACCGCGCCGATTCGCACGTCCCGATCGCCACGCCACTCGACCGCTTCGTGAATGCCCGCCTGCAGAAGGCCGCGACTGCGTTGCGTGCTCGCGCCTTGGCCGTCGCCGCCGTGCGCGAGACTTTCGAAGAGAGCGGTCTGATGCTGGCCAAGCCGCTCAAGGGCGGCGCACCCGACAAGGATTTCGGCGAGCACTGGAAGGGCTTCCTCGACACCGGCATGGCCCCCGCCCTCGATTGCCTCGACCTGATCGCGCGTGCGGTGACGCCGCCCGGCCGGCCGCGCCGTTTCAACGCCCGCTTCTTCATGGCCCGCGCCGAGGATGCGACGGGCGAGATCCGGCATTCGAGCGAGATGGGCGATATCCGCTGGGTCCGTCTCGACGAGGCCCGCGAACTGCCGTTGCCGACCATCACGGGATTGATCCTGGGCGAGATCGGCCGGCTGGTGAAGGAACCGCCCGATCGCAAGAAGCAGCGCAAGATCCCGCTGTTCACGACGATCCACCGCAAGCACCTGATGATCGAGGAGTGATCCCATGACGGTGCGCGCCGAGATCACCTCGTCGCCCACCGGTCCCGGGCCCGCTCCCGGCCTGCCGCCGCGCGGCGGCGTTCGCTTGCGCATCCTGGTGCTGATCCGCTGGGCCGCCGTCGCCGGACAGTTCTTCACCGCCGCGGTCGTGCAATGGGGCCTGGGATTCGGCCTGCCGGTACTGGCCGTGGGCGGCACGATCGCGCTCTCGGCGCTGCTCAATCTCACCGTCAGCCTCGGCCGGCCGGCGTCGGCGCGCATCGACGACCGCGAAGCGACGATCTTCCTCGCCTTCGACGTTCTGCAGCTCGGCGTGCTGCTCTATCTCACCGGCGGCCTGCTCAATCCCTTCGCGCTGCTTCTGCTGGCGCCCGTCGCCATCGGCGCCACCATCCTGTCGCTTGCCAGCAATATCGCGCTGTCGTTGCTGACGATCGTCATCATCGCGGTCCTGGGCGTGTTTCATCAACCGCTGCCGTGGCGGGGACCGCCCCTCGAGTTGCCGGAGATCTATCAGGCCGGCGCCTGGGCGGGCCTCACGCTCACGACCATGCTGATCACGCTCTACGGCTGGCGACTGGCTGAGGAAGCGCGGCAGATGGCGGATGCGCTGGCGGCGGCCCAGGCGGCCCTGGCACGCGAGCAGCGCCTGTCAGCGCTCGGCGCGCTAGCCGCCGCTGCCGCGCACGAGCTCGGCTCGCCGCTATCGACCATCGCCGTCGTCGCCAAAGAGATGTTGCGCGAGATCGAGCCGGACGATCCGTTGCGCGAAGACGTCGAATTGCTGTCGGCCGAATCCGACCGCTGCCGCTCGATCCTGGCACGGCTTTCGGTCGATCCTGCAGGCGATGTGTCGGATGCCTACACGCTCGTTCCCCTGCCGGCGCTGATCGAGGCGGCGGCGCAGAATTACAATCGCGGCACCATCGATATCGCCTACGAGTCGGGTCCGGTTGGGGAAGGCACGCCGGCCATGGCGCCGATCCAGGTGCGCAGCCCCGAAATCATGCAGGGTGTCGGAAACATCGTGCAAAACGCCGTTTCCTTCGCGCGGCACGAAGTCCGGATCGCCACGCGCTGGACGACTGAATGGTCCGAGGTCGAGGTGCTGGACGATGGCCCGGGATTTTCCGAGGCGATGCTCGATGAACTCGGCACACCCTTTATTTCGACGCGGCAGGGCCAGGAGGGCCACATGGGTCTTGGTGTCTTCATCGCCAAGACGCTTCTGGAGCGCACCGGGGCCTCGGTGACCTTCGGAAATCGCACCGTTGCCGGGGGAGGCGCCAAAGTCTCCGTGCGCTGGCCAAACCCCGTCTTCAAGGCTACATAGCGGCCGATGTCGAAGGAGTCGCCATGAGCCAGGACGCAGGAGCCGGACGTCCCATATCGCCCGTGATTGCCGGCACGACGTCGAACAAGGACCGGACGCTGCTGATCGCGGACGACGACGCGGCGTTCCGCAACCGCATTGCCCGCGCGCTCGAGCTGCGCGGCTTCATCGTGACGGCCGTCGGCTCGGTCGCCGAGGCGCTGACGCAGACCGCCCGTCCGCCGGCCTTCGCCGTCCTCGACCTGCGTCTGGGCGACGGTAACGGCCTGGAATTGGTCGGTCCGCTGCGTCAGGCCCGCCCGGACATCCGCATCGTGGTGCTGACCGGCTATGGCAACATTGCCACCGCCGTCGCCGCCGTGAAGGAAGGTGCGGTCGACTATCTCGCCAAGCCGGCCGACGCCGACGCCATCGAGCAGGCGCTGACCGCCCACGGCCGCAAGCTGCCGCCGCCGCCCAGCAATCCGATGTCCGCCGACCGCGTGCGCTGGGAGCACATCCAGCGCGTTTTCGAGCAGTGCGACCGCAACGTCTCCGAGACGGCACGTCGCCTCAACATGCATCGGCGCACGCTGCAGCGGATTCTCGGCAAGCACGCACCCCGAGAACACTGAAGAGCGAATATCGATCAGGCCCGACGGTTCAGGCCTTACGATTCTGGGCGTTCCAGTAGTGTTCGAGATTGCTGATCAGGGCCGGGCTGAAGTGGCAGTAGGCCTGTTCGCGCGCATAGAGCGCGGCATAGCGGCGGAACAGATCGAGCGGTTCGGCGGCGAGGCGTAGCGCCCGGCGATTGCCGATCGCGCCGACGACTCCCGAGCCTGTCAGCCGATCGACGACTTGATCGATCGTGCGGTCGATCGCATCCGGGTCCACGACCTCGTCGCAGATCAGCCGTCCTTCCTCGGAATCGCAGTCGAAGCGAC
Organism: Rhizobium sp. Q54; assembly: GCA_945903635.1. Lineage (GTDB taxonomy): Bacteria > Pseudomonadota > Alphaproteobacteria > Reyranellales > Reyranellaceae > Reyranella. Next base: position 10,130 of record CAMDOT010000145.1, on the reverse strand, counting down.
GCTCGTACATGATCGCCTGGCGGGCCATCCGGTCGCCGACGAAGCGCGCCAGCCGCAGGTTCGCCATTGCCGGGATGATACCCTCCCGGCGGGCCGGCAGGGTCATGTAGGCATCACGGGCGGCGATGTTGAAATCGGTGGCCAGCAGGATCTGGCAGCCCCCGCCGATGGCGAAGGTATCGACGGCCGAGATCCAGAGCTTTTCGATCGTATCGCCCGCCACCTCGTCCGGCGTCACGTCGGGCCGCGCCACGCCGCGCACGATCTTGTTCACGAAGCCCATGTCGCGGATCAGGAACCACAGGAAAGGAATGCGGCCGTGGTAGAGATGCGTGAGGTTGATGCCTGAATTGTAGACGTGCCGGCCAGCATATTTTCCCGTGGGAACCACGTCGCCGCGCAGCACGGCGACCTCGCTCTGGGGATCGAGGATGCAGACGTCGGCGCCGATCTCGGTCGCCAGTTGGGTCGAAACGTCCTCCGAGTTGAGGAAGCGCGGATTGGACAGCAACAGCACCGCCGCCTTGCCCTGGCGCTCGACCTTGGCTGCGCCCAGATCGAGCCGGCCGTCACGCAGGAATTTCGCCAGGGCCTCGGCGGAGTCTTCGCGCGGCAGCAGCATGGCGTGGCAGAGATGCAGTCCGCACACGGGATCGGCAAGGAACTGGTTGAGCAGGATGCCCTGGTCGATTTCCAGGCCTTCCTTCTCCGACTGACGCAAGTCTGACTCTGCCGAGATCTCGGCGCGCGACGGCACCAAGCCGGGGACGGCATCGGCGGCGTCGTAGGCGAGGCGCTCGATGCGCACGAACTTCCGCTGCCCGTCGGTCAGCCGATCGTAGAGCGTGCGGGCGTGCGTCCGCAGGAAGGTGAAGCGCGCGGCGCGGGCGGCCTGCTTGAGAGCCTCGGCGGTCTCGGCAGCGGCAGCATCGCGCTGCGGCTTGGCCGGCAGGCGGCCGAGCTGATCTCGGGTGCTGCGCCAAAAGGCCGAGAAGGCGGCCGCATCGGCTTCATAGTCGCCGTTGGCCGCGACCGGCGCCGAAATCACCGCATCCATGTCGACGTTCCTGCCTGCAACGATCGGTCGTTGTTTTTCGGTCGTTGTATTTTGGAGCGGGCGACGGGATTTGAACCCGCGACCTACGGCTTGGGAAGCCGACGCTCTACCACTGAGCTACACCCGCGTTGACGTCATACTAGCCCGCGGTTGCGCCGCAGGTCCAATCGTGTATCTGAAGCCGATGCTGGATGAAGTCCTGACCGCCGAGGAGCGCGCCGTCGTGGCCCGTGCCAAGGCCTTCGCCGAGGCGCATGTCGCGCCCAACGCTGCGCGCTGGGAATGGGAACGCCGCTACCCGCTGGAGACGATCAAGGCGGCCTGCGCCCACGGTCTGAACACGATCGAACTGGCCAAACAGCATGGCGGGCAGGGGCTGTCCTTCTCCTGCAAGCTGCGCGCTTTCGAGGAGATCGCGCGGCACGATTTCGCCTTCGCCTTCGCGCTGATCAACCATCATAACGCCTGTGCGCGCTTTGCCCGCGACGGCAAGCCGGCACATGTCGCGCGCCTGCTGCCGCGGATGATCGCGGGCGAGGTGATCGGCTGCGCAGGGCTCAGCGAACCCGGTGTCGGCAGCGACTTCGGCGGCCTTGAAATGGCGGCGGTGCGCGTCGAGGGCGGCTGGAAGCTGAACGGCGCCAAGGCCTGGATCACCAATGCCGCCGTGGCCGGCCTCTCGGTGGCCTATGCCCAGACCGACAAGAGCCAGGGCTATCGCGGCATCGCCTGCTTTGCGATCGAGGCCGACCGGCCGGGATTTCACCGCGACAAGCCGTTCGAGCTGCACGGTGGCCACGCCATCGGTGTCGGCGGCTTTCATCTCATCGATTACTTTGCGCCCGACGAGGCGGTGCTGCATGAGCCGGGCAAGGCTTTTAAGGCAGCCCTCGCCGGCATCAACGGCGCCCGCGCCTATGTCGCCGCCATGTGCTGCGGCATGCTGCAGGCCTCGCTCGAAACCGCGGTACGCTACACCCAGCAACGCCAGACCTTCGGCCAGCCGGTGATCGACCATCAGGGTGTGCGCTGGAAGCTGGTCGATGCGGCGACCGACCTCGAGGCCGCGCGTCTTCTCACCTATCGCGCCGCCCGCCTGATCGACGAAGCGGGCGATGCCGTGTTGCCGGCGGCCTACGCCAAGAAATTCGCTACCGACATGGCGGTTAATCGTATCGCCAACTGCATCCAGGCGATGGGTGCCAACGGCTTGCGCGCGGAGTATCCGCTGGCCCGTCACCTCGCCGGCGCCAAGATCGCAGCCTATACCGACGGCTCGATCGAGATGATGAACGAACGCATCGGCGCCGGTCTGCCCGCGGTATTCGGCACCACGGCCTGATGTAAAGAACCCGTCGTCCTGAGCGAAGCGCCGGAGGCGCGAAGTCGAAGGACCTCTTTTCGCTTCGACAGGCCGTGTGCCGGAAAAGAGGTCCTTCGACTACGCCGCCCTACGGGCGGCTTCGCTCAGGACGACGGAACTTTATCTGAGTTTAGGCTTTCTCTAGCCGACCTAGGCGTTGTCGGCGCGTCTGAGCGCCTGATCGAGATCGTCGAACAGATCGCTGCTGGTTTCGACGCCGACGGAAAGGCGCAGGAGATCGGGCGGACAGGGCGTGCCCGGTCCTTCGATGCTGGCGCGGTGCTCGATCAGGCTTTCGACGCCGCCCAGCGACGTCGCGCGTTTCCACAGCGCCACGCGTGCCGCGGTGGCGATCGCCGCGCGTTCGCCGCCCTTGATGCGCACCGATAGCATGCCGCCGAAGCCGCCCGTCATCTGCTTCAGCGAGACCGCGTGGCCGGCAAACGAGGGCAGGCCGGGATAGAGCACCTCGCTCACCATCGGATGAGCGGCCAGGCGCTCGGCCAGCGACTGCGCGGAGCGGCAGGCCCAGTCGACGCGCGGGAACAGCGTGCGCATGCCGCGCATCAGCAGCCACGCCTCGGTCTGGCCCAGGATCGTGCCGAGCTGGGCGCGGATGGTGCGCAGCTTCGCCCAGTGGGCATCGTCGCGCGCGCCAACCAACGCGCCGGCGATGATGTCGGAGTGTCCGTTCAGGTACTTGGTCGCCGAATGCATGACGATGTCGGCGCCGAACTCGATCGGCCGTGTCAGCACGGGCGTCGCCACCGTGGAATCGACTCCGAGCAGCGCCCCGGCGCGATGGGCGATGTCGGCGGCGGCGGCGATGTCGGTCACGCTCCAGGTCGGATTGGCCGGCGTCTCGATCCACACCAGCTTGGTCTCACCCGGCCGGACGGCGGCGGCGATGGCGTCGGTCCGGTCGGCGTCGACGAAGTCGACTTTCAGGCCCCAATGGGTTGCAAAATTTGCAAGCCAGTTGCGCAGCGACCAGTACATGACCTTGGGGACGACGACGTGGTCGCCGGGCGCCAACGCCAGGAAGCAGGCGGTTGCCGCACTCATGCCCGAGGAAAAGACCAGCGCCTTGGCGCCGCCTTCCAGGGCCGCGAGCGTCGCCTCGGCCTGGTCGAAGGTCGGATTGTCGGCTCGGGCGTAGATTCGGCCGGAACGATAGCCGTTGTCCTCGTCACGCAGATAGGTGCTCGCCATGTGGATCGGCGGCACCACGGCCTTGGTCACCGGATCGATCCAGCCCATCGCCTGCGCGGCGAGGGAAGCAGCAGAGAACTTCTTGTCTGTCATCGGCACACCGGGACCTTACGAATGGCTTACTAAGATCGGTATTTAATTGCACGTCGCTGGGTTGTCTTTGCGGACGCATTGGTATCCGCTGCATCCGACGTTGTTGATACATGAAAGCGTGGTGCCGGTCCCTCCCCAAGGAGAACGGCGGTGTACCCGTGACGACAAGGCAGGGGGCTTGAATGGAAGTCGAAGTTCTACATCGGCCAGTGACCCCGCATCCCGCGGTCAACGGCAGCCGCGTCACCCGCACCCGCGAATCCATCGTCGCCTCGGCGCTGTCGCTGGCAGCGACTGGTGAAGTAGCACCCATCGTGCGCGACATCGCCAAAATGGCCGGCGTCTCGGCGCGCACGGTGTTTCAGCATTTCGCGGATACGGCCGAACTCTATGTGGCCGTTCTCGATCGCGTGTTCGCCCTCGAGTTCGGCGACACACCTGAGCCGGGCGCGTCATCGTCGCTGGAAGGGCGCATCCAGTTCGTCGTCGACCGGGGCGCGGACCGCTTTGAGCGTCTGTTGCCGATGTGGACCTTCGTCGAAACCCTGCAGCGGCGGTCGGCGTCGGCCGCGGACATGGTGGCGCAGGTCTATGCCACCAACCAGGTCAACCTGACGCGCTGGTTCGAGCCGGAGCTTTCGGGCCTTCAGGCCGAGCAGCGCGCGAGAACGCTCAATGCCCTGGCCCTCGCGCTCTCGCCCGAGAGCTGGGTCGCCCTGCGTCAGCGGCTCGGTCTGTCGGCCGAGCGGGCCCGAGATGAATTGCGCTTCGTCGTAGGCGCCGCGCTCAACGGGCCGCGCCGCTAGCGCCGGCCAGCCGCGCCAGCTCTTCGAGGGTGCGGTCGCGCAACCCGAGATCGCGCAGGTGCGTCACCGTGTTGCGAAGATAGTCGACGTTGGTGCCGGTCGCGCCCTGGCCACGCCGGACCAGGGCGGCGGCCCTGGCGACCGGCAGCTTGCCGGCGAACTGCCGGTGCCGGCGGTCGGCGAGATAGACCAGCGCCTCGACCACGCGGCCGTCGTGCAGGTGGATCGGCCGGACTTCTTCCTCATAGACGCCGTCGTTGTCGATCTCGCGCGTGCGTAGATAGCGGCGCACGGCATCGTAGCCGGTGCGCGGCAGGCGATGGGCGAGGCCGCGGCAGGCGCCACCCGGCAGCAGCCCCAGGATCAGGCCGGGCTTCTGCGGCGTGCCGCGATAGTGTTCGGAGTAGATGCAGAAGGCGCGGTGCCAGCCGTGCAGGCGGGCAGGCTCAGTCTCGGGCGTGGCAAAGCCCGGGTTCCACATCAGCGAGCCGTAGCCGAAGACCCAGAGGGGTTTGGAGCGCGTCACCAGTCACCCGCCTCATCCTGAGGAGGCTGCGTAGCAGCCGTCTCGAAGGATGGGCCACAAACCATGCTCGTTGCCCATCCTTCGAGACGCTCGCTGCGCTCGCTCCTCAGGATGAGGTTGTGCGCGTAGTCGAGACCAGGGTGTGTGAGGCTCACGCCTGGTTGAGATGGATCAGCGCGCGGCGGATCTCGCGCGTGCGCGTGAACAGCTCGGACAGCTTGTCGCCCTCGCCCCAGCGGATGGCGCGCTGGAGATAGAACAGGTCCTCCTGGAAGCGCTGCAGCACTTCGAGCACGGCTTCCTTGTTGTTCACGAAGATGTCGCGCCACATCGTGGGATCGGAAGCGGCAATACGCGTGAAGTCGCGGAAGCCGCCGGCCGCATATTTCAGCACCTCGGCATTGAGATGGCCGCCGAGATCGTCGGCCGTGCCCACGATCGTGTAGGCGATCAGGTGCGGCAGGTGCGAGGTGATGGCGAGGATGCGGTCGTGATGGGCGGGATCGACGCGGTCGACCTGGCTGCCCAGCGCCTTCCAGAAAGCTTCCAGCCGGTTGACTGCCCCTGCATCGCTGTCGGGCAGCGGCGTCAGGATGGTCCAGCGGCCCTCGAACAGGTCGAGCAGGGCAGCCTCGGGCCCGGAGTTCTCGGTGCCGGCCACCGGATGGGCCGGCACGAAATGCACCCCCTTGGGGATGTGCGGGAGCATGTCGGCGATCACCGTCTGCTTCACCGAGCCGACATCGGACACGATGCAGCCCGGCTTGAGCGACGAGGCGATCGCCGCGGTCGCGGGACCGCAAGCGCCGACCGGCGTGCAGACGATCACCAGGTCGGCATCCTTCACCGCCGCCGCGAGATCGGTGCCGCAATGGTCGGCGAGCTTCAGCCTGTTGGCGAGCGCGGCGGTCTCGGCGCTACGTGTGGCCGCCACGATCGACGTGGCGAGCCCGCGCTTGCGCGCCTCGAGCGCGATCGAGCCGCCGATCAGTCCGATGCCGATCAGCGCGATCTTCTCGAAATGAACCTTGCTCATTTGCTGGCGGCGACGAACTTGGCCAGCGAATCGCGCACCGCCTTCACCTCGGTCTCGGTGCCGATGGTGATGCGCAGATGCTCGGGCAGGCCATAGCCCGCGATCATGCGCGGGATCAGGCCGTCGTTCATCATCCAATCGTTGGCGGCGGCGGCGCGCTCCTTCGCGCCGAAGCCCACCGTCAGGAAGTTACCGACGCTGGGCAGCGGCTTCAATCCGAGCTTGGCCAGTTCGGTGCTGAGCCAGGGCAGCCAGATGTCGTTGTTGGTGCGGCTGGCGTCGGTGTGGGCGATGTCCTGCAGAGCCGCGATGCCGGCGATCTGCGCCGGCAGGTTGACGTTGAAGGGCTGACGCAGCCGGCTCATCACGTCGACGATGCCGGCCGGACCGTACATCCAGCCGAGCCTGACGGCGCCCAGGCCGTAGATCTTGGAGAAGGTGCGCGTCATGACGACGTTCTCGGCCTGGTCTACCAGCTCGACGCCCGATTCGTAGTCGTTGCGGCTTACATACTCGGCATAGGCCGCGTCGATCACCAGCAGTACGTTCTTCGGCAGGGCCGCGTGCAGCCGCCGCACGTCGTCCTTGGTGACATAGCTGCCGGTCGGGTTGTTCGGGTTGGCGAGGCACACGACCTTTGTCTTGTTCGTGACCTTGGACAGGAGCGCGTCGACGTCGGCCTTGTAGTCGGTTTCCGGCGCCGCCACCGGTGTCGCACCAACGCCGAGCGCGTTGATCGGATACATCAGGAAGCCGAACTGGCTGTAGAGCAGCTCGTCGCCCGGTCCGCAGTAGGCGCGGATCAGGAGGTTGAGCAGCTCGTCGGAGCCCGCGCCGCAGACGATGCGCGCCGGGTCGAGTCCGTAGTGACGTCCGATCGCGCTACGCAGCTTCTCGGCGTTGCCGTCGGGGTAGCGATGCAGTTCGGCCGCCGCCTTGGCGTAGGCCGCCATCGCCTTGGGCGACGGTCCCAGCGCGCCCTCGTTGGACGAGAGCTTGGCAATGGTCTCCTTGCCGTCGACCGAGTCCTTGCCCGGGACGTAGGGTGCGATCTTCATGATGCCCGGACGCGGGGTGAGCGCGGTCATGGCAGTCTCCCGTAGGTAGCGATCAGGGCTGGGCCCTAGGACCGAGGGTGGCCGGAACGGCATAGGCACCGATCGCGGCGACGCGGCCGCTCTTCAGCCCCAAGGCCGCTCCAAGTTCGCGCAGTCGCGGGTCGCCATCGACGATCACGCCCGGCAGCTCGATGAGATAGTGATGCACGCCGTCGACAACCTGGTCCAGCGCCGAGGTGAAGGTGGGAAGGCCCACCTTGGCCAGGCCGCCGGCGATACGGTCGCGGCTGAGGCCGGCCGGTGTTTCGATGGCGATGAGGGCACTGTCGTCGCCGCTTTCCTCGGGCTCCATGCGGGCCAGCACGAGGGCCGAGATGCCGCGCGCGCGCGCGTTGGGCATGGCGAGAAAGGGCAGGCGGGCCACGACGTTGGGTAATGTCGCGTCGCCGCCGGCCAGCAGCGGCCACCACGGGGCGACATCGGACTCGATGGGGGCCGGCACGATGCCGATCGTCGTCGGGCCGCTGCGCACGGCCGCCAGCACCTGGGCGGGCGTGTCGTGGGCGACGAGGGGAATCTGGCAGCCGAAATGGTCGCGCGCGAGATCCCAATAGCCCGGCTGCTCGGCCGGCCGGCAGATGGCGATCTTCAGTCCCGGCGTCTGCATCAGGGTGAGGGCGCACATCATCTCGCGCCACATGCGGAAGACGGCCGCGACCGGAAATGGTCCCTGGTGGTCGGCCACCCGCTGGCGCAGCACACGGGCTTCCCGGCCGGGCCGCAGGGCCAGTCCGCCGGCTGGCTTGACGCCCGCGATTCGGCCGACCACGTCGGCGCGCCGGCCGATCAGGCCGTGCAGTTCGCCGTCGATGGCGTCGATTTCTTGCCGCAGGCTGTCGAGACTGGGTGTGTTCATGAGGCCGGTAATTCCTGTGCGCAGCGGCGATACTACGTTCAGCCACACCGCGTAAAGGCAAACAAGCCTCAAGGCGCTTGCACCCGCACGGCAGGGTTCGTATAAAAGTCGTCCGTGGAATTTGAGCCGACCGGCTTGCGGCCACGTTAATCCCCGCTAAAAGGTCGGAGTGCTTGAAAAAGCCCCCGCCCTTCCGGTCGGGGGCTTTTTCGTTGGAGAGGACGTTGCTCCAGGACCTGACCGACGCCGAGCAAATGGCGCTCGCCCAGTGCCGCCACGCGGTCCTGGGTACCGAGCAGCCGCTCAGCCTCGACTGCGGCGTCGATCTCGGGCCCTACCGGGTGGCCTATCAGACCTACGGCACGCTGAACGCCGACAAGACCAATGCCATCCTGATCTGCCATCCGCTGAGCTGCGACCAGTTCGTCGCCGAGCGGCATCCCGTCACCGGCAAGGAGGGTTGGTGGGAGAGCCTGGTCGGTCCGGACAAGGTCCTGGATCCGGCGCGTTACTTCATCATCTGCGTCAATGTGCTGGGCCACTGCATGGGCTCGACCGGCCCGCTGGCGCGCGAGCCCGCGACCGGCCAGCCCTGGAACCTGCGTTTCCCGGTGGTGACCATCGGCGACATGGTGCGCGCCCAGGCAGCCCTGCTCGATCATCTCGGCATCCCCGACCTGTTCTGCGTCATCGGCGGCTCGATGGGCGGCATGCAGGTGCTCGAATGGGCCGCGACCTATCCCAAGCGCGTCTTCTCGGCCGTGCCGATCGCCTGCGCCGCGCACCATTCGGCGCAGAACATCGCGTTCCACGAGGTCGGCCGCCAGGCGATCATGGCCGATCCCGAATGGAAGGGCGGCGATTACCGCCTGCACCAGACGGTGCCGGCGCGCGGCCTCGCCGTCGCCCGCATGACCGCCCATATCACCTACCTCTCGGAGCAGGCGCTGCAGCGCAAGTTCGGCCGCGCCCTGCAGGATCGCAATGCGCTGGGCTTCGGCTTCGACGCCGATTTCCAGGTCGAGAGCTACCTGCGCCACCAGGGCTCGACCTTCGTCGATCGCTTCGACGCCAACAGCTATCTCTACATCACGCGCGCGATGGACTATTTCGACCTCGCCGGCGCGCATGGCGGGGTGCTGGCGAACGCCTTCCGTGGCTCGCCCACGCGCTTCTGCCTGATGTCCTTCACCAGCGACTGGCTGTTCCCGACGCGTGAGAGCCGCACGATCGTCCATGCGCTGAACGCGGCGGCGGCCAACGTGTCGTTCGTCGAGGTCGCGAGCGACAAGGGCCACGACGCCTTCCTGCTCGACGAGCCGGAGATGTTCCGCACGCTGACCGGCTTCCTCAAGGGAGCGGCTGCCGTGCGTGGGCTGAAGCAGGCGGCATGAGGAGGAATCTGCCGTGACCGCCGCCATCCGCGTCGATCTTCAGCTCATCGCCGACATGGTGGCGCCCGACACCCGCGCGCTCGACGTCGGTTGCGGCGACGGCGCGCTGCTGGCCTATCTGACGAACTTCAAGCGGGTCGATGCGCGCGGCATGGAACTCAGCCAGGCCGGCGTGAATGCCTGCGTGGCCAGCGGCCTGTCGGTGATCCAGGGCGACGCCGACGCCGATCTGCAGGCCTATCCCGACGCCGCCTTCGACTACGTGATCCTGAGCCAGACGCTGCAGGCCACGCGCGAGCCGCGCGAGGTGCTGCTGCAGATGCTGCGGGTCGGCAAGCGGGCGATCGTGTCGTTTCCCAATTTCGCGCACTGGCAGGTGCGCCTGCGGATGGTGTTCGGCGGCCGCATGCCGCAGACGACGTCGTTGCCCTACAAGTGGTACGACACGCCCAACATCCATCTCTGCAGCATCGACGATTTCCGTGCGCTCTGCCGCGACATGGGCGTGCGCATCGAACGCGCCATCGTGCTCAACAGCAAGAGCCGGCCGATCCACATGCCGCCGCAGCTCGCCAACGTCTTCGGCGAGCAGGCGGTGTTCATGCTGAGGCGGGATTAGTACCCAGGTGTCATCGGACCGCGGGCCTCCTCAGGGCGGAGGTTACTCCG
>CAMDOT010000144.1 GCA_945903635.1 Rhizobium sp. Q54 | reverse complement strand
CCCCGCGGTCCCCTGACGGTCAGCCCGGATACCACGCCGGCTTGCGCTTCTCGCGGAAGCTGGCGAGGCCTTCCGTCGCCTCGGCCTGCTGGCGGGCGCGGGCGTGTTCGTCGATCAGGTCGCGCAGTTCGCCGTCGTCGATGAAGGAGCGGGCCGCGGCCAGCGTCCTGAGCTTGGTGGCGGTCGTGGCGTCCGGTGCGTTCATCAGCACGGCTTCGACGATCTTGTGCCCGGCCTCCTCGAGGCTGCCGGTCGGGCAGACCTCGTGAACGAGTCCCAACCGTCGCGCCTCGTGGGCGTCAAAGCGCTCGCCGGTCAGCGCATAGCGGCGGACCTGGCGCACGCCCATCGCCTGGCAGAGCTGCGGCAGGATGATGCCCGCCATCAGGCCCCAGCGCGTCTCCGCAATGGAGAAGATCGCGTCTTCGCTGGCCACCACGATATCGCAGGCGGCGGCAATGCCGGTGCCGCCGCCGAAGCAACCACCCTGGATGAGGGCCAGCGTCGGCACGGGGCAGGTGTCGAGTCGGCGGATCGCCTCGGCGGTGAGCCGGCTCACCTTCTCGTTTTCGGCCGGCGATTGCCTGGATACGCCCGTGATCCACGAGAGATCGGCACCAGCCTGGAAGTGCTTTCCGTTGCCGCGCAGCACGACGAGGCGCAGGCCCGCCTCGCGGCCGAGCGCATCCATCGCGCCGTGCAGGCCCTGGATCAGATCGCCGTTGTAGGCGTTGTTCACCTGCGGCCGGTTGAGCGTGACCGTCGCCACGCCGCGCGCGTCGGCTGTCCAGAGAACGGTGTCGTTGCTCATGTCAGTCGGCCTTCAGGTAGCTGTCCTTGAGCGCGATCTTGCCGTCCTTCACCTCGTAGAGGTCGATGCCGTAGCGGTCGAACGCGCGGCCGGCATGGTCGATGCCGGTGACGCGGAAGGTTCCAAACAATTTGTCGCCGGCGCGATGGATGCGCGCCTCGGAATAACGCGCCTCGCGGTGCGCCCTGGACTTGTCGGCGAAGTAGGCGCGCAGGTCGTCCTTGCCCTTGAGCACGCGGCCGGCCGGCGCGCCGCCTGAATTGAGGCGCCACTCGAAATCATCGGTGACGCAAGCCGCGATCTCGTCGGCATCGGCCTTGTTGAAGGCCTTGCCGAAGCGGCGGAACAGGTCGTCGATGGCGTCGGCCATGGCCTTCCTCCTCATTTCAGGAGCCGCACTATATCTCCCACGGCGGCGGCGTGAACTTCTCGATGAGGAAATTCACGAAGGCCGGAACCTTGGGCGCGAGATGCCGGCGGTGCGGGTAGACGGCATGGATAGCGACCGGATCGTCGGCCGAGAACTCGCCCAACAGCGGCACCAGCGCGCCGTCGCGGATGGCCTGTGCCATCGTGAGCCGCGTCAGCCGCACGATGCCGATGCCCTGCAAGGCGAGCTGCATCTGCATCTCGCCCTCGCTGATGGCGACCCGGCCGGCGACCTCGATCTCGCGGACGTCGCCCCCTCCTGGGCCGTCCATACGGAACTGCCAGCGATTGAGGTAGGTGCGCTCGCGCGAGACGATGCAGTTGTGTTTGGCCAGATCCTCTGGCCTGCGCGGCGTGCCGTGGCGCGCAAGGTAGGACGGCGCTGCACAGATCAGGCGTTTGTCCTCACCGATCTTGCGCGCCATGAAGCTGGTGTCGGCCAGCCGCCCGATGCGGATGGCGATGTCGATACCTTCCTCGACCATGTCGACCACGCGGTCGGTCGGCAGCAGCTCGAGCTCGACCAGCGGGTGGCGCGCCATGAATTCCAGGATCACCGGCGCGAGCTGGTGGGTCGAAAAGGCGACCGACGTGGTGACCCGGAGCAGGCCGTGCGGCGTGTCTCGCTGGCCGGTGATCTGGTCTTCGATCGTCTCGATGTCGCTCACGATGCGCTGGGCGGCGGCGTAGAACACCTCACCCTCGGTGGTGAGATGCAGGGCTCGGGTCGTGCGCTGCAGCAGGCGGACGCCCAGCCGTGTCTCCAGCCGCGTGATCAGCTTGCTGACGGCCGAAGGCGAGAGCCCCAGCACGCCTGAAGCGGCGGAAAAGCCCTTGGCCTCGACGACCCGCACAAAGGCGGCCATTTCGCTGGCATGATCGATCATTGCCGGATTAGTGAATAATATTCATCAGTATTGGTCAATATCTCCTGATTAACGGTTGGGAAGGCAGGAATTATGTTCCTTTCAACCTTTTAAGGAGATTCACATGTTCTCGACCCCGTACCCCTCGATTCCCCAGGTCCAGGCCTATGCCACCGAGGCGCACCGCATCCGCAGCCGGGCCGTGGCCGGCCTGATCCGCGACCTGGCGCGTTGGGTTTCGGCCGCCGCTCGCTAAGACGGCCCCGGCCTAGGACTTCTGGGGATCTTCACGCCGGCGGCTTTCAGCAGCACCGCAGCCGCCTCGCGCGCGGCGGCGGCAACCTTGGGATCGCCGCGGACGATAGCGGCGGCAATGGCGCCGTCGACCAGCAGCAGGAGTTGCAGCGAGAGCATCTCCGGATCGTCGACATCGAGCCGCACCAGAAGGTCGCGGAACCAGCCGCGCCGCTGCTCCTTGAAGGCGAGTGCGATCTTGTTGGCGGCATGTGCCGGCTCCTTGAGCTCGGCCACGGCATTCACGAACGGACAGCCACGGAAGACGCCGCCGGCAATGGTGCGCTCGAGTCGTTCGAAATTGCCGAGGATCTGCTGGACCGGCGGCAGGTCGGAAGCCGGCGCCGGATTCAGTCGCCGCGACAGGTAGGCCACGATCAGCTCGTCCTTCGACGGGAAGTGGTTGTAGAGCGTGCGCTTGCTGATGCCGATCTCGGCCGCGATCGTGTCGACGCCGACGGCGCGGATGCCCTGGCCGTAGAACAGCCGGTCCGCGGTTCTCAGGATGCGCTCCTGCATGGCTGCCTTGTCGGCCGCTCGCGTCATCGCCTTTGACCTCTTCGCGCCCGACAGTAAAGTACACAGGTCTGTGTAATCAAGAGTGGCGCCCATGAGTGTGCTGAAAGAACTGCGGCCGGTCATGCCGATCCTGATCGGCGCGTCGGTCATGCTCAGCCTCGGCATGGGCGTGCGCCAGAGCTTCGGGCTGGTCATGCAGCCGGTAACGCGCGACATCGCGATCACCGTCTCCGATTTCGCCTTGGCCATGTCGGTGCAGAACCTCTTCTGGGGTTTCCTGCAGCCGGTCGCCGGCGCGCTGGCGGTGCGTGTGGGTTTTAGGCCGGTGATGGTGGCAGGTGCCGCGTTCTACGCGGCCGGCCTGCTCCTGTTCGCCATCGCCGATGGATTGATGGGGGTGCTGCTGGGCGCCGGCGCCCTGATCGGCGTGGCGCTGGCCTGCACGGCCTCGGCCATCGCGCTTGCCGTCGGCTCGCGGGCGGTGCCCGGTCGCGTGCGCAGCCTGGTGCTGGGCGCGATCACCGCCACGGGCTCGCTGGGGGCGCTGCTGTCGGCGCCGCTCGGCCAGGTGCTGACCTCCGACTACGGCTGGCGGGCCGGCGTGCTGGGCTTCCTGGTGCTGGCGCTCGGCATGCTGCCGGCTGCCTGGATCGCCGGCCGGATCGACCGGCTGGTGCTGCCGACACCGGCCTCGACCGACATCTCCGCCGCCTCGCCGCGGGCGGCGCTGGCCGGTGCGCTCGGCAACCCGTCGTTCCTCGTGATGACGGGCGCCTACTTCGTCTGCGGCATGCAGCTCCTGTTCATCACCACACATCTGCCATCGTACCTGGCGATCTGCGGCCTGGATCCGACGCTGTCGGCGGCGGCGCTGGGGGCGATCGCGCTGTTCAATGTGTTCGGCAGCCTCTTTTTCGGCTGGGCTGGCGGGCACTGGCCCAAGCTCGCGCTGCTGGGCGGCATCTACATCGCGCGTTCGATCGTGCTCGCCTGGTACTTCCTGCTGCCGCCCACACCCGCCACGACGCTCGTCTTCGCCTCGCTGATGGGCTTCCTGTGGCTGGGCGTCGGGCCCTTGGTGGCGGGCTCGGTGGTGGAGATGTTCGGCCTGCGCTGGCAGGCCATGATCCAGGGCGTGGCCTTCATGAGCCACCAGATCGGCAGCTTCCTGGGCGCGTTCGGCGGCGGGCTCCTGTTCGACGCGCTCGGTTCCTACGACCTCGCGTGGCGGCTGGGCGTCGGCATGGGGCTGGCCGCCGGCATCGTGCAGGTGGCGTTCGCGCTCCTGCGCCCGCCGCCCCCGGCCGTCAGGCCTAGTCCGGCGTGAAGTCCGTCAGACCGAGTCCGGCTTGAAGTCGGGCTTGATCTCCTGCTTGCGCCACTTGAAGCGCAGTTCAGCCAGGCCGACGCTCAGCACGTAGAAGACCGGCGTGAAGATCAGGCCGAAGATCGTGACGCCCAGCATGCCCGAGAACACCGCGGTGCCCAGCGACTGGCGCATCTCCGCACCGGCGCCTTCGCTGATGACCAGCGGCACCACGCCCAGGATGAAGGCGAGCGAGGTCATCAGGATCGGCCGCAGGCGCGTCTTGGCGGCGTTCACGGCGGCATCGTAGCGGCTCATGCCGGCCTCGTGGGCCTGCTTGGCGAACTCCACGATCAGGATGGCGTTCTTGGCGGCAAGGCCCACCAGCACCACGAGGCCGATCTCGACCAGGACGTTGCGGTCGAGCCCGCGGATGTTCACGCCGACCATGGCCGCCAGGATGCACATCGGCACGATCAGGATGACGGCGAGCGGCAGCAGCCAGCTCTCGTAGAGCGCCGCCAGCAGCAGGAACACGAACAGCACGGCGAGGCCAAAGGCCAGGACCGCGGTGTTGCCGGCGAGTTTTTCCTGCAAGGCGATCTCGGTCCACTCGAAGCCGAAGCCCGAGGGCAAGACCTTCTCGGCCAGCCCTTCCATGGTGGCGATGCCCTGGCCGGACGAGTAGCCGCGCTGCAGGGCCACCTGCACCTCGGCGGCGGGATAGAGGTTGTAGCGCGCCACGCGGTAGGGGCCGGTGATGTCGCGGAAGGTCGCGACCGCGCCGATCGGCACCATCTCGCCGCTGACGCTGCGTGTCTTGAGGTTTTCCACGTCGCGCAGGGTAAGGCGATAGGGATTGTCGGCCTGCGCGGTCACGCGATAGGTGCGGCCGAGGATGTTGAAATCGTTGATGTAGGCCGAGCCCATATAGGCCGAGAGCGTCTCGAACACACGGGCGATCGGCACGCCGAGCTGCTCGGCCTTGGTGCGGTCGATGTCGGCGAAGATCTGCGGCGTGCGCGTGTTGTAGAGCGTGAAGGCCTGGGTGAGGCCGGGCGCCTGTCCGGCGGCGCCAGCAA
This sequence comes from Rhizobium sp. Q54, assembly GCA_945903635.1. Lineage (GTDB taxonomy): Bacteria > Pseudomonadota > Alphaproteobacteria > Reyranellales > Reyranellaceae > Reyranella. The sequence continues at coordinate 11,323 of CAMDOT010000144.1, read as the reverse complement.
GGGCCCAGGTCGCGCCCTCGAGCGCCGTCAGGCCGCGCGAGGCGCGATCCTGCACATAGCCCTTGAGGCCGCCGCCGGTGCCGATGCCGGGCACGGCCGGCGGCTCGAGCACGAACACGAAGGCCTCGCGCAGCCCGAACATGCGGCCGCGCAGATCGGCCAGGATCATGTCCTTGGTGATGCCGGGCCGCTCAGCGAACGGCTTCAGGGTGACGAAGATCACGCCGGTATTGGGGGCGTTGGTGAAAGTGGCGCCGTCGAAGCCGACGAAGGCCACCGCATGCTCCACGCCCGGACGCGACATGATGATCTCGCTCGCCTGTCGCACCAGCGCGTCGGACCGCTCGAGCGTGGCGCCGGCCGGGAGCTGCATGGCGGCGATCAGGTAAGAACGATCGAGCTGCGGGACGAGCCCGGTCGGTGTCGAGTCGAGCCGGTTGTAGGTGAGCGCGAGCAGGCCGGCATAGATCACCAGCATGACCGTGCCCATGCGGATCAGCCGCGCCGTCGAGCGGCCGTAGAAGTTTGACAGCCATTCGAAGCCGCGGTTGAAGCGGCCGAAGAACCAGTTGACCGGCCACATCACCCGGTCGAGCAGGCTGAGTTTGCGCTTCTCGACATGCGACACGGCATGCGTCTTGAGCAGCAGGGCGGCCATCGCGGGCGACAGGGTCAGCGACACGAAAGCCGAGATCGCGGTCGAGGCCGCGATGGTGATGGCGAACTGCTTGTAGAAAGTGCCCTGCAGGCCGGTGATGAAGGCGGTCGGCAGGAACACCGCGATCAGCACCAGCGAGATGGCGATCAGCGCGCCGCCGACCTCGTCCATGGTCTTGTGCGCCGCCTCCTTGGGAGACATGCCCTGGGCGAGGTAGCGCTCGACATTCTCGACCACGACGATGGCGTCGTCGACCACGATGCCGATCGCCAGCACCAGGCCGAACAGCGACAGCGTATTGAACGAGATGCCAACCGCTGCCATCACCGCAAAGGCGCCGATCAGCGAGACCGGGATGGCGAGGATGGGGATGATCGCCGCCCGCCAGGTCTGCAGGAACAGGATCACCACGATCACGACCAGGATCAGCGCCTCGAACAGCGTGTGGATCACCGCGTCGACAGAGGCCTGAATGAAGGTCGTGGGGTTGTAGACGATCGAGTAGTCGAGGCCGGCCGGGAAGGTCTTCTTCAGCCGCTCCATCTCGGCGATGATCGCATCCGAGGTCTTCAGCGCATTGGAGCCGGGCCGCTGGAAGATACCGAGCGCGGTCGCCGCCTTGTTGTCGAGATAGGCGTTCAACGTATAGTCCTGCGCCCCCAGCTCGACGCGCGCGATGTCGCGCAGGCGCGTCACCGAACCGTCGGGTTCGGCGCGGATCACGATGTTCTCGAACTCGTCGGGCGAACTCAGCCGCCCCAGGGTGCGGACCGACAGGGTGAAGCCGCCCGGCGACACGGCCGGCGCCTGGTTGACTGCGCCGGCGGCGACCTGGAGGTTCGCCGCCCGCATCGCCAGCACGACCTCGCCGGCCGTCAGGTTGCGCGCGGCGACCCGTGCCGGATCGAGCCAGACCCGCATCGAGTAGTCACGGCCGCCGAACACCAGCACGTTGCCGACGCCGTCGACGCGGGTCAGCACGTCTTTCACGTAGAGCGTGGCATAATTGGAGATGTACTGCTGGTCGCGGCTGCCGTCGGGCGAGACCATGTGCACGACCATCATCAGGTCGGGCGAAGCCTTGCGCACCACGATGCCGAGGCGCTGCACGTCCTCGGGCAGGCGTGGCTGGGCGACGGCGACGCGGTTCTGCACCAGCACCTGGGCCTGGTCGATATCGACGCCGGGCTTGAAGACGACGTTGATCGACAACCGTCCGTCGCCGGTCGACTGCGACTCGATATAGAGCATGTCGTCGACGCCGTTGACCTCGAGTTCGATCGGCGTGGCGACTGTCTCGGCGATGACCTCGGCCGAGGCGCCCGGGTAGGTCGCGGTGATGTTGACGGTCGGCGGCGCGATCTCGGGATACTCGGCCACCGGAAGCCCGCGCTGGGCAATGAAGCCCACGATCACGATGATGACCGACAGGACCGAGGCGAAGATCGGCCGGTCGATGAAGAAGTGCGAAAAACGCATTGGTTGAAACCCGGGGGCTGACTCGGTTGCTTACTTGGCCGCGACGATCTCGCTCTTCTGCGGGACCACCTTGGCGCCTGGGCGGACAAACGGATTGGCCAGCCCGTCGAGCACCACCCGGTCGGTGGGCTCGAGACCGCTGCGAACGACCCTGAGGCCGTCGACGAGCGGCCCAAGCACGATGGGCTTGGGCTGCACGACATTGTCCTTGTTCACCGTGAACACGATCTTGCGTGCCTGATCGGAGATCACCGCGGAATCGGGGATCAGCAGCGCGTCGTATTCTCCGCCGAAGAGCTGCAGGCGACCGAAGATGCCGGGCGTGAGGAGCTGGTCGTCGTTCTCGATCAGTGCGCGGCCGCGGATCGTGCCGGACCGGGCCGTCATCGTGTTGTCGATGAAGTCCATCTTGCCGGTGCGCGTCCAGTTGGTCTCGTCGGCCAGCCGGATGCGCACGGGGTTGGCGCCGTCGCGCGAGGAGGCGAGCGCGCCGGACAGGATGAGGCGCGCATAGCGGATGTGGTCGGCTTCGGAGATGTCGAACACGAAGCGAATCGGATCGACCGTGACGATGGTGGCCAGCAACGTGGCGCCGGTCTGGCCGCCCGAGATCAGGTTGCCGGCATCGACCTTGCGATCGGAGATGCGCCCGGCGATCGGCGCCTTAACTTCCGTCCATTCGAGATTGAGGTTGGCATTGCGCAACGCGGCCTCGGCCGACTTGAGCTGGGCGCGGGCGACCGCCAGGTTGGCCTTGCGCGAGTCGTTCTCCGCCTCGGTGATGGTGCGCGAGGCAATCAGCGACGCGCCGCGGGTGACCTGCAGTTCGGCGAGCTCGACCTGGGCCTTGTTGCGGGCGACATCGGCCTCCGCCGATTCGACGGCGATCTCGTAAGGCCGCTTGTCGATGGTGAACAGCGGATCGCCGGCTTTGACGAACTGGCCGTCGCGGAAATGCAGCTTGTCGATGAAACCCGAGACGCGGGCGCGCACCTCGACGGAGGCCATTGCCTCGAAGCGGCCGGAGTACTCGTCCCACTGCGTGACGCGCTTGGCCAGCGGCTCGGCCACGCCCACGGGCATCGCGGGCGGTCCGCCCTGGGCCATCGCCTGCGGCGCGGCAAAGGCAATAGTGGCGACGAGAAAGGCGAATTGGCGAAAAATGGACAACGTAGATCCCCCGCGACTTATTCTGGGTCGCTCCGGCAGATGTGGTTGCGGCGGTTCCCGGTGTCAATCGGCCAGCCTGCACGATTATTTGTTGCGACAACAACCGGAGCGACGCAATCAACAGGCAATCTCTGGCGGTGATCCCGACAGATGCTCACACTGTGCCTCATGCTTGAGCACGCCAGCACTGCTGTCATCGTCAATCCCGCCGCCCACAAGGGCGGTGCGGCGCGGCGCTGGCCCGCCATCGAGGCCGAGCTCGCCGCCCGGCTCGGCCCCTTTGTCCCCCGCTTTACGACGGCGCCAGGTCACGCGACCGAGCTGGCACGAGCGGCGGTGGCCGAGGGCGCGCGCCGGATCGTGGCGGTCGGCGGTGACGGCACGGTCAACGAGGCGCTGAACGGCCTGCTCGACGCCTCGGGGCGTCTGGTTGCGCCCGACACGGTGCTCTGCCCGGTGCCCGCCGGCACGGCCAACGAACTCTGCCGCGCGCTCGGCCATCTCGAGCATCCGGCGCGGGCCTACGATGCGGCGGCCGGCACCGGCACCCGGCCGGTCGACCTGCTGCGCGTGCGTTGCGTCGATCTTGCGGGCCGGCCGGTCGATCGCTTCGGCTACCTCATCGTCTCACTGGGCGCGGCGGCCACCATCAGCTACCGCACCTCGCGCTCGCGATGGCTGAAGAAGCTGGGCGAGGTCGCCTATCTGCTGATGACGCCCGTCGTGACGTTGGGCTACCGCCACCGCGACATCGCCATCACCATCGATGGCCAGGCCACCGGCACACGGCGGCTGTTCACCGCCCTGGTGGCGAACACCGAGAACGGCGGCGGCGGCATGAGGCTGATGCCGGGTGCGAAGTTCGACGACGGCGTGCTCGACCTGATCGAGATGGGCGATATCTCGCGGCTGGGCATGCTGCTGGGCGTCATGCCCAAGCTTTATAGCGGCGCCCATGTCCACCATCCCAAAGTACGGCTGAGCCAGGGCGCGTCATTCCGCTTCGAGTCGGAGGTCGAGACCCTGGTCGATCTTGACGGCGAGACGGTCGGCCGCCTGCCGTTAGAAGTCTCGGTGCTGCCGCGCGCCTTTTCCGTCGGTGTCGCGGACTCCTAATTCTGGGCGGCCCAGTCCCGCAGCACCTTCTCCGTCGCGGCATCCTTCGGGAAGAAGCTCTCTATTCGAAGTTCCTGCAGAGTGATGTCCTGCGGCGTCCCCAGGGTCGCGATAGTGGTGAAGAGTTTTAGGGAAACGTCACCCTTGCGGAAATGCATGGGCAGCACCGGCCCTGAAGCGGACTCGATGGCGGGTGTCTTCAGGAGCGGTCGCACACCCTCGTAGGCCAGCAATCTGTCGAGCAACTCGGCGGTTTCCGCCCGGCCGTCGGCGGTGGCGTCGGCCTCGACGCTGCGAATGAAGTAGCGGACCACGTCAGTCCAATTGACCAGAAACGGTCGCAGGATATCCGGCCCGACGAGGGCGTCGGCCAGGTTGACCTTCGCATCGGGCGCCAGGGGCCCGACCAGGAATTCGACCAGTCGCACGGCGCCGGCGTTGGCTTTGAGCAGGTTCCAGTGCCGATCTACCGCAACGGCCGGAAACGGCTCCTGCTGCGCCAGCATGTAGTCGAGTGCATGGCGCACCTCGGCCAGTTCCGGGGCGTCGAGGCCAGTCTCCTGCCACACTGGCGCGAAGCCGGCGGCAATCAGCAGCGCATTGTGCTGACGCAACGGCACATCGAGGGAGGTGGCCAGCCGGATGACCATGTCGCGGCTGGGCGCGGCGCGCGCCAGCTCGAGGAAGCTCAGGTGCCGCTGCGAGATTTCGGCGCGTCCGGCAAGTTCGAGCTGCGACCATCCCCGGCGCTGTCGCCATTCGCGAAGCCTTGTCGCAAAACCGTGCTCGCGCGCCATGAGTACCTGCCAAGTAGTTGCGGCAACGATGCCGATCGAGAAGATGGCACGTCGCGTTCAGGCACAACAGGAGGCAGCGGTGAGCGAGTGGGTTGGGGTGCTGATCGCCATCGTCTCGAGCTGCCTGGGTGGAACGGCGGCGGCGGTCACGCGCTATCTCGTGGGCAATGCCGATCCGCTGACGCTGTCTATCCTGCGCTGGGGCATTGGCTTTCTCTGCGTGCTGCCGATCGCGCTGATCCTGCGCGTGCGCTGGCCGGGCCGTGGCGACTGGCTGCCGGTGGCAGGCCTCGGGATCTGCTTCTTCGGCCTGTTCTTCATCCTCTACAACATCGCTATCGGCTACACGACGGCGGCCCGCGCCAGCCTGGCACTTTCGACCCTGCCGCTGCAGACCATGGTGGTCGGCGCCTTGCTGGGCATCGAACGGCTGACCGTGCGTAAGGTCATGGGTGTTTGCATTGCCGTTCTCGGCGTCCTCGCCGCCCTCGCCTCGGGCCTTTCCGCCGCGCCGCCCGACGCCTGGTACGGCGAATTGATCATGAACGGCGCCGTCCTCTGCATGGCCTTCTACAATGTCTGGTCGCGCCCCTTCATCCAGAGGTCGAGCGCCTTGGGCTTTCTGGCGGTTGGCATGGGCAGTGGCGCTGCGGTGCTGATCATCGCGGGCCTCGTCACCGGTCGCCTCGCCGTCCTGGGCAGTTTCGGCGCACCGCAGTGGATCGCCGGCATCTATCTCGGCGTCGGCGGTGGCGCGCTCGCGTTCATCCTCTGGGTCATGGCCCTGCAGCGGGCGTCGCCCACGCGCGTCGCCAACACCATGACCGTCAATCCCATCGCCGCCGCCCTGCTCGCCAGCCAGCTCGTCGACGAGCCGATCACGCTCAATCTGGTGATCGGGCTCGCAGCCGTCTTTGCCGGAATCTGGATTGCGACGACCGAGCCGAAATCGGGACCGAAAGCCGCGCCGAAATCCACCTAGTGGCGGAAGTGGCGCATGCCGGTGAAGACCATGGCGAGGCCGGCATTGTCGGCGGCCTCGATCACTTCCTTGTCGCGCATCGAGCCACCGGGCTGGATGACCGCGGTGGCGCCCGCTTCGGCCGCGGCCAGCAAGCCGTCGGCGAAGGGGAAGAAGGCATCGGAGGCGACGACCGAGCCGATCGCCGGGCTCTGCGGGAGCTTGGCGATCTCGCCTGATTCGGCGGCGCGCATGGCCGCAATGCGCGAGGAGTCGCGGCGGTTCATCTGGCCCGCGCCGACGCCCACCGTGGCGCCGTCCTTGGCGTAGACGATGGCGTTCGACTTCACGTGCTTGGCAACGGTGAAGGCGAACAGGAGATCGTCGAGCTCCTGGGCGGTCGGCGCGCGTTTGGTCACGACCTTGAGGTCGCCCTTGCCGAGATGGCCATTGTCGCGGCCCTGGAACAGATAGCCGCCGGCCACGCTCTTGATCGTCATGCCGGCGCTCGCCGGATCGGGCAGCGTGCCGGCCAGCAGCACGCGCACGTCCTTCTTGCGGGCCAGGATTTCTAGCGCCTCGGGCGTGGCGTCGGGCGCGATCACGACCTCGAGGAAGCGCTTGGCAAGATCGGTCGCCGTCGCAGCTTCGAGCGTGCGATTGAGCGCCACGATGCCGCCGTAGATCGAGACGGGATCGCAGGCATAGGCTTTCAGATAGGCCGCGTACTGGTCCTTGGCGATTGCGACGCCACAGGGGTTGGCGTGCTTGACCACGACGACGGCGGGCTCCTTGAACTCGGCCACGCATTCATAGGCGGCATCGGTGTCGCCGATGTTGTTGTAGGAAAGCTCCTTGCCCTGGATCATGCGGGCGGTGGCGACGCCGGGCCGCTTGCTGCCGTCGGAATAGAACGCGGCTTTCTGATGCGGATTCTCGCCATAGCGCAGGGTCTGCACGCGCGCGGCCGCGATCGTGAGTCGCTCGGGGAAGGCCTCGCCCGACTGGGCGGCGAACCAGTTGGCGATTGCCGAATCGTAAGCCGCCGTGCGGCTAAAAGCTTTGGCGGCGAGCTTGCGCCGGAGCGCCAGCGTCGTGGCGCCCTTGTTGGCGGCGAGTTCGGCGATCACGGCGGCATAGTCGGTGGGATCGACAACGATCGTGACGAAGTCATGGTTCTTGGCTGAGGCCCGAATCAGCGCCGGGCCGCCGATGTCGATGTTCTCGACGCAGGTCGGGAAATCGGCGCCGCGCGCGACAGTGGCCTCGAACGGATAGAGGTTCACAACGACCAGATCGATGCCGGCGATCTTGTGATCGGCCATCGCCTTGGCGTGTCCGGCGTCGGTGCGCCGCGCCAGGATGCCACCATGGATCGCGGGCTGCAGGGTTTTCACCCGCCCGTCCATGATCTCGGGAAAGCCGGTGTGGTCGCTCACTTCGACGACCTTGAAGCCGGCGTCGCGCAGCGATTTGGCCGAGCCGCCGGTCGAGAGGATTTCCACCTCGTGGGCCGCCAGCGCCTTGCCCAGCTCGATCAGGCCCTCCTTGTCGGAGACGGAGATCAGGGCGCGCTCGATGCGGGCAAGATCGGGGGTGGGCGAAGGGACGTACGAGGGGGAGGCGGACATGGCGCGTCTATAACCCGGGCTGCTGTGCGTTGTAAGGTGGCCGTTTCTAGATTATCTTCGAATTTCTAGAATATGGAGAAAACCTTGGGCGTCAGCATCAAAAGCGCCGAAGCCGAGCGCAAGTTGCGCCGGGTCTCGCGGCTGCTCGGCAAGAGCCTGACGGCGACGGTCATCGAACTGGCCGATGGCCGGCTGAAGGAAATCGACGCCAAGAAGGACCGCGAGCGGCGCCTGAAGGCGGTCGACGAGATCGTTCGTCGCGTCAAATCTCGGCCGCTCCTCACCACGGCGACCGAAGATGAAATCCTCGGCTACAACGACAAGGGCTATTTCGATTGATCGCCGTCGATAGCTCGGCGCTGGTCGCAATCTACTTCGACGAACCCGAAAGAGCTTCATTTGCCACTGCCATCATCATGGCCGACGGTCCGGTCCTTGCAGCGCCAAACTTGCTCGAAGCATCGATGGTCATTGAGGCGCGACACGGCGAACCCGGCTGTCGAGAGCTGGACGGAATCGTCGCCAACCTCGGGCTGGAAGTCGTGTCTTTCGATGTCTCCCACATCGAAGCAGCCCGAGATGCCTTCCGCCGCTACGGCAAGGGCCGTCACCGCGCCGGCCTGAATTTCGGCGACTGCTGCGCCTACGCGCTGGCCAGAACGCTCGATGTGCCGTTGCTGTTCAAGGGCAACGACTTCGCCTTGACCGACATCAAGCGCGTCCTCTGAGAATTACGCGTCGGCCCCCTCCAGAACGCGGACCTTGAAACCGTCGGATTGCAGGGCGGCTAAAAGCTCGCCGACATGGGCGCGGTCGCGGGTTTCGACGGTGACATCGAGTTCGGTGGCCTTGGCGACAACGCCAAACAACCTTTGGTGCAGCACTTCCACGATGTTGCCGCCGGCGCCGCCGATTAGGCCGGCGACCCGGGCAAGCTGGCCGGGGGCGTCGCCGATCATGAGCCGCAGCCGCACGATGCGGCCGTCGCGCACCAGGCCGCGCAGCAGGACCGAGGCCAGCAGGCGGGTGTCGATGTTGCCGCCGCACAGCACGAGGCCGACCTTGCGGCCGGTGAAATACTGCGGATAGGCGAGTAGGGCGGCGAGGCCAGTGGCGCCGGCGCCTTCGGCCACCGTCTTCTCGACCTCGAGGAAGAGGGCGATGGCGCGTTCGATCGCCACCTCGTCGACGCTCAGCACGCGGTCGAGCAGGGCGCGGGCGATGGCGAGCGGCGCCTGGCCGATGTCGCGCACGGCGATGCCCTCGGCGATGGTGTCGCCACCGACCGTGACCGGTTCACCGGCCAGAAGCTGGCGCATCGCCGAGTAGCCGGCCGATTCGACGCCGATCACTTTCAGGTCGGGCTTCAGGCCACGCGCCGCTACGGCGCAGCCCGCGATCATGCCGCCGCCGCCCACCGGGATGACCAGCGTGTCGAGCTCGGGCACGTCCTGCAGCATTTCCAGCGCGATCGTGCCCTGACCCGCAATCACGCGGGCATCGTCGTAGGGATGCACGAACACCAGCTTCTCGGCGGCGGCCAGGCGATGGGCCTCGGTGGCGGCCTCGGCCAAGGTGTTGCCCAGCAGTACGACCCGCGCGCCGTGGTCGCGCGTGTGCTTGACCTTCGTGTTGGGCGTGAACGAGGGCATGACGATGGTGGCGGGAATGCCGAGACGGCCGGCGTGATAGGCGACGCCCTGGGCATGGTTGCCGGCCGACATTGCGATGACGCCGCGGCGGCGTTCCTCGTCGGTGAGCTGCAGCAGCGTGTTGAGCGCGCCGCGTTCCTTGAACGAGGCGGTGAACTGCAGGTTCTCGAATTTGATCCAGATGTCGGCGCTGGCGATGCGCGACAGCGTCTCGCTGCGGAGGCACGGCGTGTGGACGACGGCGCCCTTGATGCGCGCGGCCGCGGCGCGGACATCGGCCAGGGAAACGGGGAGAGCTGCGGTCGTGGGGCTGGTCATGCCTGTGGTCATATCTGCCGCTTCGCGGCGCGGCTAGAGGTAGATAAGTTGAGCTTCGAAGCGGGGGCGACGGTTAAGCAGAACGACAGCGCCCCTTTTTGTCATCCTGAGCGAAGCGAAGGATCCAACGCCAGCGACGCAGTACTTTGGTCGTTCCGCTAGGTCCTTCGCTTCGCTCAGGACGACAGATGCGGGTAACCGTCACGGCACAGGGTCTGGAGCTGCGACAGCGAGATCGAGTCGATGTCGAGGGCGGCTAAAAGATCGTTCTCGGCGTTAAAGTCCCGCCCGTACATCGCCGAGAAAAGCTGGACGCCGGCCTCGTGCAGCGGGGCGGGATGGCCCGCGAGGCGGCCGAGCTTCGCGGTCGGGACCAGGCCGAACGGAACGTCCTCGGTCACGTAGCGGCTGTCGGCGGTCGTCGGGCCGGCGCCGCCCTTGCCGATGGCATGCATGGCCTGGTGCATCTTGGAGGCCGAACCCATCGGCACGCCAAACGACAGATGGACGTGCTGAAAGATGGTGCGGACTTTTAGGCCAAGAGCCATCGCCACGGCCAGACGCTCGCGGTCGAGCTCCTCGAGCAGGCGGCCGACATTCGGCGTCACGTTCTCGGCTTGGCCCCACGTCTCGCCACGCTCCATGCGCGTCATGTTGCCGAGCGCGATGCCCATGTGGATCGTCGGATTGAGATTGCTCAAGGCAATTGCCAGCAGGCTCTGCCGATCGACGAACCGGTCGCCGAACAGCGATTGGCAAGTGGCGAGGCCCTCCGCACTGCGCGTTGCCGGCACGGTGGCGAGATCGACGGACTGGCGCACCGTGTTCACCTGGACCTTGGCGGGGCCGGTCTGGCGACCGCTCACCAAGGTGGTGCCCCAGGCAATGATCGGGACCACGACGCCACGAGCCGCAAGCAGGCGCGAGAGATACAGCGCACCAAACGAGGCATGCGAGCTGACGATCACCGTTTGCGCCGGCGTGATGTGCGGCGCGATCCTGTCGAACACATGCTTGTGCCCGTAAGCCGGCAAGGCGATCAGGATCACCTCTACGCCGGCCACAAGCTCTTCGGCGCTCGCGGCAACAGCCGGTTTGAACGTCCCGTCGATGGCGCCCGCGGCGACGAGCGGTTCGCCCGCGGCCAGGGCTTTGGTGCGCTCGCCGGACGGCGACCACAGGGTGGCCTTATGTCCCTCGCGCTCGAGAAACGCCGCCATTCCAAACGCGATCGAACCCGCGCCGACGATGCCAACCTTCATGTTCTACATCCTGTTGCAGTCCGGCGCGGTGCCGGTCGAAGAGATCGATCTCAAGTAGCCCGTCGTCTCGACCGTAGCGCGCAGCGCGGAGTGGAGAGACCTTCTCCCGGCCAAAAGCCGGCAAATCGTGGAGAGAAGGTCTCTTGTGTCTTTGAGATGAGGTAAACGCGGACCGGGTCGTGGCTGCTCGAACAGCCACGCCCCGGCGACGCGAAGACCGTAGGTCTCTTGGATACACTCCGTAGCGGAGCAAGGCTCTCGCGTCGTCATCTTCATCAG
>CAMDOT010000143.1 GCA_945903635.1 Rhizobium sp. Q54 | reverse complement strand
CGAAGGCACGCGGCGCGCCGACATGTTCAAGGCATGGAACACGGCTCTCGTCGGCGATCCCTGCAGGCATCCCTATCTGCGCGACGCGCCGGGCCACCTGTTCGTCTACGACCCACCGCCCTCTGATGGCTCACTTGGGGGAAGTCCGCATCCGCCTTACCGGTTCCTGCCCAATGCCACGACGCCGATCGGGCTGGTGACCAACGCCTACGGCTTCCGCGGTCCGCCGGTGCCGTTCGTGCGCACACCGAAGACCATCCGTATCGCCTTCGTCGGCGCCTCGACGACGGTCGACGCCCATCACCTCGCCTATTCGTACCCCGAGTTCATCGGCCATTGGCTCAACCTGTGGGCGGAGTCGAAGCGGCTGGACGTGCGCTTCGAGGTGCTGAACGCCGGCCGCGAGAGCATCAACTCGGTCGACATCGAGGCCATCGTTCGCCGGGAGGTGCTGCCGCTCAGGCCCGATCTCGTCATCTACTACGAAGGCGCCAACCAGTTCGACCTGCGCACCGTCGTGCCGTCGGTGCCCAAGCCCGACCCTTTCACTCGACCCGCGCCGGCGCCGGTCGAGTCCGCAGTGTCGCGCTGGCTGGGCGAGTTTGCGCTGGTGCGGCGCGTGCGGGCGCTGCTGCGCTCGATCGATACGCCGACGAGTGGTGTGGCGGGCGGTGTGGCGAGTGGCGGCGAATGGCCCAAGCCCGACTACGATGTGGTCTGGCCGGCCGGCCTCGACGAGGGCGATCCCGACATCGGCCGCGCCGACCTGCCGGTCAATCTCTCCACCATCCTGCGCAATCTCGACGGCATCCGTGCCGCCACCCAGGCGGCCGGCGGCGAACTGGCGCTGGCCTCGTTCGTCTGGCTGGTGAAGGACGGCATGGTGCTGAACCCGATCCGTCACAAGTCCATCCTGGACTATCTCAACCAGGGCTACGCGCCGTTCCGCTACCGCGACCTCGAGCGGATGGCCGCCTTCGAGAACCGCGTCTTCGCCAAGTACGCGCTCGCGCATCGCCTGGCGTTCCTCGACGTGGCACGCCTGATGCCGCGCGATCCCGACCTGTTCGCCGATGCCATCCACACCACCCAGACCGGCGGGCGGCTCCGGGCATGGGTGGTGCTGCAGGAACTGCTGCCGCTGGTCGAGAGGCATCTTGCGAACGGGACCTGGCCGAAGGCCGATCCGGGCGCCGGCATGCCGGCCCAGCATCCCGCCTTCGCGGTGCCGCCGCGGCCGCTCGAGTTCACCTGCAAGAAGGCCTGATCCGGAGAAAGAAGCCGGCGGCCTCCACACAGGCGCGCCGGCACTCCCATACAAGGATCGGCGGCCGCCCTTGGAACCGACCCTCCCCAAGCATGGGGTCCGTTCCCGAGACGACCGCGCGACGGCCGCCTTTTAGATAGCTGCACCCGTGGCGCAAAATCACGATTTCTTGAAGTCTCGTCCTAGGGCGCTGGCATTTCTCGCGAATTCCCGGCAAATTTTACCGCAGCATTAATGAAATAAGTTGGGGATTCGATGTCTGGAGTGAAGATCGCCCTCGCCGCCGCCGCGCTTCTGGTCGGCCTCGGCACGTCGGGGGCGGAGGCCCAGAACACCACACACGGATGCGCCTGCATCCACAACAACACCAAGGCGACCATCAGCTATCGCTACAAGTGGGGTGAACAGGCGTGGCAGAACTTCAAGCTGCAGCCGGCCTACCAAAGCTGGGTCTGCTGGAAGTACGCCGACGCCGCCAAGAGTTCGCCGGCGCTCACCTTCCAGCTCGACATCGACATGACCAAGGGCAGCGCCTGGACGACCTTCAACCTGCCGCGCATGCAGGCGACGGCCGCAACGTGCGAGGCGACGCCGAAGGGCGCCCACTACGACATCAGCTACCGGCCCAACACCAACAACCAGTTCATCCAGGTTACGCACCGCTGACGTCACCCGCGGCTGACTACTGCAGGGTGACCGCCAGCGTGTAGACCGTCGGGCCGGCCGTGGAGTCGACCGCGATCAGGCAGAGGCCGGACTGCGGCACCACCCCCATCCACGCCAACGGGGCATCCTTCGCGCTGGCATCGGTGAGCGTCGTGCCGGTGACTGCCGGCACGCCGTTGCTGCCCGGGCCGACCTGGGCGCCGGGACCATAGACCTGGAACACCGCGACGTTGCCGGCCGAGGTGAGCGTGACCGAGAGCGCCTGCAGGCTCTGGGCCGAGACGTAATAGAGATTGCGTCCGCCCGGGCCGAGCTTGCCGGTGATGGAGGCGCCGGCGGGCGGCACCTGGATGGTCGGGATCTCGGGCAGCGGCTGGGCGCTGGCCGGCCGGGCTGCGAGCGGTAGGATGGCGAGCGGCAGCAGGAGGGCGAGCAAGGCAAGAAGGGTTTTCATGATCCGAGCCTGCCCCTCAGTCGAGCCGTATGTCCATGCTGTAGCGCGCCTGGCCGCGCGTGCTGCCGACCTCGAGCAGATAGGTGCCCTGCACCGGCAGTCGGCCGCTCCAGCGCGTCGTGACCTCGCCCTCGACGGCGGCACGCAGCAGCTTGCCCTTGAACTCCAGGGCGCCGCTGGCGTCGCGGCCGACCGTCGTGCCGGGCTCGTAGATCTGGAAGATCGCGTTGTCGTCGGGCGCGGTGACGGTGAGGCTCATGGTCTGCCCCGCCGCGGCGGTGAGCGAATAGAGGTCGTGCTGGCCGCGCGTCACGTGCCCGCCGATGGTGCCGCGGCTGGAGCCCGAAGCGAAGAAGATCGGCCGCACCTTCGGCACCGGCGTCGCCGGATCGGCGGCCTCGACCGCCGTCGACAGGGACGACAGCGACAGCAGCAACACGATCGCCATGGACGTCATGAGGGACAGCACGCGCGGCATGGCCTTCCACATCTGCTGGCCGCTACTCGGCCGTCCGGGTCTCGAAGTCGGCCGGCATGGTGATCTCCAGCACCTCGAAGTCGTCGGAGTGGGCGATCTCCTTGTGCCTGATTCCGGGCGGCTGATAGACGGTCGAACCCTCTACGAGCTTGTGCTCGCCGTAACCCTCGTATTCGAAGATCGCCCAGCCCTTCAGCACATAGACGAACTGGAAGGTGAGCGTGTGCGTGTGGCGCGGCGCGTCGGCATGCTTGCCGGGCTTGGCGCGGATCACGTGCGCGCCCACCTTGCCGTCGGTCAGCGCCTCGAGGCCGAGCGGCCGGTATTCGAAGAACGGCCGGAGCCCGTCGGCCTCGAACGAGTCGGGACCGAGATGATTGACGATGCGGGGCGCGGCCGTGGGATCGTGCGCGGCTTCCTCGGTGGTCGGAAAGAGATCGGGCATGAATTCCTCCATTCCTTCTTGTTCGCCACCATAGCAGAGCGCGTTCGCCCCGACCTCCACGACCTGCGGAGGTTCGATGCCCGGTTTTTTCTGCGTAAGTCCCTGATCTTCCACGCCGATCATGCCTTTTCCGAGGAGGTCGCCTGCCCGGAAACTTCGGGCGTCGGCGCGGGTTCTTTTACGGGTTCCTTTTCCGCCGGCGGAGAAACGCGCGACGCGATCTCGCGCCGGCGCATCTCCAGCTCGTGCGCGCGGATCTCGCGGCGCTCGGCGCGATCCTCCTCGCGGTGCTGGGCGGTGTCGGCGCGCTGGATCAGGAACATCAACGCGCGGTCCTCGTGGCGCATGAACTCGCCCACCTGCTTGCCGCGGAAGAAATAGCGCCGCACCACTTGGGGCTCTCCGGCGCGCAGCACGAGGTCCTCGGTCTTGCACCGGGCGCGGCCCTCCACGATCTCGATCCAGCGCCGGTTGAAGGCCGGATACTTGCGGCGCCAGCGCCGGGCTGTCGTCTCGTCGATGCCGGTGCGCGCCGCCGCCTCGGTGACGGAGCGGGAGCGCTCGAAATTATTGAGGAACGAGATGGCAGCCGCCAACCGTAACGCCGCGGCTTGGGCGCCATTGCCCGCTGTACCGCCGTCGCCGCCTGCGCGACGCGCTTCGCCCCGGCCTCGCGCGCCTGGGCTTCCACGAACGGCCGCTTCTCCTCGTCGGCCTTCGCGCGCAGATCCTCCAGCGTGTAGCCTTGCATGTCGGGCGGCAGGATGGCGTTGGGGCCGTACTGATCCTTCAGCGCGAGCGCGTCGGTGAAGCTCATGGACGGCCCGGCCTGCTGTTGCGGCTCCCCCTTGCGATGGTCCAAATGACGAGCCGCGCCTGCCGGCGGAATGAAAGGGAATGTAGACGATGACCACCGCCGCCCGCTTTGCCGACCATGCGCTCGGCACGCGCTTCGCTGACTTGCCGGCCGCCGTGATCGAGCGCGCCAAGGTCTTCGTGCTCGACAGTCTCGGCGTCGGCATCGCCGGC
The DNA here is from genome assembly GCA_945903635.1 of Rhizobium sp. Q54. Lineage (GTDB taxonomy): Bacteria > Pseudomonadota > Alphaproteobacteria > Reyranellales > Reyranellaceae > Reyranella. Next base: position 12,371 of record CAMDOT010000143.1, on the reverse strand, counting down.
TCCTCGGTCGAGGGCGGCGAGGGGCTGCTCCGGGTGGCGTCCGGCTGGGGCGGTGCGCCCGGAGAGATCGCCGTGCCGGTGTGGGGTCGCAGTGCGCGGCTCGCAGCACCCGCCGCCGCCTTTCTCAACGCCTGGCAGATGCACAACCAGGAATACGACTGCCTGCACGAGGGCGCCGTGGTGCATGCCATGGCGGCCGTCCTGCCTGCCTCGCTGGCGGCGGCCGAACGGCGGGGCGGCGCGAGCGGCGCCGAGCTGATCGCGGCGCTCGCGGTGGGTGTCGACATCGCCGCCGGCCTCGGCCTCGCCTCGCGCGCGGGCTTCCGCTTCTTCCGCCCCGGCACCGCCGGCGGCTTCGGCGCGGTGGCGGCGGCGGGCCGCCTGCTCGGCCTCGACCGGGCCGCGCTGGAAGCGGCCTTCGCCTGGCAGCTGGCGCAGGTGAGCGGCACGATGCAGGCGCACACCGAGGGCAGCCCGATCCTGCCCGTGCAGATCGCCTTCAACACCCGCGCGGCGCTGCAGTCCTGCGAGCTGGCGACGCTCGGCTTCGCCGCGGCGCATCAGGTGTTCGAGGGAGCCTACGGCTACCTGCCGCTGTTCGAGGGCGCGTACGAACTCGAGCCGGTACTCGCCAGCCTCGGGCGTCAGTGGCGCCTGGCCGAATTCAGCCACAAGCCGTTTCCCGCCGGACGCGCCACTCATGGCGGTATCGAGGGCGTGCGGGTGCTGCGCGCCGAACACGGCTTCGCCGCCGCCGATGTCGCCCGCGTCGAAGTCATCGCGCCGCCGCTGATCGTGCGACTGGTTGGCCGGCCGCCGCGGCCCGGGTCAGGCGCCAGCTACGCGCGCCTCTGCATGGCCTACGCTGTCGCCAAGACGCTGCAGCACGGCGCGCTCGACCTGGCGCACTTCCGCGGCGAAGCGCTGACCGACCCGGAGACCTACGAACTGGCGGCGCGGGTCGAGACGCGCGACGACGGCACGACCGATCCCAACGCGCTGGCACCGCAGACCGTGGTGGTGCATCTGAACGATGGCCGCGTGCTCCGCTGGCAAGGCGAGACGATGCTCGCCCATCCGACGCGCCCGCTCACGCGCCAGCAGCACCTGGAAAAATTCCATCGTTGCCTCGCCTTCAGCGCCGAGCCTCTGGCGCCCGGAACGGCCGCACGATTGGTCGAGGCCGTGGACGGTCTGGAGCAGATGGTGGATGTCCGCTGGCTGGCCGGGCTGGCAGCGAGCACGGACCGGTAGCGGCGAAACCGCTCTAAGCCGCGAGTGGTGCTGCGTTCTCCGGCGGCACCAGGAGGAAGGGCAGGCGGATGCGGATAGTCGTGCCGCTCTCCGCCGCCGGCGCCAGGACGACCGTTCCGCCGAGCTGGCGCACGAAGATCGCCACGTAGTCGGAGCCGCGCTTCTCGTGGCTCTTCTCCGTATCGCTTGCCTTGATGCCGATGCCGTCGTCGGCGACGGAAAGCTCGATCTCCTCGCCCATGCGCTCGACGCTGAGCACGATCCGTCCGGTCCCGCCGGGGAAGGCGTGCTTGATGGCGTTGGTCGCCAGCTCGTTGACCAGCAGGCCGAACGGCACGGCGCGCTCGGGGTCGATGTCCAGCGCCTCGGCCTTCACCTCGATGGTGATGCCCGAGCTGTCGCCCAGCAGGCTCGCCGTCATGGTATTGGCGATTTCCCGCAGATAGTCGCCGACGTCGATGGTCCGGCCGTGGCTCGATTGCGAGATCAGGTCGTAGAGCTGGGCGATGGCGCCGATGCGGGCCTGCATGGCGCGGTAGCCCGGCACGCAGGGTGCCGCCGTGAAGTTGACCTCGTAGGCGATCAGGCCGACCACGATCTGCAGGTTGTTCTTGATCCGGTGCGAGATCTCGTTGGCGAGGCTGAGCGCATCGCGCTCGCGCTGCTTGCGGTCGGTGATGTCCTCGAAGACCAGCAGCAGGCGGTTGGCATGGTTGCCGGGCTGGGAGACCTTGCGCGCATTGAGGTTGAAGACGCGCCGGCCGAGGCCGGGGAAATTGTCCTCGATCTCGAAGCTTTCGAACGGCTTGTTCTCCGGCAGCACCTTCTCCATCAGATGGCGCAGCGCCGGCACGTCCCACTGGTGCTGGCCGAGGTCGGCCACGCGCCGGCCGCGCGTCTCCGCCTGGGTGATACCGAACATGGTCAGGAACGCCTTGCTGGCGGTCACGATCGTCATGTCGCCTTCGAGCACGACCAGCGGATCGCGGATCGTGTCGACGATGCTCTGGGTCAGGCGCCAGACTGCCTTGCTCTCGGCCCGGGCGACGCGTTCCTCGCTGACATCCTCGATGGCGAGCAGGATGGAGCCGTCATGGGCGCCGGGACTGAAGATCTTGCGCGCATTGACCAGCATGGTGCGCCGCCCGATCGTCGGGAAATCGTGCTCGACCTCGAAGCCTTCGACCGAGGCGCGATGGGGGATCACGCTCTCGAGCAGGGTACGCAGCGCCGGGATGTCCCACTGGCGGTTGCCCAGCTCGTAAATCTGGCTGCCCTCGGTCTCGCCGGGGCTGGTGCGGAAGGTCTGGTAGAAGGCGCGGTTGGCCGAGGTGATGTTGAGATTCCGGTCGAGGATGATCAGCGCGCTCGGAATGGTCTCGACGATCTCGCTGGCGGCGATCTCGGACACGGACTTTTCAGCTGAAATATCATCCGGCATCGCCGTCGTTCCCCCCGGGGTGAAAAGCGAAAAGGATCAAGCGGCCAACAGGCCTTGCATGGAATCGCGCAGCTGGTCGTCCGAATAGGGCTTGGGCAGGAAGTGGGCGCTCTGGACGAACAGGGATTTCATCTGCTCGGTCGCGCGGTTACCGGTCGTGTAGAGCACCCGCAGATCGGGCCGTAGCGCCAGCGCCTGCTGGGCTAGGGCGCAGCCGCCGAGCGGCGCCGATTTCAGATAGATGTCGGTGAAAAGCGCGTCGATGCGCTGGGGAGTGCGCAACAGGGCGAGCGCCTCGTCGACGTCGCCGGCCGACAGCGTCTCGTAGCCTTCGCCGTGCAGGGTCATTTCCGCGACCAGGCGGACCAGCATTTCGTCCTCCACTACAAGGATCACGCGCATCACCACTCTTTTTCCAACTCTTGATTCTCCCCGGCATGAGATAAACGCCGTGCGACCGGATTGTTCCGTCTGCAGGCAACTTTATTTTACAGAACGTCAATGTGCTGTTTGTGCCATGATGTCAAAGGCTTAGAGCCGAAAGACGACAGGCACAGCGTGCGACCGCGACGTGACCCCTGCCGTTGAAGGCCCCGGCAGTGCCCGGTAGCGTAGCCCGGGAGCGTGTGAGGGCACGCATTCGCAGCGAAAGGGACAGCAGCCTCATGGCGACGGCTTCCGGCAATTCGGAAGGCAGGCACAAGTCCGTTATGCCCGTAGTGGCTTACGGGGTGGTGCTGGCGTTGCTGGTGGCCGCCGGCGTCATCGTCTTTGTTGCCGGCAGCGGCAAAGGCGGCACGCCCGCGCGCGACGCCGCATCCCCGGCCGCGCCGCCAGCCGCGGTGGACGCCAGCACCGCCCGGGCACTGAAGCTGCCGCCGCGGCCATCGCCTCCGGAGAAGGCGGCGACCGAGAAGGCAGCGCCTGAGAAGACAGTCTCCGAGACGGCTGCCGTACCGACCAAGCCGGAGCCTATCGCTGCGCCGGCGCCGGCTGCGTCACCCGCTTCATCGACAGTGGCCGAGCCAGAGAAGAAGACCGAACCGGGCAAGGTCGCCTGCAAGGTCGACCTCACGCGCTGGCCGACCGACAAGTCGGACCAGGCCCAGGCCGTCCAGATGCTGCTGCGCGACCTCGGTTATTACCGCGGCACGACCAACGGCACGGTGGGGCCGCAGACACGCACGGCGATCCGCGAATTCCAGGCCGCGGCGGGCGAGGGCGAGACCGGCGAGATCGCCGAGGCACTGTTCGAGGCACTGAAGAAGAAGTGCGCGGGGTCGCCTTGAGGGGAGAGGCGAAAAGAACGATGAGCCTCAAGGAGATGGTGTGAAGCGTAGGACATTCAGCAGCCTCGTCGCGGGCAGCAGCCTCGTCGCAGGGGCCGCCCTGTCGCCCCTGCAGGGCAATGCCCGTGAGGTCCGCGTGCTTCGCCTGGGCATCCTGCGGCCCGACTCATTCTTCTCCAACCGGCCCATCATCCTTGCTTTCCAGCAGTTGGGCTACGCCGAGGGCCAGACCCTCATTCTCAACCAGCAGGCCGCCGAGGGCCTGTCGTCTCTTCCCGAACTCGGGCGCCGCGTGGCGGAGCTCAGACCCGACGTCATTCTGACCGTCGGCGCCGCAGCGACGGACGCCGTGCTGCGGGCCACGGTGATCATCCCCATCGTCTTCTTCGGCAGCTTCGATCCGGTCGCGGCGGGATTCGTGGACAGTCTGGCCCGGCCCGGCCGTAGCGCCACCGGCGTCCTGATTGCCCCGGAGGGCGCCTACGTGGCCAGGAAGCTGGCATTTCTCAAGGAAGCCGTGCCCGCGGCAAAGCGTGTCGCCGTTCTGCTGCCCGACGACGCTGATGCGGGGCAGCAGCTCGAGCAAGCCCGGGCCGCCGCGCCAGACCTCGGCATCGAGCTGGTGGCCGTGGAAGTTCGAGGCGGGAATTACGATGAAGCCTTTGCCGGGATCGTCGCCACGCAGGCCGAGGCGCTGCTCGTCGGCGCGCATCCGTCGTTCATGCGCGACCGCAAACCCATCATCGACCTCTGTGCCAGGTATCGGTTGCCGGCGATCTACGCGTGGCCCGATCAGGTGCGGGACGGCGGGCTGATGGGCTATGGGCCCAATCTCGACAAGGCCTATGCCCGCCTTGTCTTCTATATCGACCGTATCCTGAAGGGCGAAAAGCCGGGAGACCTGCCGGTCGAGCAGGCCACCTCGCTCGAACTCGTGCTCAATCCGGGAACCGCTCGAACGATGGGGTTGGCCTTTCCCCCGGCGCTGTCGTCTCGCGCCGATCAAATCGTCGAGTAGATGGATATGGCCGGTGGGCCTTCGCTCGCACACGACAGCGACGCACTCGCCGCCGACTACGAGCGGCTGAGCGCCTCGCGCCAGTTCGAAACGGGCAAGCGGCTGGCTGCCGCTCTTGCCGTCGGCGCGGGAGAGCGCGTGCTCGACGTCGGCTGCGGCACCGGGTTGCTGGCGGAGCACATCGCGGAACGGGTCGGCTCCACGGGCCATGTGCTCGGCATCGATCCGCTGCCCTTGCGGATCGAGGTCGCGCAGGCGCGGGTGAAGAAGGAGGGCACGCACGCCAACCTCGCCTTCGCGGTGGGCGACGCCAACGATCTCGGCGCGTTGCCTGCGGCGGGCTTCGACGCGGTGATCCTCAATGCCGTGTTCCACTGGCTGCCCGACAAGCCACGCGCGCTCGGCCAATTCGCGCACGTGCTGCGGCCTGGCGGCCGGATCGGCATCAGCACGCGGCCGCCCAATGCCGCCGGCGGCGCCCGCCATCCGGTCTATGAGGCGATGGCGCGGGCGATGGCCGAGCCACCGTTCAACCGCTACCCGCGGCCGCGCGGGAGCTTCGTGTCCCAGGTCGACGCCGACGAGATGCGCGCGCTGTTCGAAGCGGCGGGCTTCGCGCCGACGCTGATCGAGGTGAGCCCCAGCGTGCAGGTCCACGCCACGCCCGAGGCGGCGGTGCGCTTCTCCGAGGCGAGTTCGTTCGGCAACCTGCTGGCGCACCTGCCCGCCGAACTACGGCCCGCGGCGCGCGACGCGATGGCCGCCCGGCTGGCGGCGCTCATGACGCCGGACGGGATCGTGCAGCAGGGGCTTCGGCTGGTGGCGATCGGTACGCGGCGGTAGCCCTGCCGGCCGGCCTCTTGTGGCTTTGCGCAGTGATTCTGGCTCTCATGCTCATTGGGACCGCGAACGTCTCAGGGCGGAGATTACTCCGCCCGACTCGCTCATGAGCGTGAGCGAGCGGGACGCTCGCGGTCCAGAAGAGCATGAAAAGAGTGCTCCATCGGCGTCGCCGCGATGGTCTTATCGATTGGCCCGCGCCACCGCGGCATTCAGCAGAAGGTTGGCGCCGGGCAGGGAGCGCACGAGTTCGATGTTCTCGTTCACGTTGTGGCTGATGCCCTCGAAGCAGGGCGTAAAAATCATCGCCGTCGGCGCCATCGTCGCCACGGCGTAGGCGTCGTGGCCGGCCTGGCTGCGCATCTCGCGGTAGGGCAGGCCGAGTTCCTTGGCGGTCGATTTCAGGAGTTCGATGCATTCGGGCGCGAACAGTTCGCTGCCCCAGCTCCAGCCCTCGACAACCTCGATCTCGACATTGGCCTTCTTTGCCGCCGCGACGATCGCGGCGTCGATGTCGGCGCGCATGGCCTTGAAACGCGCGGCATCGATGTGGCGGAAATCGATGGTGAGCTTGACCTGTTCGGCATAGGTGCCGGCCAGGTTGGGGAAGCTCTCGATCCGTGTCGTGGTGGTCCGGCCCTCGTCGGCGGCATAGGCGAGGCCGATGTCGTTCACCGCCGCGATGACGTAGCCCGCGCCGACCAGGGCATTGCGCCGCATCGCCATCGGCGTGCCGCCGGCATGTCCCGTGTCGCCATTGATCGTGAGCCGGAGCGCCTGCGTCTTGTAGCCGCCGACCACGATGCCGATGTCGCAACCCTCGCGGTCCAGCACCGGCGCCTGCTCGATGTGCAATTCGAGATAGGCATCGAATTCGCGGCCCACCGGCACGGAGCCGGCATAGCCAATTTCGTCGAGCGCCTGTTCGACCGTGATGCCGGCGTCGTCGGTGGTGGCCAGCACGCTTTCCAGGCTCAGCACCTTGGCGAAGGCCATAGAACCCATCATCGGCGGATTGAAGCGCGCGCCTTCCTCGTTGGTCCAGCAGATGACTTCGATGCCGCGCTTGGTCGTGAGGCCCTTGTCGTTCAGCGTGCGCACCACCTCGAGGCCGCACATCACACCCAGGATGCCGTCGTAGCGGCCGCCGCAGATCTGGGTGTCGAGATGACTGCCGATCGCAACAGGCGGCAGGCTGGGATCGCTGCCGGCGCGCCGCGCGAAGATGTTGCCGAGGCGATCGATCTCGACGCTGCAGCCAGCCGTTCGCGCCCACTCGACGAACAGGTCGCGCATTTGCTTGTCCTCGGCCGACAGCGCCAGGCGACGTAGGCCGACGTCGCGAAAGCGGCCGATCTCCGCCGACCGCTCCAGGCTGTCCCACAGCCGCTCGGGATTGACCTCCAGGACATTCGTGACCACGCGCGGACTCCTTGTTGCCTGGCGCGAGTGTCGAAGAGCCGTCGTCCAATGGCAATCGCCCGGTGACAATCGCCCGGCGGCAATCGGTCCCCGGAGGTTTCGGCAGCGCTACTCCAGCGGCTTGAACCCCGTGGAGCGGATGATCGGTCCCCAGGTTGCGGCCTCGTGCTTCATCATCGTGGCGAGTTCGGCCGGCTTGCAGGCCTTGGGCACCATGCCGAACTTGGCGAAGGCCTCGGCCATCTCCTTGGTGCCAAGCACCTTGGCGATCGCGTCCGACGTGCGGGCGATCATTGCCGGCGGAGTAGCGGCCGGGGCGAACAACCCGAACCATTCCGTCACTACGAGCTCCTTCACGCCCTGCTCGGCGAAGGTCGCGACGTCGGGATAGAAGGGCGAGCGTGCCGCGCCGCTGGTCGCGATCACGCGGATCTTGTTGTCCTTGGCGTAGGCCAGGAACGAGCCGTCCGGCAGCATGAGGGCGGCGAGCTGGCCCGCCAGCATGTCGGCGAGCGCCGGCGCGCCGCCGCGGTAGGGGACCGGCTGGATCGGCGCGCCCAGCGCCTTGGCCAGCACCAGCGTCAGGAAGTGCGGGAACGAGCCTTCGCCCGGATTGCCGCAGCTCGCCTTGTCGGGGTTGGCTTTGCACCAGGCCGCGAACTGGGCCAGCGTCTTCACCTCCGCCGGCACCATCGGCCCCACGGCGATGCCGTGCACGAAGGTGGCAGCCAGCGACACCGGCGCGAGATCGGTCGTCGGGTTGTAGGAAAGGTTGCGGTAGATGTCGGGATAGACGGTGACGGTCGAGGCCGGCGTCAGCAGCAGCGTGCGGCCGTCCGGCGGCGATGTCTTCAGCGCATCGATGGCGATGCGGCCGGCCGCACCGGGCCGGTTGTCGACGATGGCGCTGCGGGCATAGGCCGGCGCCAGCTTGTCGGCGATCTGCCGGCTCACCACGTCGGCGCTGCCGCCGGCCGGAAAGCCGACGAGGATCTTGAGCGAGTCGAGTGCTTCCTGTGCTCTCGCGATGGTCGGTATCGAAAGCGCCGTACCTGCAGCCCCGAGCGCCTGCAAGGCGCGCCGCCGCCTGATGGTCATGATCATGGTGTTTCTCCCGTCGAGCGTTTCCGAGCGGTCTGTCGCCGCTTCATGGCCAAACTCTGAGGTTGGGCGGCGGCCTTGGCAAGACGGGTCATGCAGTGGGACTGCACGCATGCACTCTACGCACCATTGACAATCCTGACCTATGCTTCGACCCCATGTTGCTTCGACCCCATGTGTCCCTCGCAAGCACCTGAGGCCGGCGCGGCGTCGCTGGCGTTCGACAGCGACGAGCTGGCGGCCGACTGCGAGCACCTGAGCGCCACGCACCAGTTCGAATCGGGCAAGCGGCTGGCCGTCGATCTCGGCATTGGCCCTGAGGAACGCGTGCTCGATGTCGGTTGCGGCACCGGCCTGTTGGCCGAGTGGGCGATGCCAACGACCTCGGCGCACTGCTCCAGGCAAGCCTCGACGTGGTGATCCTGAATGCCGTGTTCCACTGGCTGCGAGCGTGCGGGTGCATCCCACGCCCGAGGCGATGGCGCGCCATCTGGCGGCACTCATGACGCCGGAAGGGATCGTGCAGCAGGGGCGGCGGAGGTGGTGGCGGCGAGACCTTAGTCTTCTGGACGACCGCAACCGCCTAAATCGGTCGTGGCGATCGGCGGCGCAGCGTCAGCGCATGCGAGTCTTCGACATCGCCGGCTTTGAGCCTTGCACGTGCGACATCGACCGGGTGCGCGAGGTCAGATCGCCATCGTGCTGCACCTTGGTGTTGCTGGCCGACTTGCTCCAGGTGCCGCCGTCCTGCGCCTTCGCCGTGGATTGCGATCGCAGCATCTGGGGATTCTCTCGGATCTTGGTGTTGGACGTAGCCTTGCCCGTGACCGCCGCGGCACTGCCAGCGCCGCCGACCGTCGAAGAAGCGCCGGCCTTGCCGGTCGAGTTGGCGCCCAATCCGATGGTGGAGGCCGACGTGCCGCCGGCGGCGGCGCTGCCCGCCGTTCCGATCGTCGAGCTGCCATCCGTCGTGGCTTTCGAGCCAACGGTACGGGCACTCGGCCCCTGCTGAGCCCAGGCACCCGAACTTGCGAAAGCAAACGCGCCGGCAATCAGAGCCATCGATAAATTTCTCATGATGCGTCTCCTATCGACCGTGAACAGTGCAATTGGTGCCCGAAAACGCTGTAACGCCGTTCGGCCCGGTGGTCGTGCCGCTCACTCTTCCATTGCCGGCAGTGACCGAGGTCGACAGGCCGCCGGCTGTGGCCGTTGCTTGCCCGTTGCGCGACGTCACCACCGTGCAGTCGGAGCGACGGCTTCCGCTGGAGGCGCTGCTGCTCGTCGAGCCACTGCTGCTCGTCGAGGCGCTGGCGCTCGATCCCGTCGAACTGCCGACGCTTACCGAACTCGTCGAGCCGCCGACACTTGTCGAACTGCTCGAACTAACTTGCGCCAGCGCGGGGATTGCGCTCATTGCGGCCAGCACGATTGAAGTCAAAAGGATTTTCATCGATGCCTCCCGATGTCGAGAATCGGCCGCGCAAGGATTGCGCGGCCGGTCTCACGATCCGTTACCTGTTTTTGCCGCCGCGGCCACCGCCGCCGCCGCCGAAGCTCTTGCCGCCACCGGCTGCCGAGCCACCGACCGCCATGGCAGCGTTGCTCTTGCCACGGCCTGCCGACGCGGCACCGAGGCCCAACGTGGAGGCGGAGCCGACGCCCTTGCCCTTGCCGGCGACAGAGCCACCGGTTGCCAGAGCCGCGTTGCTCTGCCCGCGACCGGCTGAGGCTGCACCGAGACCCAAGGTAGAGGCAGAGCCGGGGCCCTGGCCCTTGCTGTATCCGGCCGACGATCCACCGGTACCTACGACGGCATTCGTGCCGCCGCGGCCGGCAGACGCGCCACCGACACCCAGGGTCGAGGCCGAGCCGCCATTCTTGCCGCTGCCCGCTGCGGACCCGCCGGTGCCGAGCACCGCGCTCGTCCCGCCACGGCCAGCGCTTGCGGCGCCGACACCCAACGTCGATGCCGACCCGCCGCCCACGCCACCGGCGGCCGAACCGCCCGTGCCGATCGCGACGCCTGTCTGGCCGCCGCCGGCGGTCGCGCCGCCGACACCGAGGGTCGACGCAGACCCGCCGCCGAAGCCACCGGCCGAAGAGCCGCCGGTGCCGAGCACCGTGCCGACCGATCCGGACCCGGCGGTCGAGCCGCCCGCGCCGATCGTCGAGCTGGTTTGCGCATGAGCCATCATGGCGCTGCCGGCCAGAAACGTCGCTGCCAATGCAGCGTAGCGAATTGTCTTGAATGACATGAGTTAGTCCTCCTTGTTAATCGCCTTCAGCTCCAGGTAAACGGCCCCCGGGGGGAGCCAGTTCCTGATGGAATTGTGATCAATAGAGGCGGTGGTCTGTTGGAATCTGGAAGCACGCACTCGACGGTTGGCAGAGGCGAATTATGTTCAAACCACCACGATCAACGTGATCTTCAATAGTGGCCGAAAATTTCCCAAACTATGTGGATGTTGCCGGATTCGATTTTCCGCTGTGACCAAGCGGTGACGGAGACATTCTGGCCGCTCCCTCAATCACTTGCATCGTTGGAGCAGCATCCGGATTGTTAAGTCCATTTCCGCCCGCACCAGCAAAAGCGCCAGCACCTTCGCTCCTGCACGATAGGTGAAGGCCCTGATTTCTCTCCGCGCTCCCCGTCTTCCCTTCGTCATTGCCAAGGCCTACACTGCGCCGCTTTCCCGCTCTTCGAGATCTGGAAAGCACATGGCGCACATCAGACTGAATACCCATCCCTCCCAGGGCGGCGTGCAGGCGCCGCCGGTGGTGTGGGGCGCGCGCGATCCCGCCGTTCGCGGTCCGGTCGTGGGCACGGTGGCCGATCCGACCAGGCGCAACGCCATCGGCGTGCATTCCGGCAGCTACGGCATCTACCGCGCGCTCGCCATCGCCGCGCATGAGCTGAAGGCCGATCACCGGCCCGACTTCACCGACACGTCGCCGGCCGAGCTGATCGGCCCGTTCGAGAGCTGGTTCGACCCGAAGAAGATCGTGTCGCTCGATCCCTGGGGTCATCTCGTGGCCTCGGTGTTCGCCGACAAACTGAAGGCCGGTTGGGACATCCGCCCGACCATCGCCGTCACCAAGGCACACATCACCATGCCGGAGATCAAGGATGCGATCGAGGCGGGGCGTCTCAAACCCGATGGCGACATATTGAAGGCCAACGGCGAAGTTCGCGTCACCAAGGCCGCGGTCGAGCCGGTGTGGTGGCTGCCCGGCATCGCCGAGCGTTTCGGCGTGCCCGAGTTCGATCTTCGTCGCACGCTGTTCGAGCAGACCGGCGGCATGTACACCGAGCTGGTCACGCGGCCCGACCTCGAACTGTTCCTGCCGCCGATCGGCGGCGCCACGATCTATTTCTTCGGCGACATGGAAAAGATCGGCAAGCCGGAGACGAAGATCGCCTGCCGCCTCCACGACGAGTGCAACGGCTCCGACGTCTTCAGCTCCGATATCTGCACCTGCCGGCCCTATCTCGCGCACGGCATAGAAATCTGCATAGAAATGGCGCAGCAGGGTGGGCTGGGCGTCGTCATCTACAATCGCAAGGAAGGCCGCGCGCTGGGCGAGGTCACCAAGTTCCTGGTCTATAACGCGCGCAAGCGCCAGCCCGGCGGCGATTCGGCGGCGCAGTACTTCAACCGCACCGAATGCGTGGCCGGCGTCCAGGACATGCGCTTCCAGGAGCTGATGCCCGACCTGTTCCATTGGCTGGGCATCTCGCGCATCGACCGCTTCGCCTCGATGAGCAACCTCAAGTCCGACGCGCTGCGCGAGCAGGGCATCGAGATTGTCGAGCAGGTGGCAATCCCCGACGAGTTGATCCCCGCCGACGCCCAGGTCGAGATGGATGCCAAGAAGGCCGCCGGCTACTTCAGCGCCACCAAGCCCGGTTCCAACGAACTCGCACGACCGAAGGGACGGGGACTCGATGAGTAGATCGGGACGGACCGCGGGCCTCCAGGCCCGCATCATGAGCGGGCCTGGA
>CAMDOT010000142.1 GCA_945903635.1 Rhizobium sp. Q54 | reverse complement strand
CCCTCCCCCGTAAGACGGGGGAGGAAAAGAAGGGGGAGATGGCTGTCAGGCGAACAGGAAGTCCGCGTCGGAGAGGCTCGCCGTCTGCACACCGATCAGCGTGATCGCGCTGGTCGTGCCGCCGCTGGTGTAGAACAGCGTCGTCGAGTTGTAGCCCAGGCCGAGGGGATCCCATTCGTAGGCCGTGAAGTCGGAGAACGAGTCGATGCCCGAGACCGTCCTGAAATCCAGCTTCTCCCCGTTGGGATCGAAAGAGTGGATCGTGTCGGAGCCCCACGTAGCGGCCGCGTAGACATAGCGGTCCACGCCCCCTTCGCCGATCATCGTGTCGTTGCCGGCGCCGCCGGTCAGGATGTCGTTGCCGGCGCCACCCGCGATGTAGTCGTCGCCCGAACCGCCCCTCAGCCTGTCGTTCCCACCCCAGCCGTAGAGGAAGGTGTTCACCGTATTGCCAGAACCGTTGAAATTATCATCGCCCAGCACCGAGCCCTGCACCCACTCGATCGAGGCCGTCGTGAGGTTGAGCACCAGGCCCGTGTCGGACCACACGAACAGCGAATCGAAGCCGGCACCGCCATCGATCTGGCTATCACCGCCCAGTTCGATCAGCGAATCGTCGCCGCCCTGGCCACGCAGGATATCGGAGCCGCCATTGCCCAGCATGAGGTCGGCGCCGCCGCCGCCTTCGAGGGTGTCGGTGCCGTCGCCGCCATCGAGATAGTCGCCGAAGGCCGAGCCGGTGAGCGTATCGTCGCCACCCTGACCATAGATATAGACGGCGCCGGTCTGGCTCGCGGCGTTGAAGATATCGTTGCCGGCGTTACCCAGGACCCATTCGATCGACGCCGCGCCCATGTCCAGCGTCACCGCCGCACCGGTCTGCACGAAGGCGGAATCGAAGCCCGTGCCACCAATGGCGACATCCAGACTGTCAATCAGCAGATAGTCGGCATTCTCGCCGCCAGACAGCGCGTCGGCACCCAATCCGCCGATCAACACATCGCTGCCGGTGCCACCGATCAGCTGGTCCGCGCCGTCACCTCCGGCGAGCATGTTGTCGCCCGAATTGCCGGTGAGCCTGTTGTCGAGACCGTTGCCGATGGCGGCTATCGAGGCGCCGCCCGTCTGGATCAGGTTCTCGACGTTCGCACCCAACGTGTAGTCGACCTGAACATGGACCGTGTCGAGGCCGGCGTCCGAACCCTCGTCCACCACGTCGAGGAGGTCGTCGACATAGTAGGTATCGTTCCCCAGCCCGCCGGCCATCGTGTCGGCGCCAGCGCCGCCGTCGATGGTGTCGCCAAGGACCGTCGCCAGGGGCTGACCGGGCACGGTCACGGTCGTCGAGATGACGTCGTTGCCGGCCGTCCCGACAATGGTCGCGCCCGTAATGGGGGCTGTCGCACGGGAGATCCCGCGTTCGATATCGACCTCGGCATTGCCCAGGACATAGCGGTCGAACGTGCCGGTCGCATCGGTAAAGGAACCGGCCATCGTCCAGTCCCCGGCCCCCAGGGAGACGGTGTCGCCGGCATTGCCCTCGAGCACCAGGACGTGCTTGCCACCGGTGACGCCGCCGACACCACCCAGCACGGCGAGCCTGTCGAGCAGCAGCGTGTTGTTGCCGCTGCCCGTGATGTCGATGCGCTCGATGCCGTCGAGCCTCGCTGCGATCTGCGGGTTGGTGAGGTCGAGCAGCAGTCCCGCGCCGTCCAGCGCCAGCGTGTCGGTGCCGGCGCCGCCGTCGGCGACGCGGAATCCGGTATCCGCGACGATCAATCGATCGTCGCCCGCGCCGGCATTGAACGCGTCGGCTCCGCCGCCGCCCGCCAATACGTCATTACCACGCCCGCCGATCAGCATCTCGGCCACCGCGGTGCCCGTCGTCGTCACCGTGCCTCCGAAGGCCCCGCCGAACACGACGTAGCTTTCGCCGGCATAGCCGCGGCCCGGTTGGGCACGCGGGCTGCCGACGATCAGGTCATCGAAGCCGTCGCCGTTCACGTCACCTGCGCTTGCGACCGACCTGCCGCTTCGATCGCCCTGTGTCGTGCTGGCATCCAGCGATCCGGCAAGTCTGAAGCCGGCGTTGCCGTCCAGGGTGGAAAGGTCGAGGTTGGCCGTGAAGCCCGAGGCCTTGCCGAAAACCACGTAGCTCATGCCCGAGTCGGTGCCATACGTATCGACGAAGGGAGCGCCGACGATCAGATCGTCGAACCCGTCGCCGTTCACGTCGCCCGCCGACGCGACCGAGTAGCCGCTCTGGTCGCCCGCTGCCCTGCCGCTCAGCTTGAAGCCGTTGCTTCCGTCCAAGGTGGCGAGGTTGATGTCGGGCGCAAAACCCGACGCCTTGCCGAACACGACATAACTGGCACCCGACGACCCGCCATGCGGATCGGCATTCCTGGCGCCGACGATGATGTCCTCGAATCCATCGCCATTGACGTCCCCTGCCGAGGCAACCGACGAGCCGCTGGCATCAAGCGAGGAAACGCCGCTCAGCTTGAAGCCGTTGGCGCCATCGAGGCCGGCGAGACCGACATTGGCTGTAAACCCGCTTGCCTTGCCGAATACAACGTAGACGTCGCCGGCGCTGGTGCCCAAACGGTTGAGGGTCCCAACGATCAGGTCGGCGTAACCGTCACCGTTCACGTCCGCGGAGGCGACAGAGTAGCCGGCCTGCTCGAAAAGCCTGACGCCGCCCAACCGGAAGCCGTTGCTGCCGTCCAGGCTGGAGAGGTCCAGGTTGGCGGCGAAACCCGAAGCCTTCCCGAATACCACGTAGCTCCCGCCCGACAACGAATTGCCGCCGGTGATGCCCGTGGCACCGACGATCATGTCGTCGAAACCGTCGCCGTTCACGTCGCCTGCCGACGCGACCGAGTAGCCGCTCCGGCCGTCTGTCGTCACGTCGCTCAGCTTGAAGCCGTTGCTGCCGTTCAGCGAGGAGAGGTCGATGTTGGCGGCAAAGCTCGAGGCCTTGCCGAAGACCACGTAGCTCGCGCCGGAATAGCTACCGTGTGGGTCTGCTCCATGGGCACCGATGATCACGTCGGCAAAGCCGTCTCCATTCACGTCACCTGCCGACGCGACCGAGCGGCCGCTCCGGTCATAGGCCGCTTCGCCGCTCAACTTGAACCCGTTGCTGCCGTTCAGTGTGGACACGTCGATCGTGGCGACGGATTCCGAGCCCGTGCCGAACACGACATAGCTCGCGCCCGAGGCTCTGCCGCGCGGCGAGGCATAAACGACGCCCAGGATCAGATCGTCGAATCCGTCGCCATTGATATCGCCTGCCGAAGCGACGGCGAATCCAAGGAGATCATTGTTCGCACCGCTCAGTTTGAAGCCGGTGCCGCTGCCCAGGGTCGACAGAAGAATCGTTCGCAGCGGCAGGGGCGAGGAGGCGATCTGCTCGACATGAACTTCGGCATCGCCGAGCACCCAGCGGTCGAACGTCCCGTCGCCGTTGGTGAACGATCCACTCTTCGTCCAGCCCGACTCGGCGAACTGCACCGTGTCGCCGAAATTGCGTTCCACCACGAGGACGTGCTTGCCGCCGGCGACCGCGCCGACGCCGCCCAGGACGCTGAGCTGGCTGACGACGAGCGTATTGTTGCCGGTGCCGGTGAGGTCGATACGCTCGATACCCTCCAGCTTCGCCGCGATCAGCGGATCGCCGAGGTTGAGCGAGAGACCCGCGCCGCCGAGGGCCAGCGTGTCTATACCGGCGCCGCCATCGGCCAGACGAAACGCAAGATCCTTGACGGTCAGGCGATCGTCGCCCTCACCGGCATGGAACACGTCCGCGCCGGCACCGCCGTCCAGCATGTTGTTGCCGGCATTGCCTGT
Organism: Rhizobium sp. Q54; assembly: GCA_945903635.1. Taxonomy (GTDB): domain Bacteria; phylum Pseudomonadota; class Alphaproteobacteria; order Reyranellales; family Reyranellaceae; genus Reyranella. Next base: position 12,890 of record CAMDOT010000142.1, on the reverse strand, counting down.
AAGGACGTTGTCCAGGGCGTTACCGGTAGCATTGATGTGCCCCGTCCCGGCCAGGGTGAGGTCCTCGACGTTCACGCCCAGGACATAGCTCACGCCGGCAATGACCTTGTCGCGGCCGGCATTCGCTTCCTCGATCACGACGTCGAGGAGGGTGTCCACGTAATAGGTATCGTCGCCCAGCCCGCCCGCCATCGTGTCGGCGCCGCTGCCGCCGTCCAGCGCGTTGTTGCCGGCGTTGCCTGTAAGGACGTTGTCCAGGGCGTTACCGGTGGCGTCGATATGTCCCGCACCGGCCAGGGTAAGGTCCTCGACGTTCGCACCAAGGACATAGCTCACGCCGGCAATGACCTTGTCGCGGCCGGCATTCGCTTCCTCGATCACGACGTCGAGGAGGGTGTCCACGTAATAGGTGTCGTTGCCCAGCCCGCCCGCCATCGTGTCGGCACCCAAGCCGCCGTCGATAATGTCGCCAAGGCTGGTCGCCAGCGGCTGGCCGGATACGGTGACGGTCGTCGAGATGATGTCGTTGCCGGCCGTCCCAACGATGGTGACGCCCGACGGGGAAGCGACCTGTTCGACATGGACTTCGGCATTGCCGAGTACCCAGCGGTCGAACGTTCCGTCGAAATTGGTGAACGATCCGGTGTTTGCCCAGTTGGACTCGGCGAACTGCACCTTGTCGCCGGTATTGCCTTCGACGACGAGGATGCGCTTGCCACCGACAATCGCGCCGATGCCATTCAGGACGCTGGTCTGGCTGACGACGAGCGTGTTGTTGCCGGTGCCGGTGAGGTCGATGCGCTCGATGCCCAGGAGCTTCGCCGCCGTAGCCGCATTGGTCAGGTTGAGGACAAGACCAGCTCCACCCAGCGCCAACGTGTCGGTACCCCCGCCGCCGTCGATATTCGCGAACGAAAGATCGTTGACGACCAGCCGGTCGTTACCGTCGCGGCCATTGAGAGTGTCGGCGCCGCCGGCGCCCTCGAGGATATTGTCGTATTCATTGCCGATTATGATGTTGGCCGAGCCGTTGCCCTTGCCATTGATCTGGCCCCAGTTCGGCGCCAGGGTCAGGTTCTCGACATTCGCACCCAGCGTATAGTTGACGTATGAAATGACCGTATCGATCTCGGAACCTGTATCGAGCTCCACGATCACGTCGCCGGAATCGTCGACGTAATAGTAGTCGCCGCCAGCGCCGCCGATCATCGTGTCGGCGCCCTCCCTGCCGTCCAGCTGATCCTGGCCATTCCCGCCTTCGAGACGGTTGTTGGCCGCGTTGCCGTACAGCCAATCGTTGGCGTTGCCGCCGATCGCATTTTCGATCACGACGCCCTGGGCGATCTTGTAGCCACCCCCGATGAGGATGCCGTTGTTGTAGGAGAAGGCGCCGTCGCCGATAACCCCGTAGCCGTCCGTCGTGGCGAGCAGGTCGATCGTCGTGTTACCGGCCGCGCCCGCGTTCGAGATCGTGTCGACGCCGCCGGTGTCCCAGATGGTCGACCAATACGTGCCAAGTCCGTCCGTCTTGGGAAGCACATAGACATTGTCGCCGGAAGCGTAGGTGGTATTGGCGCCGTAGATCGCCTGGATGGCGATGATGTCGAGCGCCATCGGGCCGTACTGCAGCCCCCACGATTCGGCCGTATGATCGGGCAGACGCACAGGCCAGCCGAAATTGTAGCTCATCGTCGTGTAGATGCCCTGGTTCAGGGCGCCACTGCCGGTGGCATAGGGATCCCACCAATCGACGCCCTGGAACGTCGTCGCATCCGGCGCCGCTCCGCCATCGTGGGGATGGGCGAGCCCGAGCAGATGGCCGATCTCGTGGACCATCGTGACGAGACCCAGGCTTCCCTTGCCCAGCGAGCCGGACAGAGCTGAGTCTTGCGCGTTGAACAGGACGTCGAGCGCCTCGGCCTCGCTGTAGCCCGGAAGTTCGCTCCATCCGAGGACGTCGGCCCCACCGGCCTGAGTCTCGGTGCCCCACCAGAACTTGGCGTCGGCGTCGGCGGCGCTTGCCACCTCGACGAAGTCGATGTTCGCCACGCTCTCCCAGAGCGACAGCGCCTCCCGCAGCCCGGCGAGCGCCACCGGCGTCCAGCCATAGGAGTTCTGACCGTCCATCGTGCCCTGGAAGGCCGTCCAGTTGATGGTGACGGTGCCGCCGTTGCTATCTTTCCAGGCGCCGCCGGCGACCAGGCTGTCGGTCCACGGGTCGGCGCCGTTGGTGGGCGTTCCGTCGATGAGGATGGTCGTGGCTACGCCTGGCATTGGGGTGCCCTATAGCCCGGTCATGTCGAACGACTGCGTTGCGTCACACCAGCTGACTGAACTCACGCTCCGCTCCGTCGTTCGAATAGAAATACAACCTACTATTTATGGACAAAGATGACGGGTGTCATCTTTTTCGCTTGAGAAGCACGCCGTGTAATCCGCACGGTGCGCGCGGAATCCTCCCGAAACATCGATTTGCAAGTTCAGCAGGATTTTGCTAAGATTTTACCTATAGTGGGGTTCTTCAACCCCGCTGTCCAGACGCCCGCCGGACCCGTCCGCGGGCGTTTTTCTTTGCCCAAACAGGACCTTCAAATGACTGGACTCAAACGCTGCTGGCGGCCGCACGGCCGCTTCCTGCGCGAATTCGCACGCACCGGCTCTGTCTCCGCCGCCTGCCGCGCCTCGGGCCTCGCCCGCCGCACAGTCTACAACTGGCGGGACGCCGATGCCGACTTCCGCCGACGCTGGGACGCCGCGCGCGAACGCGGCGTCGGGCGGCTGCATGACGAGGTCATGCGTCGCGCGATGGTCGGCGACGATGTGCCGGTGTGGCACGACGGCCGGATCGTCGATCATGTCGCGGAGCCTGACTCCCGCGTGTTGTGGCGGCTGCTGCAAGCACTGCATGCAGACACCTATGGACCGCAGGCTGCCGAGTTGCGCGCGGAGCGCGAACGGCAAGCGGAGTTCAGACGGCGGCTCGACGAAGCGGACAAGCGAATGGCAGCCTACGACACCAGACTCCAGGCCGAGCGCAACGCCCTGCTCAAGGGGCAGGAGAAATCCCATGACGCCAAGTAGAGGGCGTCGGTGGCACAGCCGATCAGGGGGCGATTCGCGTGTCGGCTTAAGGACATGAGCCCGATCCGTGGCACAGGCAGCGGGACAACGCGTGGCACAACGACGTGTGCCAAAAACCGGCCCGTTTCAGCGCCGCGCGAACGCCGTCCCGGCCAGCAGCGGTGCGGCAAACAGAGTGAGCACCAGCAACGGATAGGGCGCACCCCACCAGAAGCCGAAGCGATCCAGGAACGCCTCCGGATCCTGGCCGTAGGTCAGCCGTACATAAAGAAAGTCGACGAGCACCGTGGAGGTGGGCCACAGCAGCGCCGCGAGAAGCGCCGCCTCGAACCAGCGCGGCCCGGCCGTGCGGCGCGCATGGATGATCGCCATCAGCACGACATAGGGCAGCGGTACCAGCACCTTGTACCATTCGACCGCGCGCACCGAGAGCGAGGTGGCGATCCAGGTGTCGCCCACGGCATCGTTCAACACCACGAGGAGCGCGATCGCCACCCACAGCGTGAGCGTGAGGCCGGGGCGGATCACGTCCCGCGCGCCAGGCGTTCGAGTTCGGCCAGGCACGCCGCGCGGTCGGCCGCGAAGTCGCCATCGATCCACCAGCGCTCGACCGCTTCGATCAAGGCGCCCACGCGCGGGCCGGGTTTGAGACCAAGCGTCAGCGCATCGCCGCCGCTCACCGGCAATTCGGGCGGCGTCCAGCTTCGCGCCAAGGCAAGCGCTGCCCGCCAGTCGCCCGGCGCCTCGACGGCAAGCAGCAAACGATCGGCATAGAGATTGTTGCCGAGACCATAAATGCCGGCCCGCCAGGCTTTTGGCCCTCCCGCGAGGTCGACGACAGGCGTCGAGGCCAGCATGACTTCGAGGCGCAACGCCTGCTGGGTGGAAAGTTTCAGGCGCTTGCCGATGGCAGTTGCGTCGGCGTCCGAGGGCAGGATCGCCGCCAGCCGGCGCAGCGCATCGGCGGCGTCCTCGCGCGCGATGAGAGCGTTGAGGCGCGCGACGCCGGCATATTCCGGCAGCCAGTGATCGAGCGCGCCGGCCTCGGCCATCGCCTGCAACGCATCGGCCGGCGCCGGCGCCTCGAGCAGGCGCAGCAGCTCCTTGGCGACGCGTTCGCCCGACAGGCTGCCCAGCGCGCCCGCATTGCGCCGGCAGGCGTCGAAGCCCGGCCCGTCGAGCGGCGGGCGGCCATACCAGGCGTAGAAGCGGAAGAAGCGCAGCACGCGCAGCCGGTCCTCGGCGATGCGGGTGTCGCCCTCGCCGATGAAGCGCACGCGCCCGGCGGCAAGGTCGCTCTGGCCGTCGAACGGATCGTAGAGCGTGCCGTCGCGATCGGCGTACAGCGCGTTGAAGGTGAAGTCGCGCCGGTTGGCATCTTCCAGCCAATCGTCGGTGAAGGCCACGACCGCGCGCCTTCCGTCGGTCTCGACGTCGCGGCGCAGGGTCGTGAGCTCGAAGCGGCTGCCCTTGATGATCGCCGTCACCGTGCCGTGCTTGAGGCCCGTCGGCACGACTTTCAGGCCGGCGGCTTCGAGGACGCGCATCACCGTCTCGGGCGGTTTGTCGACGGCGAGGTCGATGTCGACGCGATCCATGGGACGCTTCAACACCGCGTCGCGCACGCAGCCGCCGACGAAGCGTGCCGCGACATCGGCGCGGCCGAGCGCGTCGAAGAGCGTCCGTACCTCCGGCGTATCCATCCAGGGTTGCGGCTCGAGACGTCCGCCAGGCTTCATGATGTAGGCTTCATGAAGCGAAGAGCCCGCCGTAACCCTGGTTCTGGGTGAAGAACATCACGACGAAGCCCGCGATCGTGCAGGCGAGGCCGGCGATGGCGAGCCAGGTGATCGGCATGTCCTGCCACTCCGGCAGGGTGCCCGCGATCTTGCGCTCCTGCTTGATCTTCACCGCCCAGGCCCACAGAAAAAAGGCGACGGCCGGTGCCATGACCAGCACGAGGATCAAAAGTACGACGCGCATGGGGCTACTCCGGGCCCGCGTCACTCGCCGGCGGTGAGGACAAAATGCAGGTTCTTCAGCATACCGGCAGTCGCCCCCCAGATGTAGCGCTCTCCATAGGGCATGGCGTAGTAGCGCCGCTCCCGGCCCTGCCAGACGCGGCTGTCGATGCGATGGTTCCGCTCGTCGAGGAAATGCGCCAGCGGCACCTCGAAGACGTCGGCGACCTCGCGCGGATCTGCACGGGTGGTGAATCCTGGCGTCACGATGCCGACGATGGGCGTGATCTCGTAGCCCGTTCCGGTGCGGTAGAGATCGACCGGGCCGATCACCTCGACGAAGCTGCGGGCGAGACCCACCTCCTCCTCGGTCTCGCGCAGCGCCGTCGCCACGGCATCGGCGTCCTCGGCCTGCTTGCGGCCGCCGGGGAAGGCGATCTGGCCGGCGTGGCTCGGCATGTCGTCGGTACGCTGGGTCAACAGCACCGTCGTGCCGGACTCGCGACGGACCAGCGGCACCAGCACAGCGGCCGGCCGCCAGCTCTCCGGCAACGGCACGACGCCGTTCAGGGAAAAGTCGCTGCCGAGGGGTGGAGTGCTTACTGGCAAACCTGATGCCAAACGCCTGCTACGTTCGCCTACCCGCCGCACGATTTCGTCAACCGTCATGCCCTTGTTCCGGCCTCATTTCTGGGCTTCCCTCAAACCTAATCTCATCGACGACAGGAGCGCCCTGGTGGCCCCCGACACATCGACCGCAACCGACGCCGACGCCCGCTCCGCCCTCGCCGACATCGAGCGCCTGGGCAGCCAGTTACGTGATGCGCGCACCGCCATCGGCAAGGTCATTTATGGCCAGCAGGACGTGATCGATCAAACGCTCGTTGCGCTGCTCTCGGGCGGCCATCTGCTGCTGATCGGCGTGCCCGGCCTCGCCAAGACCAAGCTGGTGGACACGCTGGGCATCGTGCTCGGGATGGAAACCAAGCGCATTCAGTTCACGCCCGACCTGATGCCCGCCGACATCCTGGGCTCGGAAGTGCTGGAGGAAAGCGACGGCGGCCGCCGCTCGTTCCGCTTCCTGCAGGGCCCGGTCTTCGCCCAGCTCCTGATGGCCGACGAAATCAACCGCGCCAGCCCGCGCACCCAGTCGGCCCTGCTGCAGAGCATGCAGGAAAAGCACGTGACCGTGGCCGGCAAGCGCTACGACCTGCCGGGTCCCTTCCATGTGCTGGCGACCCAGAATCCGCTGGAGCAGGAAGGCACTTATCCCCTGCCCGAAGCCCAGCTCGACCGCTTCCTGCTGCAAATCGACGTCGGCTATCCCGATGAGGAGGCCGAGCGCCAGATCATGATCGGCACGACGGGCGCCGTGACGGCGGTGGCGTCGCAGGCGCTCACCCCGGCCGACTTGATGGCGGCCCAGGCGCTGGTGCGGCGCCTGCCGATCGGCGAAAGCGTGGTCGATGCCATCCTGAAGCTGGTCCGTGCCGGCCGGCCGGAAAGCTCCGACCTCGAGGTCGTGCGCAACCGCGTCGCCTGGGGTCCGGGCCCGCGCGCCAGCCAGGCCTTCATGCTGGCCTGCCGTGCGCGCGCCATCATCCAGGGCCGCCTGGCGCCGTCGGTCGACGACGTCGTGGCCCTGGCCGGACCGATCCTGCGTCATCGCATGGCCGTCAACTTCTCGGCCCGTGCCGAAGGTGTCACGGTCGAAACGGTGATCGCCCAGATGTGCGCGCGGCTCGCCTGATCCTGGCCTAGGCATTGCAGCGCCGCAGCCAATGGCCGCGCCCTCAACCCTTCACCGCTCGCTCGAACTCGCCGGCACCCTGCCGGCGTTGATGGTGGCGGCCGATCGCGTTGCCGCGACCGTCATCCAGGGCGTCCATGGCCGGCGTCGGGTCGGTCAAGGCGACGCCTTCTGGCAGTACCGGCCCTATCGCGACGGCGACAGCGCCAGCCAGATCGACTGGCGGCAGAGCGCCCGCAGCCGGCATCTGTTCGTGCGCGAGACCGAGTGGGAGGCGGCCGCCAGCGTCTGGCTGTGGCGCGACGCGTCGCCCTCGATGCAGTACGCCTCGCTCAAGAACATCGATACCAAGGCGGTGCGTGGCGAGCTGATCACGCTGGCGGTGGCCAGCCTGCTGGCCGATGCCGGCGAGCGCGTCGCGGTGCTGGGCGGCGGCATGCGGCCGACCTCGGGACGCGTGGCCGTGCGGCGGATCGCCGAAACCCTGTTCGATGAAACGCGGGATCCCGCGCGCCTGCAGCCCAGCCTGCCGCCGATGGTTCCCCTGCCCGCACATGGCACCATCGTCTTGGTTTCCGACTGGCTCGATCCGCTCGACAAGATCGAGGCTATCATCCGCTACTACGCCAGCGTCGGCGTGCGCGGCCATATCGTGCAGGTGCTCGACCCGGCCGAGGAAGACCTGCCGTTCGACGGCCATGTGAAGTTCGAGGGTCTCGAAGCCGAGGGCCAGCACACCATCCGCCGGGTCGAGGCCGTGCGCACGGCCTATGGCGCGCGGCTGGCGGCGCAGAAGGAAGGCCTGCAGCGTCTGGCGCGGCCGGCCAACTGGACAGTCCACCAGCATCGCACCGACCGGCCGCCGCAGACGGTTCTGCTCGCCCTTTACCTCGCCATGGCCGACTTGCGTCGGCTGAACGCGGCGTAATCGGAATGGCTGTCATCCTGAGCGCAGCGAAGGATCTAGCGCTGCTAGAGTATGCTGGTTGCTGGCGTGAGGTCCTTCGCTTCGCTCAGGACGACGGAACCGGGTCATGCTGAGCCTCGGCGCTTTCGCCTTCGCGGCACCGGGCCTGCTTGCACTGCTGCTGGCGCTGCCGGTGATCTACTGGCTGCTGCGCCTGATCCCGCCACTGCCCAAGCTGGTGCGCTTCCCGGCCATCCGCCTGCTGGTCGGCCTGGAGCCGACCGAGCAGACGCCGATGAAGATGCCGTGGTGGCTGCTGCTGCTGCGCCTGTTGCTGGCGGCGGCGCTGATCCTGGCCGTGGCCAGGCCGCTCCTCAATCCGCAGGCCGACCTGCCCGGCCGCGGACCGCTCCTGCTGGTGATCGACGACGGCTGGTCCTCGGCGCCGGGCTGGACGACGCGCATCGCCCACGCCGAGCGGCTGATCCAGCGTGCCGAGCGCGGCGGGCGGACCGTCGTGCTGATGGGCACGGCGCCCGCCCCCATCGACCAGCCGGCGACCCGGCGCGGGGCGCTGCGGCCGGATGAAATCCGCACCACGCTGCGCGCCTTCCGGCCCAAGCCCTGGCCGACCGATCGCGCCGCGGCGGCAGCCGAACTCGACCAGATGCAGGTCGATCCCGGCGCCTACGTGGTCTGGCTGAGCGACGGGCTGGAAGACGAAGGGGCGGCCAGGCTCACCGAGCGCCTGCGCCGCTTCGATGGCTTGCAGGTGGTGGTGCCCGATCAGGCCAGCACGCCACTTCTGCTGCTGCCGCCCGTCGCCGAGGGCCGCGATCTGAAGGTTCGCGCGCTGCGCCCGGCCGCGGACGGACCGCGCAAGGTGGCAGTCCAGGCGGCCGACGAGCAGGGCCGCGTCGTGGCCCGCATCGACGTCGACTTCGCCGCCACCGCCACACAGGGCGAAGGTGTCCTGCCGGCCCCGGCGGAACTGCGCAACCGCATGGCCCGCCTCGACATCGAGGCGCAGGGTGGCGCCGGCAGCACGATCCTGCTCGACGAGCGCCATCGCCGCCGGCCCGTCGCCATCATGGGCGAACGGGCCACCGCCGGCGGCCAGCCGCTGTTGCAGGAAATCTACTTCCTCGAGCGCGCGCTCGACCCCTATGTCAGCCTCAGCATCGGTGATCTCGAAACGGTGCTGACCCGAAACACCGCGGTCCTGCTCATTCCCGACGGCGCCATTCCCTCGACCAACGACCGCGAGGAAATCGCCAAGTGGATCGAGCGCGGCGGCATCGCCGTGCGCTTTGCCGGCGCCAATCTCGCCGCCGGCGGCGACACGCTGGTGCCGACGCGTCTCAGGCTGGGTGACCGCGCGCTGGGCGGCGTCATGAGCTGGGGCGAACCCACGGCACTCGCCGAGTTTCCCGCCAACAGTCCTTTCCTCGGCATCCCGATCCCGAAGGACGTGCGCATTTCCCAGCAGGTGCTGGCCGAGCCGACGCCCGATCTCGCGGAGAAGACCTGGGCGCGCCTCGCCGACGGCACGCCGCTGGTCACCGCCGAGAAGCGCGGCCAGGGCTATCTCGTCCTGATCCACACCACCGCGAACACGGGATGGAGCAATCTCTCGCTCTCCGGTCTGTTCGTGAACATGCTGCAGCGGCTGGTAACGCTGTCGCGCGGCGTGGCCGGCGACGGCGTCAACAAGGCGCTGAAGCCGTGGCGCACGCTCGACGGCTTCGGCCGCCTCGGCGCACCGCCGGCTGGGGCGCAGATCCTGCCAGCCGACGCCAACGAGACCTTCAAGCCCAAGCCCACCACGCCGCCTGGTCTCTACGGCGATGAGAACGCCCAGGTGGCCTTCAACATCGGCGGCCGGGTCGGCACGCCCAAGCCGCTGGCCCTACCCAGTGGCGTTGCGACCGACAAACTGTCGGAAGGCGGCGAGACCGACCTGTCGCGCTGGTTCCTGCTCGCAGCCCTCGTGCTGCTGCTGGCCGATCTCCTGATTTCGCTGTGGCTGCGCGGCCTGCTGCCGCGCGCTGTGCGGCTGGGCCGCGCCACGACGGCCGCAGCGGTGCTCCTGCTGGCGGTCCTCGCCGCCCCACCGGACGCCGGCGCCCAGCAGCAGACGCCACCGCCCCAGCGGCCGCAGTTCCAGCCGCAGCCCTCCGCGCCGACGACCCCCGCAACGCGCGAGCGGCCGGGGCCACCGCCGCTCAGTATCGAGCAGGCGCTGAAAGGCTCGCTCGACATCCGGCTCGCCTACATCCTCACCGGCGACAAGGAAGTCGACGACATCAGCAAGGCGGGCCTCGAAGGCTTGAGCGAGATCCTGCGCAACCGGACCTCGGTGGAGCCGGCCGACCCGGTCGGGCTCGACCTGGAGCGCGACGAGCCCCGCCTCTATCCGTTCATCTACTGGCCGATCACCTCGACGCAGCCTGCGCTGTCGCCGCGCGCCGCGGCGGCGCTCGACCGTTATCTCCGCACCGGCGGCATCATCTTCATCGACACGCGCGACCAGCAGCTCAGCTTCGACCGTCCCGTCGGCGGCAATCCCGACCTAAAACGCCTTCTGGCCGGTGTCGAGACGCCGCCCCTGATCGCCATGCCGCCGGACCATGTGCTGACCCGTGCGTTCTACCTTCTGTCCGACATGCCGGGCCGCTGGCAGGGTGGAAAGATCTGGATCGAGTCGGGCGGTGGCCGCGTCAACGACGGCGTTACCACCGTCATCATCGGCGCCAACGACTATGCCGGCGCCTGGGCAGTCGACCAGCGCGGCCGCGGCCTGATGCCGGTCACGCCGGGCGGCGAGACCCAGCGCGAGATGTCGTTCCGTGTCGGCGTCAATCTCGTGATGCTGGCGCTCACCGGCAACTACAAGGACGATCAGGTGCATCTGCCTGACATCATGCAAAGGCTGCGGCGATGAACCCGACGTCGGCCGTCTCCATCGCCTTCGATCCGCTGCTGCCGTGGCCGGTGCTCGCGGTGCTGGGCGGCGTCGGCCTCGTGCTGGTCCTGCTCGGCCTGCGCGCCGGCGCCCGCGGCACGATCTGGCGGCTGGGCTCGATCGTCGTCATCCTGGCGGCACTGGCCAATCCCGCCCTGATCGAGGAGCAGCGCAAGCCGATCGCCGACGTGGCGCTGATCGTCGTCGACGACAGCGATTCGATGGCCATCGGCGAACGCCGCAAGCAGGTCCAGGCGGCGCGCGAATCGTTGAAGCGCAAGCTCGGCCAGCAGGAGGGCCTCGAGATCCGAGAGGTCGTGCTGCCGCCCGCCCATATCCAGCTCGGCAGCGAACGGCCGGGCGGCACGCGCCTGATCGAAACGATGCGCTCCGCCCTGGTCGAGGTGCCGCCGGAGCGTCTGGCCGGCGTCGTGCTGTTGACCGATGGCCAGGTGCACGACGTGCCCACGGGCCTTCCGCCGGAGCTGGGTGGCGCGCCGCTGCACGGCCTGATCGCCGGCAGGAAGAACGAACGCGACCGCCTGATCGTGGTCGAGCAGTCGCCGCGTTTCGGCGTGGTCGGCCGCGAGGTGACGACCAAGTTCCGGATCGAGGATCCGGCGGGCGGCACCGCCCCGGTGACACTGTCGGTCGGTGGCGAAGTCGTGAAGCGCATCGATGTGCCGGTCGGCAAATCGGTCGAGCTGCCGATCGTCGTCGGCAACCCCGGCGCCAACGTGGTCGAGCTCGAAGTCGGCGCCGGTCCGAGCGAGCTGACGCTCGACAACAACCGCGCGCTTTTCACCATCAACGGCGTGCGCGACCGGCTGCGTGTCCTGCTGGTGTCGGGCGAGCCCTACCAGGGCGAGCGGGCGTGGCGGAACCTCCTGAAGAGCGATCCCGCGGTCGACCTCGTCCACTTCACCATCCTGCGCACGCCGCAGAAGGACGATTTCACGCCGGTGCGCGAGCTGTCGCTGATCGTCTTCCCGATGCGCGAATTGTTCGAGCAGAAGCTCAAGGAATTCGACCTCATCATCTTCGACCGCTACGAGTCGGGAAACCTGATCACGCGCGAATACTTCCGCAACATCGCCGAGTACGTGAAGAGCGGCGGCGCGCTGCTGGTCTCGGTCGGTCCGGTGTTCGCCACGGCGCGTTCGCTCTATCGCACGCCGCTGGGCGCCATCCTGCCGGCGGCGCCGCTGGGCGACGTGCTGGAAACCCCGTTCAAGCCCAAGGTCAGCGAGATCGGCCAGCGCCATCCGGTCACCGCGAACCTGCCGCAGGCCGGCGAGCCCGACAAGGAGCCGACCTGGGGCCGCTGGTTCCGTCTCGTCACCTCACGCACCGAGCGCGGCAACGCCGTGCTGTCGGGCGCCGAGGATAAGCCGCTGGTGATCCTCGACCGCGTCGGCGAGGGCCGCGTGGCCCAGCTGATGTCCGATCATCTGTGGCTGTGGAACCGTGGCATCGACGGTGGCGGGCCTCAGCCGGAACTGGTGCGGCGCGTTGCGCACTGGTTGATGAAGGAGCCCGATCTCGAGGAAGAAGCACTGCGGGCGACGGCCGTCGGCGGCCGCATCGAAGTGACGCGCCGGACGCTCGCCACGACCTTCCCGCAGGTCACCATGACCTCACCCGACGGCAGCACCCGCACGCTCCCGCTGCGCCAGACGGCGCCTGGCCTCGGGCTCGGCGTCGTCGATGTAGACAAGCCCGGCCTCTACCGCTTCGACGACGGCACGTTGCGCACCGTGGCGGCGGTCGGCAGCCCCGACCCGCTGGAGTTCTCCGACGTCCGCGCGACCGACGCCAAGCTGAAGCCGCTGGTCGAGGCCTCGGGCGGCGGCATGCTGTGGCTGGTCGACCAGCCCGATCCGGATATCCGCACCGTGCGGCCGGGCCGCGCCGCCGGCGGCTCCGACTGGATCGGGCTTCGCCGCAACGAGGGCTATACGGTGGCCGGCATCAACCAGCTTCCCCTGCTGCCCGGCATCCTGGTGGCGCTCGCCTTCCTGATGGCGGTGGGCAGCGCGTGGTGGCGCGAGGGTCGCTGAGGACGTCTCACGCCGCTTAGGCCTTCACGCGGGACTCTTCGGGTGATTTGGAATGTCCGGCGAAAAGGCGAGCCACTCGTGCTTCGTCGTCCTCCAGATCGTACGGGCGGGAGCCGGGAAGTGCGGATCGGCAAACGCGCCAACGGCAACGCTCACCATGTCGGCA
>CAMDOT010000141.1 GCA_945903635.1 Rhizobium sp. Q54 | reverse complement strand
CACGACCCTGTCCCAGAACGCTTGGTATTTTACGCCCCTTACATAGGCGGCGCGAAGGGTCATGACTCAACGAAGCCGCCGCATCCCGGCGGCTTCTGTGTTTCTGGAATAGGCCTCCGGGCCGCGGCGGGACCGCAACCGGAGGACGATATGTCGATCATCGAAGCAAAACTTGAAGAGATTGAACCGCCCCTGTAGCCGCCGTCGATTCGCGTGCGGCTGGCGGGGCCACGCGACTGCACGGCGTTGTGCGACCTGCTCGACAACCCGACCGGCGCGCGCGAGCAGGTGCTGACCTGGCTGGAAAGCCCGGGCACGACGCTCCTGGTGGCGCAGAGCGAGTTCGGGATTCTGGGCGTCGCCGTCCTGATCACGCGCATCGTGCCGATGCCCGGCGCCGGGGCGCACAAGATCGTCGAGGTCGACAATCTCGTGGTGCGCGCCGATCTGCGCGGCCGCCGCATCGGGCGGCGCCTGCTGGCTGCCGCCGTCGAATGGTCGCGCCAGCGTCGCGCCGTCCAGGTCGAGGCCGTTGTCGGCGACGTCAACCGCGATGGCCGGCGTTTCTACGAGAGCTTCGGCTTCGCGGCGACCAACGATCGGCTCGTGCTGGCGGCGTGATGTCGATCCCCGTACGGCCCATCGTGCGTCCGGCAACTCTCGGCGACTACCAGGCGCTTTGCGCCCTGTTCGAGGAGCTGGACGAATTCCACCGCCAGGCGCGGCCGGATTTCTTCCGGCCGTTCGAAGGGCCGGCGCGGACCTGGGCCCAGGTTGGGCAGTGGCTGGCGGGGCCGGGGACGACCGTGCTGGTGGCTGAAGGCCAGGAGGGCGTCGTTGGCCTCGCCGTCCTGCTGACGCGACCGCGGGCTGCCTTTGCCGGCGCCGTTCCGCGCAAGGTGGTTGAACTCGACAATCTCGTGGTCCGTGCCGGCCAACGGGGGAGGGAAGTCGGAAAGTGCCTTCTTGCCGCCACGATGGACTGGTCGCGCGGGCTGGGCGCCACTCATGTCGAGGTGGCCGTGCATGCCTTTAACCGCGATGCACGGCGGTTTTACGAACGTTTCGGCTTTTCTGCGTCCATCGAGCGGCTTGTCCTGGCGGCCTGAGCAATCGCTTCGCGGAGCGCGCGATGTGTTATGGTGTTTTTCTTGCACAACCCCGTGCCGGACAGATGTGCAGGAGTGACTCGTGGCAAAGCATAGCGCGAAGCAGCAGACGGTTGTCGCCAAGGGACCTGCTCCCTTGAAGCAGACGATGGCCAAGCCGATCGCAGGCTACACGGACCCGAACGATCTCCGTACGTTGATGACGAACGCCAAGCGGCTGGGCCGTGATGATATCTGGCGCGAGGCGTTTCAGCGCCTGTGCTCGCTCGAAGGCGCGGACCAGACCGAGCCGCTGCACCGTGATTTCTACCAGACGCTGGCCGCGTACGAGCATTTGCTGAGCCAGAAGAACGGCCGCGCCACCCGGGCCAGCCGGACGCGCCTCAAGCTCAAGAGCAAGGGCGTCGTGCAGTGCCTGGAAGATTGGGCGACCAGCAAGACGCCGACCGAGGGCTATGAGCTGCTCATGGCCAACGGCATGGCCGAGATGACGGGCGAGCGGCTGGTGCTGAAATATCCGGAGCAGTTTTCCGAAGCCGCGATCACCGCCGCCAAGGCACGGCTGGCGACCGCCGAACCGGCGGCCGAGTAGCACGCGCTCGTTGCTTGGTGACGACGGTGGTGGTCTGATCCTCGACGGGAGGAGACCACCATGGACGTTGCATTCACGGTCAACGGCGAGGCACGTCGCGTCGACGCGGCCGAGACCACGTCGCTGTTGGAGGCGCTGCGCAACCATCTCGGGCTGATGGGCACGCGCTACGGCTGCGGCCTGGAGCAGTGCGGCTGTTGCATGGTGCTGGTCGACGACCAACCGGCCTATGCCTGCACCCGCGAGCTGGGCACGGTGATTGGCCGCAAGGTCACCACGGTCGAAGGTCTCGGGACCGAGGCCAAACCGCATCCGCTGCAGCAGGCGTTCCTCGACGAGCAGGCCGGCCAATGCGGCTACTGCCTGTCCGGCATTCTCATTTCCGCCAAGGCGCTGCTCGACCGCAACCCCGATCCCAGCCGTGCCGATATCGTGGCCGCGCTGGACAAGCATCTCTGCCGCTGCGGTGCGCACCAGCGCATCCTGCGCGCCGTCGAGCGTGCCGCCGAGACGCTTCGCAACGGGAGGCCGGCATGAACGCGCCCGTTCTTCCCGCCAGCCCTCTTCCTGCAAGTCTCGTCGAGAACCCGCGCCTCGATCGCTGGATAAAATTCCAACCCGACCGCACGGTGCGCATCGCAACCGGCAAGGTCGAGATGGGGCAGGGCATCGTCACGGCCATCGGCCAGATCGCGGCCGAAGAGCTCGACGTGCCGCTCGACAACGTCGCCGTCCTCTCGGGCGACACGACCCACGGCCCGGACGAACTCTATACGACCTCGTCGCTGTCGGTCGACGTGTCGGGTGGCTCGGTGCGTCTGGTCTGCGCCGAGATCCGTGCCAAGGCACTCGACCGCGCGGCGCTGCGCCTCAATTGCAGCCGAGACGAACTCACGGTTGTCGACGGTCGCTTCCTGCAGAATGGCGCTGTCACCGGTCAGGACTATTGGACGGTCGCGACGGAGATCGACTTCACCCAGAACGTGACCGGCACGACGCCGACCAAGCCGGTCTCCTCCTACAAGGTGGTCGGACAAAGCATCGCGCGGGTCGATCTGCCGGCGAAGATGAGTGGCGCTGCTTTTGTTCACGACGTTCTGCCGGCCGATGTCCTGCACGCGCGTACGCTGCGACAGCCCAACCGAGGGGCGGTGCTGGCGTCGCTCGACGAGGCCGCGATCCGGCGCGCGGCGAAGGGCGAGCTGCAGATCGTCCGCGAGGCCAACTTCGTGGCCTTCGTCAGCCCGGTCGAGTCGGTGGCCCAGGCCGCCGCCGTGGCGGCGCCGCAGCATGCGAAATGGGACAACGTCCGCCGCCTGGTGCCTGAGCAGCAGGAAGCCGCGTGGCTGAAAGGTCAGCCCAGCGACGACCGGCACATCGGTGCGCCGCCGCCGGCTGCACCGCTCCAGAACCTCGTGCAGGCGACCTTCTCGCGGCCCTACATCGCGCACGCGTCCATGGCGCCGTCCTGCGCGTTGGCCGAGTTCCGCGACGGCCACCTGACGGTGCACTCGCACGGTCAGGGTATGCATCCGCTGCGCCAGAATCTGGCCGCGGCGCTCGGCCTGCCGATCGACTCCATCACCTGCCAGCATCTGCACGGCGCCGGCTGCTACGGCCACAACGGCGCCGACGATGCCGCCCTCGACGCCGCGCTGATCGCGCTGCGCGTTCCCGGCCGCTGCATCCGCCTGCAATGGCGCCGCGAGGAGGAGTTCGGCTTCGAGCCGGTCGGCCCCGCCATGCTGGTGACGCTGCACGTTGCTCTCGATGCCAAGGGCCGGCCGGCCGACTGGACGACGGAAATCTGGAGCCCGACCCATGTCCAGCGACCGGGTAGCGGCACCGGCTTCCTGTTGGCATCGGAAGCGATGGCCAATCCGCCGCCCGAGGTGGCGCCGTTCGATCCGACGGAGCAGCGCGGCGGCGGCGGCACGCGCAATTCGGTGCCGATCTACGACGTGCCGGCGCATCGCATCGTCCATCACCTGGTCATGCGACCGCCCGTTCGCACCTCGGCGCTGCGTGGCCTCGGCGCGCTGCCCAATGTCTATGCCATCGAATCGCTGATCGACGATCTGGCGGCCCGCGTTGGCGAAGACCCCGTGGCCTATCGTCTGTCGATCCTGTCCGAGGCGCGCTCCCGCCGTCTGGTCGAGCTGGTGGCCGAGCGTGCGGGTTGGGCCTCGCGTGGCCCGGCCGGCACCGGCAAGGGGCTCGGCATCGGCTTTGCCCGCTACAAGAACCGTGCGGCCTATGCTGCCGTGGTTGCGGCCGTGACCGTGCGGGAGACCGTGAAGGTCGATCGCATCTGGTGCGTCGCCGATGCCGGCCTGGTCGTGAACCCCGACGGCGCGCGCAATCAGCTCGAGGGCGGCATCGTCCAGGCCGTGAGCTGGACCCTGAAGGAGCAGGTGCGGCTCGACGATCAGGGCATCGCGTCGCGCGATTGGGAGAGCTATCCGATCCTGCGTTTCAGCGAGATTCCAGACATGCAGGTGGAGTTCGTCGACGCCGCCGGCAATCCGGCGCTCGGCGTCGGCGAGTGCACGGTGGGACCGACGGCGGCCGCCATCGGCAACGCCGTCAACCATGCGCTCGGCGTGCGCATCCACGACATGCCGCTCACCCGCGACCGCATCATGGCGGCGCTGCTCAAGGTGTAGGGCGTCGTCGGCCTCCACCCGCTATGCGAGAGGGCGAAATTTTCGCAGACCTGGAACGTGGTAACCTGAGGCGCATTCCCGGGAGGACTCGATGGCCTACGATCTTGTGATCAAGAACGGCACCGTGGTCGATGGCACCGGCAGGAAACGATACCAGGCCGACGTCGCCATCCAGGACGGCAAGGTGGCCGACATCGGCAAGGTGACTGAAGGCGCCAAGCGCATCATCGACGCGCATGGATTGGTCGTGGCGCCGGGCTTCGTCGATCCGCACACTCACTATGATGCGCAAATCTGCTGGGACGGCGCGGTCACCCCCTCGTCGTGGCACGGCGTCACCTCGGTGGTGATGGGCAATTGCGGCGTCGGCATAGCGCCCTGCAAGCCCGAGACGCGCGAGATCGCCATGAAGGACCTAGTCAACGTCGAAGGCATTCCGTTCGACGTGCTGAACAAGGGCATCACCTGGGACTGGGAGACCTTCCCGGAATTCATGGACGCCGCCGCCGCGCGCAAGCCGTCGCTCAATCTCGCCTTCATCGCGCCGCTGACGCCATTCCGCCACTACGTGATGGGCGAGGCGTCGATGGAGCGTGCTGCCACCGCCGAAGAGACGCACCAGATCGCCAAGCTGATCGGCGAGGCGGTGGATGCGGGCGCGCTGGGCTTCTCCTCGACGACGCTCAACCAGCACATGGGCTTCGAGGGCAAGCCGCTGGCCTGCCGAAACGCCAGCCGCGAGGAGATGAAGGCCTACGCCAACCAGCTCAAGAAGCGCGGCAAGGGGGCGATCGAGATCGCGCTCACCCGCCAGGTCGGCGTTCTGGAGCAGGACCAATGCGAGCTGCTCGATTTCCTGCTCGAGGAGAGTGGCCGGCCGGTGACCTTCATCGCGCTGTTCGATCGCGACGATATTCCCGAGGCGGTGCGCGACACGCTGCGTCGCGCGGCGCCCCAGATCGCCAAGGGTGCGCGGCCGCAGACCTCGCCGCTGCCGCTCACGCGCGAATGCAATATGGACAATCCCTTTGCCTTCGCCGCCTTCCCGGCGTGGAAGCGGGTGTTTGCCGATACCTCGAAGGCGGCACAGAAGAAGGTCTATGCCGATCCTTCGTTCCGCGCCCAGTTCCGCGCCGACCTCAAGAACCCGACGGGCTTCAGCGACTGGCGCCGCGTCGTCGTCCACGATGTGCGAAATCCGGCGCTAAAGCACCTGGAGCGCAAGTCGATCGCCCAGATCGGCGAGCTGCAGGGCAAGGACGGCGTCGACGCCTTCCTCGACATCGTACTGGCCGACGATCTCGACACCGAGCTCACCATCTCCTCGTGGAACACGCGCGAGGACCGCATGCGCGAGCTCCTGAACAATCCTTCCATCCTGATGGCGCTGGGCGATGGCGGCGCGCATGTCGATATGCTGTGCGATGCCGGCTACCCGACCTATCTGCTGGGGACCTGGGTGCGTGAAAAGGAAGCCATCACGCTGGAAGAGGGCGTGCGCAAGCTCACCTCTGACCCCGCTGACCTGTTCGGCCTGAAAGATCGCGGCCGCCTCGCCAAGGGTGTGCCGGCCGACGTGGCGATCTTCGATCCCGCGGCGATCGGGTCCTCCAACCACGGCGAGCGCCGCCATGATCTGCCCGGTGGCGCCAAGCGCATCGTGATGCCGTCGCGGGGTGTCGAATACACCGTCGTGAACGGCGCGATCACCTGGGAGCAGGGCCGCCTCACCGAAGCGAAGGCGGGGAAAGTGTTGAGGGGCTAAACTTGCGGGGCTAATAAGGTTCCGGGAGAACCTTGTATGCCCCTGCGTTGGGAAATCCTTCATTCGGAGAAGCTCGTGCACATCGTGGCCGAAGGTCCGGTCACCTTGAAGGAGATGGAGGTGCATTTCGACGCGATCATGGTCGCGGACGCGATGCCCTATGCGAAGCTGTTCGATGCGACCCATGCCGAGCCGATCTACAGCGACGCCGATGTGATGGCGATGGGTGCGCGTCTCAGCGCCTACACCGCCACGGTCGCGAGCGGTCCGCTCGCCGTCGTCGGGCTGACTGACGAAGTGGAAACGACCTACCGGCGCTTCATCAACGTCTCGCCATCGAAACGGCCGGCCCGGCTGTTCAAGACGGAAGCCGAGGCGCGCGCTTGGCTGGCGACGCAGGCCAAGCCGTAATTTTTTTGATCTAATCGCCCCTAGCCCTCTGAAAACGGAGACACTGTGCAGACCATCCCGCTGTCGAACGACATCAAGCAGACCTTGTCCAGGGTGACGACGGCCAGCATCACGACGATCCTGCTGAAGAAGGGCCTGCGCAATGTCTGGCTGCGCGGCACGCGGCCGATCAAGCCGGGGCAGGGGCGGTTGGTAGGGCGCGCCTTCACGCTTCGCTTCGTGCCGGCGCGTGAGGATCTGGCGACACCGGCAAGCTGGTCGTCGCCGATCTCGACCAGGAGCGCCATCGAGGCGATGCCCGAGGGTGCGATCGTCGTGGCCGATTCCATGGGCACCACCGACGCCGGTATCTTCGGCGACATCCTGTGCGCGCGCATGGCCATGAAGAAGGTCGCGGGCCTGGTCACCGACGGCGTGATGCGCGACATGGCGGGCGTCATCGGCACCGGGCTGCCCGTGTGGTGCCAGGGCGCCGCGGCGCCGCCCTCGGTCGCCGGCCTCACCTTCGTGAGCTGGCAGGAACCGATCGGCTGCGGCGGCGTGGCGGTGTTTCCCAACGATGTGATCGTGGTCGATGACGACGGTGCGGTCCTCATCCCCCAGGACCTGGTCGAGGCGGTCGCCAAGGAGGGCCAGGAGCAGGAACGGCTCGAAGGCTGGATCATGTCGGAGGTGGAGCGCGGCGTGCCGCTGCCCGGCCTCTATCCGCCGAACGACGAAGCCAAGGCGCGCTACGCGAACTTCATAAAGAAGTAAGGTCAACGCGATGAAACTCGGTCTCTACATGGCGACGCAGTGGCGCCAGGGCGCGGACCTCGGGCCCGAACTCGCCAACCTGATCGAGCAGACGCGCGCCGCCAAGGCGAGCGGCCTCGCGTCGCTCATGGTCGGGCAGCATTTCGTCTCGAGCCCGCTACAAATGTTCCAGGCCATGCCGTTGCTGGCCCGGCTCGCGGCCGAAGCCGACGGCATGATGCTGGGGCCGGGGCTGCTGCTCCTGCCACTGCTCAATCCGGTGATCGTGGCGGAGGAAACCGCGACGCTCGACTGGCTGACCGGCGGCAACGCCATCATCGGTCTCGGCCTTGGTTATCGCCAGGAGGAGTTCGATTCCATCGGCGTGCCCTTCAAGGAACGCGTGCCGCGCTTCATCGAGGGCGTCGAGGTGATCAAGAAGCTGTGGCGCGACGATGTCGTCGAGCATCGCGGCCGCTTTCATACGCTGAGCGGCGTGCAGGCGAGCCTGAAGCCCAAGCAGGTCGGCGGGCCGCCGATCTGGATGGCGGGCGACGTCGAGGCCGCGGTCAAGCGCGCGGCAAAACTCGCCGATGCCTGGATGCCCTCGCCGATGGTGACACAGGAAAACGTCGGCCGGCTGGGCGCGCTGTTCCGCGATACGCGCAAGGCGGCCGGCCTCGCGCCGGCGGCTGAGTTTCCCATCATCCGCGAATGCCATGTCGGTACGATGGACGAAGTGCGCGAGCCGCTGGGCTTCAAGTACGAGGCCTATGCCGCCTGGAGCGGCGATTCGGGTTTCGTGCCCAAGGACGGCATCCGTGCCGACTTCGACAAGTTCGCCCAAAACCGCTTCATCATCGGCTCGGAGAGCCAGGTGGTGGACCAGATCGGCGCCTACGGCGAAAGCACCGGCACCGACCATATCCTGCTGCGCGTTCAATGGCCGGGCCTCGACCAGAAGACGGCGGTCCGCACGCTGGAACGGCTGGGGCGCGTGGTGGAAAAACTATGCTAGGCTGACGGCAGCCCTCCAAGAGGCCCATCGAGGAGATTGCCATGACCGCCACCATGACCCTGTCACAGCGCGCCGACGCTCTCGAAGAGAAGATGTCGCGCGACCTCGACTACATCGTCGTGAAGTCGCGGCTTCATACCTGGGCCGAAGGCGACATGAGTTCGCCGGGCAGTGTCGTGCCGCAGCTAAAAGCCAATCCCAACGCGCGCGTGCTGATGGGCGACGATCCGCGCCTACCGGCGATGCCGGAGAAGCCGACGCTGATCGATTTCTTCAAGTACCGTTTCGGCCCCTCGGCGCACCTGCTGCAGAGCGCGCGGCACGCGGTCAAGAACGGGCTGCCTGAGAAGATGGTGCTGGCCTGCCTGCTGCACGATATCGCCGGCGTCGGCTTCATCCGCGGCGACCACGGCTACTGGGGCGCCCAGCTCGTAGAACCTTACGTCGACGAGGAAGTGACCTGGGCGATCCGCGCCCACCAGGTGCTGCGCTTCTATGCCGACGAATCGGTCGGCTACCAATATCCCGAGGCCTACGTCACGCTGTTCGGCGCCGACTACGAGACCGACCCGTACATCGACGAAGATTATAGGCGGATGAAGGACCACAAGTGGTACATGTCGGGCCGCATGATCACGGTGAACGACATCTACTCGTTCGATCCCAACGTGCATGTCGAGCTGGACGAGTTCACCGACATCATCGGCCGCAACTTCCGCCAGCCCAGCCAGGGTCTCGGCTTCGACAACAGCCCCGTCGCGCATATGTGGCGGGCGATCATCCGCCCGGCGAAGTACCTATAGGAATGGCGGCCGTCGCTCCCCGCATCCACGAGGCGCCGGACGACCTGCTCGCCGCCATCGACTACTGCTACGAGCAGGGCTGGACCGATGGCCTGCCGGTCGTCCCGCCCGAAGTCGGCCGGGTCAAGGCCATGCTGGCTGCCGACAGCCGGCCGGCAGAGACCGTGATCTCGCATCATCCCGCGACCGGCCTCGACCTCTCGCTGCATGCCGCCGCGGTCAATGCCGTGATGGCGGGCTGCCTGCCCGAGTATTTCCCGGTGCTGGTCGCGGCCTTCGAGGCCATGGACCGGGCCGACTTCAACTTCCACGGCTCGACCGCCAGCACCGGCGGCTCGGCGCCGCTCCTCGTGGTGAGCGGCCCCTATGCCGACGAGATCGGCATGAATTCGGACGTGAACCTGTTCGGCCCCGGCAATCGCGCCAACTCGACGATCGGCCGCGCGGTGCGGCTGATCCTGCGCAATGTCTTCCAGATGATCCCCGGCATTTCCGACAAGTCGACGCAAGGCAACCCGGGCAAGTACAGCTTCTGCATTGCCGAGCGGACGCGCGGCAATCCGTGGCCGCCGCTGTGCGAGGCGCAGGGCTATCCCAAGGGCACCTCCAGCGTCACCGTCTTCGCCGGTGGCGGCTTCTGCAACGTCGAGAACCACGGCGGCAACACGCCGGAGCAGATCCTGGGCTCGGTCGCCGACGCCATGGCCAACTACGGCTGCATCACGCTTGGCCAAAGCGTGGTGATCCTGGCGCCCGAGCACATGGGCATCGTGGGCGCCGCCGGCTGGACGCGCGAGCAGGCACAGGATTTCCTCTTCGCCCACGCCAAGCGCTCTGTCGCCGGCATGGAAGGTGTCGGCAAGTACCGCGATCGCGAATACGACACCCAGCACGGCGAGGGCGCCCATGCGCTCGCCGAAAAAGGCTTCGTGCACCGCGGCCTCAATCCGCAGGACATATTGATCACGATGGGCGGCGGCGATGCCGGCGGCCACTCGTGCTTCATCCCGTCGTGGAGTCGCGGCCGCGGCTCGATCCTGCAGCACGCCGCTATCAAGAGGAGTTGATCCCGATGCAGCTCTACGCGCCTACCTCCACGACCCCGAAACGCAAGGCCTTCCGCGCTCCGGTGCTGGCCAGCATCGACGGGCTCCGGCTCGGCATCCTGGAGAACGGCAAGCTCAACGCCGAGGAGATGTTGAACGAAGTGGCCCAGCTCTTCGTCCAGCGCAACGGCTGCACCATCCGCACCTTGGCCTCGAAACGCAACGCGAGCGCGCCGGCGCCGGCCAACACTCTGGTCAAGGTCGCCCAGGAGGTCGACTTCCTGCTCACTGGCCTGGGCGATTGAGGCTCCTGCTCAACGTGCAGTCTGCACGACGGCATCAGCTTCGAACAACTCGGCAAGCGTGCGGTGGTGCTCTGCACCACGCCGTTCGAGGTGACCGCGCGCAATATCGCCCGTGTCCTCGGGCTGCCCGACTATCCCTTCCTCACGGTCCAGCATCCCATCGGGAGCTGCACGCTGCCGGAACTGAAGGCTCGCGCCGAGATCGCATATCAGCAGGCGCTGCCCATCCTGCTGAGAGTCTGAGGCAGCCGCACCCTGCAGGCGCGCATGTCCCAGGGATCGCCGTCGGCGAGCAGCTTTCCCGCCTCGACCAGGGCAACCATGCGCGTCAGCAGCATGAGGTCGCCCACCTGGTAGTAGGGCTCAGAGCTGTGGGCCATCGCGGCGCCGACAACGCGGGCCATCTGCTGCCATTCTGGAGTTGCCTGTTCGATCAGGAGGGAATCGAAGTGATCGACCGGTGCCGACACCAGACCCGTTGGCGACACGACACGAAAGGGCGCGTTCTCCCGCCGTAGCTGGCGCCATTGCCGTCGGGCTTCGCCCCTCTCGTGGTCCATGATGGGCCGCTCGCTCCCGAGCAGCGTCGCCAGTCGATCCGTCGGCATGAGCGCGACGGTTCCCATAACCTCGACAATGTCATACGGCCGATCCCCGAGCCGATCGGCCAGCGCCAGGAAGAAGGAAAGTTCCGATGCGGAGTGGCGTCCGAACCAGGCAACGAGCCTGTCCCCGGTTGTCTCCACGCGGTTCCAGAATCTCTCGAAGCCGCTGGTGACGTCGGCAATATCGTAGAATCGGGCCCACCACGCCACGCGCGCCGAGTGATCGTCCGAGTCGATCGGCCCGCAACTGAGATCGTCGCGAGATCGCAAAACCTCCTCGTTGCGGCCGGCGCCCCGGATCGCTTGGCGCAGCGAACCGCCGGCCGAGTCACCGGGCGCGATATGCAGTGTTGTCATTGCCCTGCCGCCTGCCTTCTCCATAATCGGCAACCGACACGAATGTGCCGAAGAAACCTGGAGGATCCAATGCCCGACGTCTTCGAGATCATCGAATCCTGCCGCGCCATGCGTCGCCTGAAGCCGGACCCCGTTCCCGATGAGCTGATCGCCAAGATCCTGCGCGCCGGAAGCTGTGCGCCCAATGGTGGCAATACCCAGAAGTGGCGCTTCCTGGTGATCAAGGATCGCAAGATCAAGGAAGCGGTGACGGTCTGGTACAAGAAGGCCTTCGACGAAATCATCGGCCCGCGCTACCGCACCAGCGAGCCGCCGCCGGGCGTCACCAAGGAACGCTACCTCCGCCAGCATGCCGCCGTGGAGTATCTCACCGACCACTATGCCGAGGCGCCGGTCTGGATCGTGGCCTGCCTGGAAGATGGCGCGACGCCCAACCGCATGGCCGGCTCCTCGATCTATCCGGCGGTCCAGAACATGGTGCTGGCAACGCGTGCCCTGGGTCTCGGCACCACGCTCACCACGCGGCACATGCTGTTCGAGAAGGAAGCCGACAAGGCGCTCGGCCTGCCCGAGGGCGTGCACTCCTACGCGATCCTCCCGATCGGCTATCCGATGGGCAAGTTCGGCCCGGTCGGCCGCGGCCCGCTCAACGAGATCGTCTATCAGGATCGTTGGGGCGAGCCTTATAAGGCCGTGTAGCCGTCAGGGTCTGGCCTCGGCCAGCGCTTCACGCAGACGCGCCGCGGCGGCGCGCCCCAGCATCAGCGGTTCGACCAGTCCTTGGAGCGTGATGCGGGCACCGTCGCGCGACGGCGTTTCGACGTCGCGCAGCAGATCGCGGTTGATCATCAGGGAGCGGCCGAGACGCAGGAAGGGTGGCGAGGGCAGGAGGCTCTCGAAATGCGCGAGGGTCCGCCAGATCATCACTGCCGGCTGGTCGGTCACCATGATGTGGGTGAAGTCGCCATCGGCGCGGAGCGCCGCGATCTCGGCCGGCGCCACGACCAGGGTGCGCTTGGGCGTCCGGAGCGCGATCACGCCCGGCTTGGCCGTTGCCAGGCCGGGGGAGGCCGAGGCACCGGCGAGCTGTCGCTCGATGCGGCCGAGCGATTCGGCGAGGCGCTCGGGCTCGACCGGCTTCAGGAGATAGTCGACCGCGTTCACCGCGAAGGCTTCCACCGCATGTTCGGCATAAGCCGTGACGAACACGACGACAGGCGGGTGTTCAAGGGCGGCCAGGAGGTCGAAGCCGTCGCCGCCGCCGAGTTCGATGTCGAGGAACAGGGCCTGCGGCCGGGTGTGCTCGATGGCTTCCAGGGCGCTGGCGACGCTGTCCGCTTCGCCCACGATTTCCACCGGATGCGAAGCGAGCAGGCGGCGCATCGCCTGGCGCGCGAGATGCTCGTCGTCGACGATCAGGACCCGGAGCACGGCTCTCCCTCCAGTGCGAGCGTTGCGATCACCCTGCCATTGATGCCACCGGCATCGTGCAAGGTGAAGTGGTGGCGTTCCGGATAGTGCAACGCGAGGCGGCGGCGCACGTTGTCCAGGCCGATCGCAGGGTGGCGACGCCGCGGCTTGGCGACGTCGAGCACGCCGGTATTTCCAATCTCGACATGCAGGGTGTCGCCTGCCAGGCGGATGGCGATGCCGAGGTCCAGTCCGTTCTCGCGCCGGCCGTGCTTGATGGCATTCTCGACCAGCGGCTGCAGCAGAAAGCTCGCGATACGGCGCGAGCCCGCCGCTGGATCGACGTCGAGCGTCACGCGGAGGCGCTCGCCGAAGCGCGCCTGCTGGACCCTGAGATAGGCGGTGAGGCCGCCAACTTCCGCCTCGACGGTGGCGACGGTCTGGTTGATGCCGTCGAGCGAGTAGCGGAGATAGGCCGTGAGGTCGCGCAGCATCGCGAGCGCCGCGTCAGGGTGGTCGGGGATTTCCTCGGCGACGCCGTTCAGCGCGTTGAACAGGAAGTGGGGATCGAGCTGAAGCCGCAGTTCCTCGAGTTCCGCCCTGAGCGCCCGCGCCTCGGCGGAGATGGCGTGCTGGTGCTCGGTCTGTTCGGCGAGCTCGGTGTAGATCCAGAAATAGCAGATGCTCCAGCCGGCGAGCATGATGGAGTAGTGGGTCAGCGGGAAGACGAAGTCGTCGAGCGCGTCGCGGCCCGGCAGCGCCCAGCCGGCGTATTCGCGGAGGACGAACACCAGGCTCGCGATCAGCGCCCCGCCGCCGACCGACAGGAGTGTGATCCAGGCGATCGACCGCGGCGTCAGCGTGTTTCCAAGGTGGCGCGATGCATAGATTTTGCCCATGCCCGTGGAGATCAGCACCAGGCAGATCACGATCGTCGTCGCCCGCCAGAGCGCGATCGGAAAGTCGTGATAGAGCAGCCGCAGGTTCACCACGTCGACGATGGCGAACAGTCCCCAGCCCATGATTTGCGCACGCCAGAACAACGGCAAGAGGTTCCATCGCGAGAACGCCGCGTCGATGGACCTGCTCAAAACATTTCTAGACAGAATTGTGGCTCCCGCCGGCCTGAAAACCGCGCCCCGAAACAAAGGCGATTTGACGGCAATGAGCAAGCGCCGTGCATCTTTTTCTGGCCTCGACCCACTCTCTTTCCGCCCAGTTCACCGACTTTTCTGCCGCCTTCACCGAGGGACGAGGCCGCATTCACCGCGGAGCGGTAGCAACGAAGCCAACTATGGGCGCACGGTACATGCAACAGCGGCACACGCTGCCGAACTCGGCCGGGAGGAAAGATCGTGGCAAGCATCAATTATTCCGTGGGCAGCAATTGGGATTCGGGGTTCGTCGGCAACATGGCGGTGCTGGGTGGTGCCAGCGGCCTCCACGGTTGGGTCATCGAGTTCGACGCGTCTTTCGCCATGTCGAACATCTGGGGCGCCGAGATCGTCAGCCACGTCGGCAACCACTATGTGATCCGCAACGCCGCCTGGAACGCTGATGTTCCGGCGGGCGGTCAGGTGAGCTTCGGCTTCCAGGCCACGCCCGGCGCGATGGGAACGGCCGCGAGTGGCTTCGTCGTCAATGGTACGGGAACCCCGCCGCCGGTGGTGCCGACGCTCTCGGTCGACGACGCCTCGATCGGTGAAGGCAGCAGCGGCAGCGCGCAGCTCACCTTCACGGTGAAACTTTCGCAGGCAGCCACGGGACCTGTCACGGTCCAGTATTCGACCGCCGACGGTACCGCGGCCGCGGGCACGGACTACACCGCGCGTTCGGGCACGCTCACCTTCGCGGCCGGCGAAACGTCCAAGACCATCACCGTGCCGGTCCTGGGCGACACCTCGGTCGAGGCAAATGAAGCCTTCACGATCGCGCTCTCCGGTGCCTCCGGCGCCACCATCGCCGACAGCGTGGCCGTCGGCACAATCACCAACGACGACGCGGCACCACCGCCGACGATGGCCATCGGCAATGCGAAAGTAGCCGAAGGCAGCGCCGCAGCTCCCGGCATGGCCACGTTCACGGTGACCCTGTCGGCTGCCTCGACGACACCGGTGACCGTGAGCTACGCCACCGCCAACGGCACGGCCACGGCCGGCAGCGACTACGTCGCCAAGTCCGGCACGCTCACCTTCGCCGCTGGGCAAACCCAGCAGACGATCCAGGTCGCGATGATCGGCGATGCCGTCGTCGAGGCCAACGAAGGTTTCAAGGTCGTCCTCACGAATCCGGTTGGCGCCACTCTGGCCGAT
Organism: Rhizobium sp. Q54; assembly: GCA_945903635.1. Classification (GTDB taxonomy): domain Bacteria; phylum Pseudomonadota; class Alphaproteobacteria; order Reyranellales; family Reyranellaceae; genus Reyranella. The sequence continues at coordinate 1,777 of CAMDOT010000141.1, read as the reverse complement.
GGTACCGGCACCGGCAACATCACCAACGACGATGCCGCGCCACCGCCGACGTTCGCCATCGGCGACGCGACCTTCGCTGAAGGCAGCACCGCGGCCCCTGGCCAGGCCAGCTTCACGGTGACCCTGTCGGCTGCCTCGGCCACGCCGGTGACCGTGAACTACGCCACCGCCAACGGCACGGCGACGGCCGGCAGCGACTACGTCGCCAAGTCCGGCACGCTGACTTTCGCCGCTGGCGAAACCCAGAAGACGATCCAGGTCAGCGCGATCGGTGATGCGGTTGTTGAAGGCAGCGAAGGCTTTACGGTCGTTCTCACGAATCCCTCGGGCGCCACCTTGGCCGATGGCACCGGCGCCGGCACGATCACCAACGACGATACCGTGCAAGCGCCGACGCTCGCCATCAGCGACTCCACCTTCGCTGAAGGCAGTGCCGCAGCGCCTGGACGTGGCACTTTCGTCGTCACTCTTTCGGCTGCTTCGGCCACGCCCGTGACCGTGAGTTACGCCACCGCCGATGGCACGGCGAAGGCCGGCATCGACTATGTTGCCAGGTCCGGCACGGTCACCTTCGCCGCTGGTGAAACCCAGAAGGTTGTCCGGGTTGCGGCGATCGGCGATGCGGTCGTCGAAGCCAATGAAGGCTTTACCGTCGTTCTCACGAACCCGTCGGGCGCTACCTTGGCTGATGGCATCGCCGCGGCCACGATCACCAACGACGATGCCGCGCCGACGCCGACGCTGGCCATCGGCGATTCGACCTTCGCTGAAGGCAGTGCCGCGGCACCTGGCCATGCCACCTTCACGGTGACCTTGTCGGCTGCCTCGGCCACGCCGGTGACAGTGAATTACGCCACCGCCAACGGCACGGCGACGGCCGGCAGCGACTACGTCGCCAAGTCCGGCACCCTCACGTTTGCCGCCGGCGAAACCCAGAAGACCATCCAGGTCACGGCGATCGGCGATGCGGTGGTCGAGGCCAATGAGGGCTTCACGGTCGTGCTCACCAATCCGGTCGGCGCCACCCTGGCCGATGGAACCGGCGCCGGCACGATCACTAACGATGACGTGGCCCCCCCGGTTGAATTGCCGGCACTCAGCATCTCCGACGTTTCAGTGACGGAGGGCGACCCCGGCACAGGGACGGGGCCGGCCGCCGCGGGCTGGCTCAGCACCTCGGGCAACCAGATCGTCGATTCGGCGGGCAACTCGGTCCAGATCGCCGGCGTGAACTGGTTCGGTTTCGAGAATAACGACGTGGCGCCGCACGGCCTGTGGACGCGCAACTACCAGTCGATGATGGACCAGATGGTGGACCTCGGGTTCAACACCATTCGCCTGCCGTTCTCCAACGACACGATCCGCGCCACGGGCACGCCCAACATCAACTACGCGGCGAACCCCGACCTGCAGGGCCTTTCGGCCATGCAGGTCATGGACAAGATCGTGGCCTATGCCGGCCAGATCGGGCTAAAGATCATCCTCGACCACCACCGCAACGATTCGGGTGCGGGCGCATCGGCGAACGGCCTGTGGTACGACAGCCAGCACAGCGAGGCGCAGTGGATCTCCGACTGGCAGATGCTGGCCGCGCGCTACGCCAACGACCCCACGGTGATCGGCGCCGATCTGCACAACGAGCCCCATGCCGGCACCTGGGGCGGCGGCGGGCCCACCGACTGGGCGGCAGCGGCCGAGCGCGCCGGCAACGCCATCGGCACGGTCAATCCCAACATGCTGATCTTCGTCGAGGGTGTGGCCTCGTACGAGGGCCAGA
>CAMDOT010000140.1 GCA_945903635.1 Rhizobium sp. Q54 | reverse complement strand
GGTGCTGGGCATCGACCGCCTTGAATTCGCGGTCCTTGCCGTCCGACAGCTTGTCGAAGGCGGCTTTGGCCTTCGTCGGCGCCTCGTTGAAGGCTTTGACGATTGCGGCCTTGAGGTCGGGCGGCAGGTCGGCGAGGTAGGCGAAAGGCGAGTTGGGGATCAGGTCGGACTTGTAGATGATCCGGTAGTCGTCCTTCTTCGCCAGGCCCTTGGTGGCCATGCGGGTGAGGTTGGAATCGTCGTCGGAGTTCCACCAGTTGGCGGCGACATCGACCGTCTTCTGCTGGAGCGCGATCACCGCATTCTCGTGGCTGCCGGTGTAGGTCACGTGCGCGAAGAAGCTCTCCGGATTGATCTTCATCTTGTTGAGGGCAAAGCGCGGCACGTTGTTGCCCGAGGTCGAATTCGGATCGACCAGGCCCAGGTTCTTGCCCTTGAGGTCGTCGATCGTCTTGTAGGGGCTGTCGGTGCGCACATAAAACACCGAGTAGTAGCCGATGGTGCCGTCATTGTTGACGGTGGTGGCGAAGGGCTCGACCTTGACGCCCGTGACGATGGCGCGCGCGTAGGAGGCGGGGCCATAGCCCGCAAGCTGGATGCTGCCGTTGCGCTGGCCTTCGATGACGGCGGCGTAGTCGTTGGCCACACGCAAGGTTACCTTGGTGCCGAGCTCCTTCGACAGATACTCCACGAACGGCGCGTAGCGCTCGGTGACACCCGAGGCGTTTTCGGCCGGCACGACGGCAAGCACCAGTTCCGGATACTTGGCTTTCCAGCTCTGGGCTCCGGCGGCGCCGGTCAGGGTGAGCAGGCCGGCGGCGAGCGCCGTGCCCAGCGTAAGGCGGCGGGTGAGCATTCTTCTTTCTCCTTGGTCGGGGTGAAGCGTCGGGACGTTCAGGACCCGGCGAGCGCCAGGCTGGGGCGGGCGCCCATGGGCTTGAAATCGGGCCGGACCTCGGCGCCCACGACGTCTGCCGACTCCAGGCCATAGAGATCGCGGGCGATGTGCTCGGTGAGCTGGGCCGGTGCGCCATCGAACACCACGCGGCCCGCTGCGAGGCCGACCAGCCGGTCGCAGTATTTGCGCGCCAGGTCGAGGCTGTGGAGGTTGCAGATCACGGTGATGCCGAAGTGGCGGTTGATGTGCTGCAGTGCGTCCATCACCACCTGGGTATTGCGCGGGTCGAGCGAGGCGATCGGCTCGTCGGCCAGGATGATCTCGGGCTCCTGCACCAGGGCGCGGGCGATGGCGACGCGCTGCTGCTGGCCGCCCGAAAGCGTATCGGCGCGCTGGCCGGCCAGGCGCGCCATGTCGAGGCTCTCCAGGGCCGAAAGTCCCATCGCCTTTTCCTCGTCGGTCCAGAGCTTGAACAACGCCCGTGACAGCGGCGCATGGAAGGCGCGGCCCATCATCACGTTGGTCAACACGTCGAGCCGGCCGGCGAGGTTGAACTGCTGAAAGATCATGGCGCAGCGCGCCCGCCAGTGGCGGAGATCGCGGCCGCGGAGTGCGGTGATGTCGGTATCGCCGAAGCGGATGCGGCCGGCCGTCGGATCGCTCAGCCGGTTGATCATGCGCAAGAGCGTCGACTTGCCCGAGCCGGATTGGCCGATCACGCCCAGCAGCTGGCCCGCAGGGACGGTGAGCGAGACCTGGTCGACGGCGCGCTTGTCGCCGAAGCTCTTCACAACATCGTCCAGCCGCAGCATCGAGACCTCAAGGGTTCGCCTGCTTCGCTGGGTAGCGGTCCTAGACTGCGGCCCGACGACGGTTTGATGACAGCTTTGATACAGCGCCGTGCGGCCGGCCCGGATCGGTGGAAAATTCAATCCTCAGAGGGCTTCCGTGACTGTCATCGTATTTTCATATAACTGTCATAGGACGGTGATCGGCGACGCCTACTCCACTCGCGGCTCGTGCCCATACCACTGGCTCGCACACCGATGGAGAGACCTATGAAATTCGCAAAGATTGCGCTGATGGCCACCGCCTTCGCGCTGACTTCATGGACGGCGGTCGCCGTCGACATTTCCGGCGCCGGCGCCAGCTTCCCCTACCCGGTCTATACGAAGTGGGCTGACGCCTACAAGAAAGAGACCGGCAATGGCCTGAACTACCAGTCGATCGGCTCGGGTGGTGGCATCAAGCAGATCAAGGCCAAGACCGTGACCTTCGGCGCCACTGACGCGCCGCTGCCCGGCAAGGAGCTCGACGAGTCGGGCCTCGCCCAGTTCCCCATGGTGATGGGCGCGATCGTGCCGGTCGTGAACATCGAGGGCGTGAAGCCGGGTGACCTGACGCTCGACGGCGCGACGCTCGCCAAGATCTACATGGGCGAGATCAAGAGCTGGGACGATCCGGCGATCGCGAAGCTCAATGCCAGCATCAAGCTGCCCAAGCAGGCGATCGTGCCGGTGCGCCGTTCGGACGGCTCGGGCACGACCTACAACTTCGCCTACTACCTGGCCGAGATCAGCCCCGACTGGAAGGCCAAGGTCGGCGTCAACACCGCCCTGCAATGGCCGGTCGGCATCGGCGCCAAGGGTAACGAAGGCGTCGCCAACAACGTCGGCCAGACCAAGGGCTCGATCGGCTACGTCGAGTATGCCTATGCCAAGCAGAACAAGCTGGCCCACACCAAGATGATCAACAAGGTCGGCAAGGCGGTCGAGCCGAATTCGGCGAGCTTCCAGGCCGCCGCCGCCAATGCCGACTGGAATTCCCAGCCCGGCTACGGTGTCATCCTCGCCAACCAGCCCGGCGACCAGTCGTGGCCGATGACCGCCGCCACCTGGATCCTGATCTACAAGAAGCCGGTGGATGCCGCGATCACCGCCGAGGCGCTGAAGTTCTTCGCCTGGTCGTTCGCCAAGGGCGACAAGATGGCCGAGGAACTCGACTACGTGCCGATGCCGGACAAGGTCGTGAACGACATCCAGAAGATGTGGTCGACGGAGATCAAGGACGCGGGCGGCAAGCCCCTGTTCTCGCCGACCAACTGACGACGGCAGGGCAGGTGGCTTCCACCTGCCCTCCAGAGGAGGGGGAATGGCTGCGGGGGAGCGTGACGTGAGCGAAGTTGTATTGAAGGGCACGACGGTGACGGCATCGGAAGCCGCCTCGCGAAGCGCCGTCCTCAAGCGGTTGCGATTGACCGACACGATCTTTCACGGCCTGACGCGCACGGCGGCCCTGACAGTGCTGGCGCTCCTGAGCGGCGTCATCATCGCCCTCGTCATCGGCGCCGCGCCGGCGCTGGGCACTTTCGGCTTCTCCTTCTTTTTCGACGAGACCTGGAACCCGGTCACCGAGAAGTTCGGTGCCCTGGCGCCGATCTACGGCACCCTGGTGACATCGGCCATTGCCATGCTGATCGCCGTGCCGGTCGGCCTGATGGTCGCGTTCTTCCTGACCGAGCTCTGCCCGATGGTGCTGCGCCGCCCGATCGGCATCGCCATCGAGCTGCTGGCCGGCATTCCCAGCATCATCTACGGCATCTGGGGTCTGTTCGTCTTCGCGCCCTTCCTGCAGCAGCACGTGCAGCCCTTTTTCATCGACACGTTCGAGAACGTGCCATTGCTCTCCACCTTGTTCGCGGGCCCGCCGTACGGCATCGGTATGTTCACCGCCGGCCTCATCCTGGCGATCATGGTGCTGCCGTTCGTGACCTCGATCTCGCGCGACGTCTTCGATGCCGTGCCGCCGGTCCTCAAGGAAGCCGCCTACGGCGTCGGCTGCACGACCTGGGAAGTGTTCCGCTACGTCGTCCTGCCGTTCACGCGGGTCGGTGTCATCGGCGGCTTCATGCTCGGCCTCGGTCGGGCGCTCGGCGAGACCATGGCCGTCACCTTCGTCATCGGCAACGCCCACCACGTCTCCGCCTCGCTCTTCGCGCCAGGCACGACGATCTCGGCCTCGATCGCCAACGAGTTCACCGAAGCGGTCGGCGACCTCTACACCTCCTCGTTGATCGCGCTGGGCCTGATCCTGTTCTTCATCACTTTCTGCGTACTCGCCATGGCGCGCTACATGCTGATGCGCCTCGAAAAGCGGGTGGGATAACGCCATGGCCGACTCATCGATCGCTTCCGCGAATAGCCCGCTTTATGCCGGCCGCCGTCGCCGCAATGCCATCGCCAAGGGATTGGCGCTCGCCGCCACGATCTTCGGCCTCGGCTGGCTCGTCCTGATCCTGGGCATCCTGCTCTACAAGGGGATCGGCGGGCTTTCCCTGTCGGTGTTCACCGAAATGACGCCGCCGCCCGGCTCCGCCGGTGGCCTGCTGAACGCCATCGCCGGCAGCCTGGTCATGACGATCCTGGCCGTGCTGATTGGCACCCCCATCGGCGTCCTGGCGGGCACCTACCTCGCCGAGTATGGCCGCCACGACAAGCTCTCCAGCGTCGTGCGCTTCATCAACGACATCCTGCTGAGCGCGCCGTCGATCGTCATCGGCCTGTTCATCTACGAGATCATGGTGGCGCCGATGGGCCACTTCTCGGGCTGGGCAGGCGCCGTGGCGCTGGCGGTCATCGTCATCCCGGTCGTGGTCCGCACAACCGAGGACATGCTCACCCTGGTGCCTGACACGCTGCGCGAGGCCGCCGCCTCGATCGGCCTGCCGCGCGCCCACATGATCGTCCGCATCGCCTATCGCGCCGCCCAGGCCGGCATTGTCACCGGCATCCTGCTGGCGATTGCGCGTATCAGCGGCGAGACCGCGCCGCTCCTGTTCACCGCTCTGAACAACCAGTTCTGGAGCATGAACATGAACGCGCCGATGCCCAGCCTGCCGGTGGTCATCTTCCAGTTCGCGCTGTCGCCCTACGAGGAGTGGCAGAAGCTGGCCTGGACCGGTGCGCTGCTCATCACCGTGACGGTGCTGGCGCTCAGCATCATCGCCCGCTCCCTCACCTCAGCGAGAAAATCGTCATGACCATGACCTCCACTCCCGGCCCGACCTTCGCCACGCCTGTGGCGTCACATGCCAGCATCGACACGGCGGGGCTGGCCGAGAAGATCTCGCTGCGCAACCTCGAGTTCTTCTACGGCGACGGCCGGGCCCTGAAGGGCATCAGCATGTCGCTCTACGCCAACAAGGCCACGGCCTTCATCGGGCCGTCCGGCTGTGGCAAGTCGACCTTGCTGCGGGTGCTCAACCGCATGTACGACCTCTATCCCGGCCAGCGTGCGACGGGCGAGGTGCTGTTCGACGGCGACAATCTTCTCAAGGACGATCAGGACATCAACCTGCTGCGCGCGCGCATCGGCATGGTGTTCCAGAAGCCGACCCCGTTCCCGATGACGATCTACGAGAATGTTGCGTTCGGCATTCGCCTCTACGAGAAGCTGCCGCGATCGGAACTGGATGGCCGCGTGGAATCGGCACTGCGCCGCGCCGCGATTTGGGATGAGGTCAAGGACAAGCTCGAAGCCAACGGCCAGAGTCTGTCGGGCGGCCAGCAGCAGCGCCTCTGCATCGCCCGCACGGTGGCGGTGAAGCCCGAAGTCATCCTGTTCGACGAGCCCTGCTCGGCGCTCGACCCGATCTCGACCGCCAAGATCGAGGAACTGATCGACGAGCTGAAGAAGGACTACACGATCGTGATCGTCACCCACAACATGCAGCAGGCGGCGCGCGTCTCCGATTTCACCGCCTTCATGTATCTCGGCGAGCTGGTCGAATTCGGCGCGACCGAGACGCTATTCACGACACCGAAGGACAAGCGCACGCAGGCCTATATCACCGGACGCTTTGGTTGAGTCTGGTTCGGTTGAGATTGGCGGCTGACGTGGCGGAAAGCTGAAGAAGGGAATTCGACATGGCGGAACATACGCTGAAGCGCTTCGACGAGGAACTCGAGCGCCTGAGCTCGACCATCAGCGAGATGGGTGGCCTGGCCGAGAGCCAGCTTGCCCAATCCCTGGTCGCGCTGCGTGAACGCGATACCGAATCAGCCGAACGGGTGATCGCCGAAGATGCCCGTGTCGACGCGCTGGACATCGCCGTCCAGGAACAGACGGTGAAGCTGCTGGCGCTGCGCCAACCCATGGCGGTCGATCTCCGGGTCATCCTGTCGTCGATCAAGATCGCGGCGGCGCTGGAGCGCATCGCCGACTACGCCAAAAACAACGCCAAGCGCAGCATCGTGCTGACCCAGGGCACGTCGCCGCTCGCCGCGGTGAACGGCATCGACCGGTTGGGCCGGCTGGTGCGCACCGCGCTCAAGGACGTGCTCGATGCCTTCGCCCACGGCGATGTCGCGAAGGCGCACGATGTCTGGGAGCGCGACGAGGAGATCGACCAGGTCTACACCGGCCTGTTCCGCGAATTGCTGACCTACATGATGGAGGATCCGCGCACGATCACCGCCTGCACGCATCTCCTGTTCATGGCCAAGAACATCGAGCGCGCCGGCGACCATGTCACCAACATCGCCGAACTGGTGAGCTTCCGTTCCACCGGCCACGGCTTCGACGAGGTGCGACCCAAGGGCAGCGCCGCGATGTACGCCCCAGGCAACACGATGGGCAACACGCCGTGAGCATGGCCGGGACCGCGACCTCCCGGCGCGACACGCAGACGTCGTCGCTGAAGCCGCATGTGCTGATCGTCGAGGACGAGACGGCGCTGGTCGAGTTGCTGCGCTACAATCTCGAGCAGTCGGGCTTCCGCGTCGGCGTCGCCGGCGACGGCGAGGAGGCGCTGGCCCTGGTCCAGGAGGACGTGCCCGACCTCATCCTGCTAGACTGGATGCTGCCCCTGATGTCGGGCATCGAGGTCTGCCGCCAGCTCCGCCGCCAGACCTCTACCGCCAATGTGCCGATCATCATGCTGACGGCGCGCGGCGAGGAGGGCGACCGCGTGCGCGGGCTCGATGCCGGCGCCGACGACTATGTTTCCAAGCCGTTCTCGCCGACCGAGCTGGTGGCGCGCATCCGCGCCGTGCTGCGCCGCATCCGCCCGGCGCTGGCCGATGAAGCGCTCAGCTACGCCGACATCGTGATGGATCTGGTGGCCCATCGCGTCACCCGGGCGGGCAAGCCGCTTCATCTCGGCCCGACCGAATTCCGGCTGCTGCGCCATTTCATGGAGCATCCCGGCCGTGTCTTCTCGCGCGAGCAGCTGCTCGACTCGGTGTGGGGCAAGGACGTCTATGTCGAGGCCCGCACGGTCGACGTCCATATCCGCCGCCTGCGCATGGCGCTGAACGGCGAGGGTAGCGCCGACCTGATCCGCACCGTCCGCGCCGCCGGCTACGCGCTCGACGCGACGCCGGGCTAGCCCCCTCCGGCTTTCGGCCACCTCCCCCATATGATGGGGGAGGAGTCTGATCTTCTTTCTCCTCCCCCGCTTGCGGGGGAGGTGCCCCGTCATACGGGGCGGAGGGGGTCAGTCGAATCGCCCGTCCATATCGGGCCGTCGTAATGCTTCGAAGATGGTCTCGATGACCGACTCGGTCCGGGCGAGCACGTCATGGTTCCAGAAGCGCAACACGCGGTATCCGCGCTCTCTCAGGAATCTGTCACGCGCTTCGTCGTAGGCCGCCTGCATAACGTGTTGGCTGCCATCGAGCTCGATGACCAGCGATGCTTCCAGGCAGACAAAGTCGCAGACGTAAGGGCCGATCGGCCGCTGTCGTCGGAATTTGAATCCAGCTAACTGGCGAAGTCGCAGTCGATACCAAAGGTGCCGTTCGGCATCAGTAGGATTGCTGCGCAGATGGCGGACGAAAGAATCCATTGCGACAAGTAGAAACATCACCGTTTGGCGAAAATATGGAAATAGTACAACTTGAGAGAGCATTCTCATGACCCCCTCCGACCCTGCGGGCCACCTCCCCCGCAAGCGGGGGAGGAGAAGGAAGATCAGACTCCCCCTCCGTTTCGGGGGGGTGCCCCGTCATACGAGGCGGAGGGGGGGCGGAGGGTTTTCCACACCTCCGGTCACGATTTTGTAGCGTCGCCCCCTTAGATGATGGGTCGACCCGTTCCCGGCCGGCACCCCCACGCCCCGCTCCGGAACGGGCCGGTTCCCCGGCGCGGTGATACCCCGACGCCGATTTTACTCCCCCTCCTTCCCTCAGGAAGGAGGGGTTTCTTTTTCAAAGCGCCGGCGGACGACGAGGGCCAGCACCAGGGCGGGCAGGCCGAGGAGCGCCGTGTAGACGAAGAAGATCGCGTAGCCGCCGAACTTGTACGTGGCGGAGAAATCGGCCTGCAGCCTGTCGACAATCCAGCCGGACGATCCGCCCATCAGCTTGCCGGGCAGGGTCATGATCGAGGTGAAGAGCGCATACTGCGTCGCCGTGTAGGCCGTGTTGGTGAGGCCGGACAGGAAGGCGATGAAGATCGAACCCGACATGCCGGCCACCAGATTGTCGATGCTGATCGCGATCGTGAGGATCAGTACATTGGGCTCGCCGACCAGGGCCAGCCAGGCGAAGGTGAGGTTGCTCGCCGCGATCAGGAAGACTGCCGGCGCAAGCAGGCGCGCGGCGCCGATCCTGAAGACCAGCATACCGCCCAGCAGCGCGCCCAGGATCGACATCACGAAGCCGTAGATCTTCGAGACGTTGGCGATCTGCGACAGGCTGAAGCCCATGTCGATGTAGAAGGGGTTCGCCATCACGCCCATGGCGATGTCGGAGAGCCGGAACAGGCCGATGAACAGCAGCAGCACCACCGCCATCCAGCCGTAGCGCGCGAAGAAGTCGACGAACGGACAGACGATGGCGCCGTAGACGAAGATCAGCGCCTGCCGCGCCCAGTCGGGCATCGCGCCGAGGCCGGCGGCGAACGCTGCGATCTTGCCTTCGAGTTCGGCGGCACCGGCTGCCGCGCGACGCTCGGGCTCGGTGATGATGAGCGTCGTGGCGATGCCGACCAGGCCGAGCGCCGCCATCGTCTGGTAGGCGAGTGGCCAGGAACCGAACTCGGCGATGTAGAGCGCGCCTGCGCCGGCCGCGAGCACGGCAATGCGGTAGCCGAGCTGGTAGGTGGCCGCCGTGGCGCCCTGCAGGCTGGCGTCGGTGGCTTCGATGCGGAAGGCGTCGAGGGCGATGTCCTGTGTCGCCGAGGAGAAGGCCACGACCAGCGCCAGGACCACCAGCGACCACAGGTCGGTGCGCGGGTCGCAGAACGACATGCCAAGCAGGCCCGAGACGATGCCTGCCTGTGCCAGCAGCATCCAGGAGCGGCGGCGGCCGAGCCAGCGCGTGAGCAGCGGCAGCGGCACGCGATCGACCACGGGCGACCACACGAACTTGAAGGAGTAGGTGATGCCGATCCAGCTGATGAAGCCGATGGCGGTGCGGCTGATGCCGAACTCGCGCAGCCACGCCGACAGCGTGGCGAACACCAGGAGGAAGGGCAGCCCGGCCGAGAAGCCGAGAAACAGGAACTGGATGACACGCGGATGCGTGTAGGTGGCCAGCGACTCCCGCCAGCCGCGGGCGTTGGCGTCGCTCATGACCCCCTCCGCCCTACGGGCACCTCCCCCGCAAGCGGGGGAGGAATCCGATTTTCTTCTCCTCCCCCGCAGCGCGGGGGAGGAGTTTGATATTCTTCTCCTCCCCCGCGACGCGGGGGAGGTGCCCGAAGGGCGGAGGGGGTCGGAACCACCAGCGCGTCGCTCAAATCAGCGTCTTCAGCGCCTGGTCGGGTCGTGCGCCGACGTGGGAGATGACCTCGGCGGCGGCGATGCCGCCCAGCCGGGCGCACTCGGCGAGCGGCTTGCCGTGCGTGAAGCCGAACAGGAAGCCCGAGGCGTAGAGATCGCCGGCGCCGGTGGTGTCGACGACCTTGGCGACCGGGGCGGCCGGCACGGCGTAGGTCTCGCTGCCCTTGATCACAACCGAGCCCTTCTCGCTGCGGGTCAGGGCGGCGATCTTGCCTTCCTTGCGCGTGGCCTCGACCGCCGCCTCGAACGTCTCGACCTCGTAGAGCGCCTTGATCTCGGCCTCGTTGCCGAAAAAGATATCGACCTTGTCGCGGATCAGGGCGCGGAACTCGTCGCGGTAGCGATGGACGCAGAACGAGTCCGACAGCGTGATCGACACCAGCCGGCCGGCGGCATGTGCGGCATCGAAAGCCTTCAGCACGGCCTGCTTGGCGGCCGGCGCGTCCCACAGATAGCCCTCGACGTAGGTCACCTGGGCGCTGGCCACGCGCTTGGTGTCGATGTCGTGCGGGCCGAGGCCGGTGCAGGCGCCGAGATAGGTGTTCATGGTGCGCTGCGCGTCGGGCGTCACCAGGATCAGGCAGCGTGCGGTGGAGGGACCTTCGGTCGCGCTCTTGGTCTCGAACGACACGCCCATCGCGCGCAGGTCATGGCCGAACACGGAGCCGAGCTGGTCGTCGCGCACCTTGCCGATGTAGGCGCCCTTGCCGCCGAACGAGGCAACGCCCGCCATGGTGTTGCCGCACGAACCGCCGGAGACTTCGACGCCGGGGCCCATCGCCGCGTAGAGCGCCTCGGCCCGCGCCTCGTCGACCAGCATCATGCTGCCCTTCACAAGGCCGTGCTTGCCGAGAAAGGCCTCGTCGGAGCGTGAAATGACGTCGACGATGGCGTTGCCGATTCCCAGGACGTCGAAGGCGGCGGATGTCATGAAATCTCCAGTATCGTTACAGAGGTAGATCGTTACAGCGTGAGCAGGTGCATGCCCGGCTTGGTCTCTTCCAGCAAGGTCACGATCCCAGCGATGGTGAAGGGAACGTCGGTGCGCAGACTGGTGCGATCGATGTCGAGCGACCGCAGGCCCATTTCGCACACGATGAAGCGGCAGCCAAGTTCCACGCAGGCGCTCAGCAGCGTTTCGAAGTCACCGACGCCGCGTTCGCGGTTCTGCGCGTCGCGATGCCAATCGTCGAGTGCCGGCGGCGGACCCGTCAGGCAGCGGATGCCGGCCATGGTGAAGAACAGAACGGCGGGCTTGTTGACTGCAAGTGCTGCGGCCGCGAGCGCCAGTGCGTAGTGGGCGCTTTCATAGTCGCCCGCGCGCAGGATGATCGAGAGGCCGCCTTCAGGGCTCTTCATGGCTTGCCGCTGCAAGAATGGCCACAGGTCGGGCAGTCCGGCCGCTTGACGATGGTCATCTCGTCGAAGGCGCCTGCCAGCGCGTCGTACATCACGAGCTTGCCCGACAGCGAGCGGCCGATGCCCAGGATCTCCTTGACCACTTCCGTGGCCTGAAATGCCCCCAGCGTGCCGGCCAGCGCGCCCAGCACGCCCGCCTGGGCGCAGCTCGGCAGGGCATCCTCGGAGGGGGCTGCGGGGAAGATGCAGCGCAGGCAGGGATGGCCCGCCCCCTCGAACGCCTTGTAGGTCGAGATCTGGCCGTCGAAACGAAGTATCGCGGCAGAAACCAGAATTTTTTTGAGGCGATAGCAGACGTCGTTCAGCAGGTAGCGCGTGGCGAAGTTGTCGCTGCCGTCGGCCACGATGTCGTAGCCGGCGATGATCTGCTCGGCATTGTCCGCCGTGAGCCGCTCGTCATGCGGATGCACGGTTACCTCGGGATTGATCCCGGCCAGCGCGCGGCGGGCGCTCTCGACCTTGGAAACGCCTATATCGGCGGTGCGATGGATGACCTGGCGCTGCAGGTTGGAGAGATCGACCGTGTCATGGTCGATCACGCCCAGCGTGCCGATGCCGGCTGCGGCGAGATACTGCAGGAGGGGTGCGCCAAGGCCGCCGGCGCCGACCACCAGCACGCGCGCGGCGATGAGCCGCGCCTGGCCCACGCCACCGATCTCCGCCAGCACGATGTGACGCGCATAGCGGCGGATCTGCGGCTCGGTGAGGTCGGGCAGCGCCGTCATGGTCCGCTTATAGCATGGGACCGGGAGCCCAATGGCTGTAAGAGCATGCCGTGTTGAACCAGACTGACCTCATTGCGGACCGCGGGCCTCCAGGCCCGCACCCGCCTCATAGCCATGAGCGGGCCTGGAGGCCCGCGGTCCAATGACATGACCACACCCACCGCCCGTCCGACCCTGACGCCGGTCCTGCTGATCCTGCTGGCGCTGCTGTCGTCGTTCACGCCGCTGTCGATCGACATGTACCTGCCGGCGCTGCCGGTGATCGCCGTCGATCTGAAGGGCACCGCGGGCGACATCCAGCTCACCCTGTCGGCGTTCATGATCGCCTTCGGCCTGGGTCAGATCTTCTACGGCCCGGCGGGCGACCGCTACGGGCGGCGGCCGGTCATCCTGGGCGGCCTCGCCATCTATGTCGTGACCAGCATCGGCTGCGCCTTCGCGATCGAGGCCGGCCACCTGGTCGGCCTGCGGTTCCTGCAGGGGCTGGCGGCATGTGGCGGCGTGGTGCTGGCGCGCACCATGGTGCGCGACCTCGCGGAGAAGGACCAGGCGGCGCGCGCCATGTCGCTGATGATGGCCTGCACCTCGATCGCGCCCATGCTGGCGCCGCTGATCGGCGGGCAGATCCTGTGGTTCCTGGGCTGGCGCGCGATCTTCTGGGTGCTGGCGTTGATCGGACTCTCGGCGCTGGTTCTGGCCTGGATCTGGCTGCCCGAGACGTTGCGGCCGGAGTATCGCCAGCCGCTGGTGCTGTCGTCGATCCTGAAGCGCTTCGGCGAGTTGTTCCGCCACCGCGCCTTCATGGGCTACGCCTTCACCAGCTCGTTCCAGTTCGCCGCCTTGCTGTCGTTCCTGTCGGGATCGCCGTTCGTGTTCATCGAGCGCTATGGCATAGCGCCGCGCGACTATGGCCTGATCTTCGGCGGCATGGTCGTGTTCATGACGGTCGGCAGTCTTTTGAATGCCAAGTTCGCGCCGGTGTTCGGGGCCGGCAAGATCCTGCGCTACGCCGTGATCGTGCCGGCGATCACCGGACCCGCGGCGATGGTGATGGGTTTTATCGAGGCGCGCTACGGCACCATCGGCATGTGGCCTTTCCTGCTGTGCTTCGCGCCGCAGATCGCCACCATCAGCCTGATCGGTCCCAACTCCATGGCGATGGCGCTGCAGCGCTATCCCCACATGGCGGGCACGGCGTCGTCGCTGATGGGCGTCATGCAGTTCGGCATCGGCGCCCTCTTCGGCGCGGTGGTTGGCCAGGCGCTGGACGGCACCATCGCGCCCATGACCACCGCCATGGGCCTGGCCGGGATCCTGTGCCTGCTGTCGAACCGGCTGCTGGTGAAGAAGGGCTAGCGACGCCAGCACTGCAAGCATTCTAAAACTTGCAGGTTCAGCAGGTTCCGTGCTATTTTTCTGATAGGCTGGCGCTTCGCATGTGAATGTGGAGGCCGGCCTTTTTCATTCCGGCAAAGACCTGCCCGCGAGGCGTTATCGCGGGCAAGCAGCGGCACTCTCATCCCTGAAAGCGGCCGGCGTCGGTGGCACAGCCGATCAGGGGGCGATTCGCCCGCATGATCAAAGGGTTGAGGACGGTTTTCGGCACAGGCAGCGGGACACGTCGTGGCACAACGACCTGTGCCGAAAAACGGCCTAGCGGCGCAGGTCGACGACCAAAAGATCGCCGCGCTCGTTGCCGACGGCGAGCCTAAAACCGTCGGGTGACCAGGCGAGGCAGGTGATGGCCGAGCCGTCGGCCATTTTCAGGACGACAGAGCGCTTGGCCTTGATGTCGCCGAGCTGCAGCTCGCCGGAATCGTAGCCGCCGGCCACGAACTCGGCAGCGGGGTGGGCGGCCACGACGCTCAAGAGGCCGGCGCCCTCCTCGCCGAACTGCAGCGGCGGCTTGCCTTCGGGGCCCTTGCCGGAGAAGGGCCAGGCGGTGAACACCGGCTGCGACGAGGTGTAGAGGAAGCGCGCGTCGGCGGTCCACGACAGCGACTTCACCTTGGCGGGATAGCCCTGCATGCGCATGTCGGTGGCCTGCGCCATCCGCCAGACGTGGATGTCGTTTTCCTGGGTGCCGGTGGCGATGAACTTGCCGTCGGTGCTCCAGCGCAATGCCACGTGGCTGCCGCGCCAGGCGAAGCGGCGCGGCGGGGGCGCCGTCTGGCCCTGGGTGATTTGGCCGATGCTCCACACGGTGACGCCGCCGTAGTGGGCGCAACCGATGCGGCTGCCGTCCTTGCTGAAATCGAGATCGGCCACCGTGCTCTGGTGCGGCCCGAACTCGCGGACCTCGCCGCCCTTGGTGACGACGACCGCGGCCTTGCCGACCGACGCGGCGACCGCGCCGGTGGCGCGATGGGCGGCGAGATGGTCGATCCATTTGCCCTTCTGGCTGAAGAGCTCGGTGGCCGTGCCGTCGGCGGCGATCCGCAGGAGGCGGCCGTCGTCGCCGCCGCTCACGAAGCCGTCGCCGGCCGGATCGGCGACCAGCGCGAGCACCGCGCCGCCATGGATCGGCGGGACTGCGTCGGCGGGGGCGGCCGCGATATCGGCCGGCAGGCGGCGCACCGAGCCGTCGCCCAGCGCAAAGGCCACGGTGGTGCCGTCGCGGCTGAATGCGCAGGCGGCGACCGGCGCATCGGCCGAGATGGTACGGGCCGGCGGCAGGGTCTGGCGCCAGGCCGGGTTGGCGAGATCGATCTTCACGCTATTGCTTCAGGCAGTCTTCGAAGCCGCGCTTCAGGTTGTCGCCGTCGAGGTTGCGGCCGATGAAGACCAGCTTGCTCGAGCGCTTCTCGCCTTCTTTCCAGGGCGAGCCCCAGTCGCTGTCCATCATCATGTGGACGCCCTGGTAGACGTAACGCTTGGGGGCGCCGTCGATGGCGAGGATGCCCTTGCTGCGGAAGATGTCGCCGCCACGGAGCTGCAGCAGCGCGCCCATCCATTTCTGGAACTTGTCCGGATCGACCGGCTTGTCCGAGGTGATGGACAGGCTCTTGACCTCTTCCTCGTGGTTGTGATCGTGGCCGTGGGTGAGGAAGTCGGGTTCGAACTCGAGGATGCGCTTCAGGTCGAACGCGCCCTTGTCGAGGATGGCGGCGAGGTCGATCTGGCTCTTCTGCGTCTTGTGGATGCGCGCATAGGGGTTGATCGCCGAGATCTTGCCCTCGACCTTGGCGAGTTCGTCGGGGCTCACCAGATCTGTCTTGTTGAGCAGGATCACATCGGCGAATGCCACCTGCTCCTCGGCCTCGGAGCCCTGTTCGAGCTGGCCGAGGAAGTGCTTGGCGTCGACCACCGTCACGATGGCGTCGAGCTTGGTGCGGGCCTTCACGTCATCGTCGGTAAAGAAGGTCTGGGCGACAGGGCCGGGGTCGGCCAGTCCCGTGGTCTCGACCAGGATGCCGTCGAACTTGTCCTTGCGCTTCATCAGGCCTTCGATGATGCGGATCAGGTCGCCGCGCACGGTGCAGCAGATGCAGCCGTTGTTCATCTCGAAGACTTCCTCGTCGGCGTTGACCACGAGGTCGTTGTCGATGCCGAGTTCGCCGAATTCGTTCACGATGACGGCGTATTTCTTGCCGTGCTGCTCGCTCAGGATGCGGTTCAGCAGGGTGGTCTTGCCGGCGCCGAGATAGCCGGTCAGCACGGTCACGGGCACTTGCGCTTGAGCCATGGGGGTCCTCGAGAATTGGCCCCTGAGATAGGGCTGCCAACCCGTCGAGTCTAGCGCTGTCGCCTAAGGTCTTTCGCCGCGAATCAGCTTGGGCAGGTCGCCGACCATGCCCATGGCATGGCGGACGAAGAAGCGGCGGAGCGCCGGCACGCGGTTGACGGTGGCGAGGCCGAGGCCGCGCACGAGGCGCAGCGGCTTGATGTCGTTGGAGAACAGGCGGTTCAGCAGATCGGTGGCGGCGACCATGGCGAAATTGTCGGCCCGCCGCCATTGGGCGTAGCGTTCCAGCGTGTCGGCGGCGCCGATGTCGAGACCGAGGTGCTTGGCGTCGGCCAACACCTCGACGAGGGCTGCGATATCTCGCACGCCGAGATTATAGCCTTGGCCGGCGATGGGATGGATGCCGTGGGCAGCGTCGCCGACCAGGACCAGACGCGTATCGACGTAACGGTCGGCATGGACGAGGCCGAGCGGATGCGACCAGCGCGGCCCGACCGGCTCGACAGGACCGAGGTGATCGCCGAAGCGCCGTGCGAACTCGGCGGCGAAACGTGGGGGATCGAGTTCGAGCAGGCGGCGCGCCAGGTCGGCGCGCTCGGTCCAGACGATCGACGAGCGATGTTCGCCGGCCATCCCTTCGCGCACTGGTCCATCGGTCATGGGCAGGATGGCGAAGGGGCCGCCGGGCAGGAACTTTTCCTGGGCCACGCCGCGGTGCGGTCGTTCGTGGTGGGCCACCAGCACGATCGCGGTCTGGCCATACGACCACTTCCGCGCGCCGATGCCGGCATCCTCGCGCATCGAGCCGAAGCGTCCCTCGGCCGACGCCACGAGCCGCGCCGGAAGACGGCGGCCGCTCTTGAGCGTGAGCTCGGCGCGATCCAGATCGCGCGCCGTTTCGACCACTTCGTCGGGCGCGACCAGCTCGACCTGCGAGCAGTCTGCCAATCGCTTCAGCAGTGCGGCGCGCAGAAACCGGTTCTCCACGATCCATCCCATCGGGGCGGGATCGCGGGAGTCGGGCGTTGCCTCGCGGTGATCGAAGTGGAGGAACAGCGGACTCGCCCGGCCGTCGTGACCGGCATCGGATATCCGGATATCGCGGATCGGCTCGGCAACGCCTGCGATATCATCCCAGACGCCCAGCGCCGCAAAGAGGCGCTGACTGGTGTAGGCGATGGCGGTGGTGCGGCCGTCGAAGCCGGCCTCGGTGAGGGACCTAAGCGGTACCCGGTCGATCAGGACAGTCCTGAGGCCCGCGCTGCCGGCGGCGAGCGCCAGCAGGCTGCCGTTGAGGCCGGCACCCACGACCGCGAGATCGAACCGATCGCTGCTCATCCATCATAGATGGCAGCCCGGCAGGTTGGCGGCAACCCCGTCTCGGGGGGTGCCGCCCCAGCTTGCAGATCGGCCCGCAAATCAGAACGTCTTGCTGATTCCGACGATGACGCGGCTGGCGCAGTTTTGCGTGCCGAGGCAGTCCTGGACGCTGAGGTTTGTGCCGGTATAGGCGGCGGTGAGGTCGACGCCGTAGACGGTGACGATGAAGCCGGCCTGCCAGTCCCAGTAGTTGTT
>CAMDOT010000139.1 GCA_945903635.1 Rhizobium sp. Q54 | reverse complement strand
AGCAGCCGGCCGATGCTGCAGGCGGTGCGGATCGTGGCAGGCTTCGGCAGCCTGTTCGGCTTCTTCTACGTCTTTCCGCGCATGCCGCTGGTCGACGCCTACGCCATCTCGTTTGCCGCACCTCTTTTCATGGTTGCGCTGTCCGTTCCCATCCTCGGCGAGGTCGTGGGCTGGCGCCGCTGGTGCGCGGTCGCTGTCGGTTTCGCAGGCGTGCTCATCATGCTCGAGCCCTGGAACATCTCGGTGCACTGGATTTCACTGGTCGTTCTGGCCGCCACCTTGAGTTATTCGCTCTCCACGGTGGTCACCCGCCTGGTCAGCCGCTACGACCACGACGCGGCGACGATCTTCTGGTTCTGCCTGTTTGCCACCGTGGTTTCGCTGATTGGCGCGATTCCGGACTGGAAATGGCCGCCGCTCGGCGACTGGTTCTGGCTGTGCTCACTGGGCATCATTGGCGGCGTTGGCCAGATCCTGGTGACACGGGCGCTGCGCCTGGCGCCAATGTCTGTGCTGGCGCCCTTCGACTACAGCTCCATCGTCCTGGCGATGCTCTATGGCTACCTGTGGTTCAAGGAGGAGCCATCGCCGATGGTCTGGTACGGCCTGCCGCTGGTGATCGGCTCCGGCCTCTATATTCTCCACCGAGAGCGGGTGCGTGCCCGTGCAGCGGCATCGGAGAAAAACGCATGACGCCCGAGCAAGCCGTCCGGAAGTTCTATGACCGCGTCTGGAATCGCATCGACAAGGCGGCCATCCCCGAGCTTTTCCATCCTGATTTCACCTTCCGCGGCTCCCTGGGTCCGACCACGGTGGGTCACGCCGCCTTCGCGGCCTATGTCGACATGGTGACCGGCGCCCTGGCCAGCTACCGATGCACCATTCGGGACCTCGTCGTGGAAGGGGACCGCGCCTTTGCCCGTATGCACTTTGAGGGCATTCACCGCGGCCCCTTCATGGGCTTTGCCCCGACCGGAAAGCCGGTCGAATGGGCCGGTGCGGCGCTGTTCACGCTGAAAGACGGCAAAATCGCGGATCTTTGGGTTCTGGGCGACGTCCATGGTCTGATTGAGAGGCTGACCCGCAATGCCGAGCATTGACGAACCGGCCTTCCAACCACATCTTGTAGGCATGACCGACACCACCTTCTCCGTGACCGAGAGCGCCGCCAAGCGGATCGCCTTTCTGGCCTCCAAGGAAGCCAAGCCCGTGATGATGCGCGTGGCCGTACTGGGCGGCGGCTGTTCGGGCTTCCAGTACAACTTCTCCTTCGAGGACGCCCGCAGCGACGACGACCTCGTGATCGAGCGGGACGGCGCCGCCGTGCTGGTCGACAGCACCTCGCTGGAACTGCTCAAGGGCAGCCAGCTCGACTATGTCGAGGAAATGGTCGGGGCTTCGTTTCAGGTGAACAACCCGAACGCGACCTCGTCCTGCGGCTGCGGCAACTCCTTCAGCGTGTGATCCGGCCGCGATGAAGATCGCGACCTGGAACGTCAATTCCGTCCGCAAGCGGACCGGAAACCTGGTCTCGTGGCTGGAACAGGCCAAGCCCGACGTCGTCGTCCTGCAGGAGATCAAGGCGCAGGAGCCGACGTTCCCCAAGCTCGAAGTCGAAGCTGCCGGCTACAAGATGGCGATCGTTGGCCAGAAGGGCTTTAACGGCGTCGCCCTCCTCTCGCTGCACCCGTTCGATGTGACCGCGCGTGCCCTGCCCGGCCATGTCGACGACGAGCCTGCCCGCTATATCGAAGGTCGGGTGTTCACGCCGCGCGGTCCGCTCACGGTGGCCGGTATCTATCTGCCCAACGGAAATCCCATCAGCACCGAGAAGTTCACCTACAAGCTCGCCTGGATGGAGCGCCTGCTCGGCCACGCCCGCGAACTGCTGGCCAAGGAAGAGATGTTCGCTCTCTGCGGCGACTACAATGTCTGCCCCACCGAAATCGACGTCTACGACCCGAAAGCCTTCGCGAACGACGCTCTCTGCCAGCCCGAGTCGCGGGCGGCGCTGCGCAAGTTGCTCAACCTCGGCCTGACCGACGCCGTGCGCGCCTTTCATGCCGACAGCGAGTGCTACACCTTCTGGGACTATCAGGCCGGCGCCTGGCAGAAGGGCAACGGCCTCAGGATCGATCACCTGCTGCTGTCGCCGCAGGCCGCCGACCGGCTCGCCGCCGTCGGCATCGACAAGGCCGAGCGCGGCAAGCCCGAGCCATCCGACCACGTTCCGGTGTGGTGCGAGCTCGACGTCGCAGCCTGAGGACTACTCCGCGCCCGCGCCGATCACGCCGCCGTCGGCGATGATGCACTGGCCGCAGACGAAGGCACCGGCCTTTGAGGCCAGGAACACTGCCACGCCACCGATATCGTCGGGCTGGCCGATGCGCTTCAGCGCCGCCTTGTTCTCCTGGGCGCTGCGGATCTGGGGATTGTCCCATAGCGCCTTGGCGAAGTCGGTCTGGATCAGGCCTGGTGCAATGGCGTTGACGCGGATGTTGTGCTTGCCCCACTCCATCGCGAGCGATTTCACCAGCGAGAGATCAGCGGCCTTCGACATGTTGTAGGCGGCGATATGGGCCGAACCGACCAGCGCGCCGATCGACGACACGATGATGAAAGCGCCATCCTTGCGTTCCGCCATCTCAGGGCCGACCATGTTCATCAGCCACAGGTTGGACATGACGTTGTTCTGCATGATCTTCTGGAACACTTCGTCCTTCAGGCCGGTGAGCGGACCGAAGTAGGGGTTCGAGGCGGCGTTGCAGACCATGATGTCGATGCGGCCGTAGGCCTTGCGCGCCTCGGCGACCAGGTTCTCGAGCTGGGCCTTCTCGGAGATGCTGGCGGCCACGGCGGTGGCCTCTCCGCCTCTGGCCTTGATGCTCTTCACGACCTCCTCGCAGGCCGGCAGCTTGCGGCTGGAGACGACGACCTTGGCGCCGTGCGCGGCCATCTGCTCGCAGATCGAGCGGCCGATGCCGCGGCTGCCGCCGGTCACCACCGCGACCTTGCCCTTGAGGTCGAACATCATCTGCACTCTCCCGAATTCATTTCTTGGCCGACCTTAGCGGCGCGCGGGCAAACAGCGCAATCAGCTCGACATGTGGCGACCACAGGAACTGGTCGATCGGCAGCAGTTTCTCCAGCCGGTATCCGCCCTGCTGGAGTGTGTGCGCATCACGGGCGAAGCTGCCGGGATCGCAGGAGCCGTAGACGATCCGCGGCACCTTCGAGAGCGCGAGTTCGACCGACTGTGCAGCCGCACCCGCGCGCGGCGGATCGAGAACCACCGCGTCGAAGACATCGAGTTCCGCTGCCATCAGCGGATTGCGAAACAGGTCCCGGTGCACCGCCGTCAGCTTGCCACCGCCCAGCCTTCGACCCGACGCCTCGACCACCGCCACCGACGGCTTGTCGCTTTCGTAGAGTGTCGCACGCCACGACCGTCCGGCAGTCAGCGTTCCGATCCCCGCGAACAGGTCGGCCACGCGCCTGGCATCGCCGATCCACGACACGACGGCTTCGCGCATCACCTGTTCCGCCCGCCGCGTCGCCTGCAGGAAGGCGCCCGGTGGCGGCTCGAGGCTTGCGTCTCCAAACACGAGGCGCGGCTGGCGGCGTGTCACCAGCGGCTCCGCCGTCGCCCGATCGCCCCAACTGAGACGCGCCAGATCGGCGTTCTCCGCAAAGGCCACCAGCTTCTGGTTGGCCTCCAACGACAGAGTGAACCGCTTGTGCGGCCGCACCAGCACGTCGAGACCGGCATCGGTGTCGTTCACGATCGCGTCGGCCGATCCGCCGTCTGGCAGGATTCCGGCCAGCACCGCACGCAACGGCGGCAACACGGCGACAAGCCTCGGCGTGACGACGAAACACTCCTCAACATCGACCACTTGCTGGCTGGCGCGCTCGTGGAAACCCGCGACCGCCTTCCGGCCCTGCCGGCGCACGACGAAGTCCGCCCGGCGGCGCTCGTTCGGCAGGCCGGCGAGCGCGGGCTCGAAGGCCGGCGCCGTGACACCGCGCTGCTCCAGCGCGCGGGCGATCAGCTCGTTCTTCCAGCCGGCATAGATGTCGCGGCGCCAATGCTGCAGGGCGCAGCCGCCGCAGATGCCGAAGTGCTTGCAGGGCGCCGGTTCGCGGTGGCGCGACGGGGCGAGTATTTCCGCCAGGTCGGCGACGATGCCTTCGCCCCGCTTGTCGCGCGGTTCGGCCTCGACGATCTCGCCCGGAAGGGTGAAGGGCACGAAGTAACGCTGCCCGTCCTCTTGCGCGACCCCGTCGCCACGAGCGCCGATCTCGAGGATGTTGAGCGTGACAGTCACGCCGCGCTCAGCCGAGCCAGCTCTTCGCCGGCCTCATCTCGCCGACCAGCAGGCCGACGACGTTCTTGATCGCCGGGTGAAGGGTTTCCTGGCGCTGCTCGGCCGGCAACACGCCGAGATGATCGAGGAGTGCTGCCATCGCGACCTCGGACGCGCGCCCGGCGCCGTCCCACATCTTGATCGCGACGCCGAGGCCCAGTGTCGGCAGCATGGCGCAGAACACGCCCTCTGCCCCCGTCTTCACCTGGACGACGCCGGGCAGCGCGCCGTTGATGCGGGTGCAGAACCTGCCGCTGCCCGCGACCATGAAGGGCTCGGCGTTCATCGCCGCCCGGATGCGGGTCGCGGCTTCCGCATGCTTGTTCGACAGCCGCGACGGTTCGGCCATGCTGGCCATCGCCCGCGCCAGGCTTTTGAGCGGCGTGGCGAGCGTGGGGATGCCGCAGCCGTCGGTGCCGTGCGGGAAGGCGTGGGCGTCGGCACCGCAGAGGTCGCTCATGATGTCGCGCAGGCGGCGCTGCACCGGGTGGTCGTACTTGATATAGCCCTTGGTCGGCTCGCCATACTGCACGGCCGTGGTCAGAAAGCCGCTGTGCTTGCCCGAGCAGTTGTTGTAGGCAGCCGTCGGCACCGCATTCGCGCGTATCAGCGCTTCGACCGTCTGCGGCAGGCGCGGCGCGTGCGTGCCGCATTCGAGATCGTCCTCGCCAAGACCCACCTTCTTCAACCAGGCTTGTACCGTCTCGACGTGGCGTGGCTCGCCGCTGTGCGAGGCACAGGACAGTGCGATGTGCTCGTTGCCGAGCCCGAAGCGTTCGACCGCGCCGCTCTCGACGAAGGCCATGGCCTGGATCGGCTTGTTGGCCGACCGCGGCAGGATGGGTGCGTCGACGTCGCCCCACGAGTCGACGACCGTGCCGTCGGCCCTGACGACGGCGGCGATGCCCTCATGCCGGCTTTCGACGACCGGACCGCGTGTGACCTCGATGACGACCGCACTCTTGCTCACGCGCTACGCTCCAGTTTGACGACCGTGACGTTGTCCTGATGGTCCTTGGCCGCAGCCAGCACGGCCTCGACCAGGCCGCTCGCCGGTCGCACGGCCTGGGCCACGATCTGCTCGGCCGCGAGCGTCTGCACCCCGTCGCTGCACAGCAGCAGACTGTCGCCAGGTCCGAGCCGTCGGCTGCCCTTGTCGATCAGGGTCAGCGGCTCGCCCATCACGGCTTCGCGGAGCGTGTGGCGGCCGGGATGATGCTCGGCCTCTTCCGCCGTCAGCATGCCGCGCGTGACCAGCGCATCGATCTGCGGCGCCATCGAATGATCGGCGTTCAGTCGTTCGAGCTTGCCTTTGGTCAGGAGATAAAAGGGCGAATCGCCGACGCTGATCCAGCGGACCTCGTCGCCTCGAACCTGCGCCGCCACGACCGTGGCACCCATGCCGTCAAGATCGGGCTTGCCTTGGGCACCGACCCGCACCGCCTCGTTGGCGTCCCGCAGACCGTCGGCCAAGCCACCGCCTTGCTCGACCGCATGGACGAAGGCATCGACGACGAGCTTGCTCGCCACGGCACCGCCCGCGTGACCGCCCATGCCGTCGGCCACGATAGCCAACAAGGAGCCGTCACCCAGCGTGACCAGTGCCCAGCTGTCTTCCTGATAGGGCCGCTTGCCCTGGTGCTGGCTGCCCTCGCCCCGCCACTGCGCCGACATGCCTAGTGCCAGACCGCCGGCAGCTTGCTGAGGCCGCGCAGCGTGAAGCTCCGCCGCCATGCTGGCGCGTCCTTCTCCGGAAGTTCCAGGGTGGGCAGGCGCTCGACCAGAGCGGTGAAGACCAGCTCGGCTTCGAGGCGCGCGAGCTGAGCGCCGAGACAATGATGGATGCCGCCGCCGAATGACAGCGGCCGGATGTTCTGGCGGCCGACGTCGAGCGCATCGGGATTGGCGTACTGCGCCGGATCACGGTTGGCCGCCCCCAGCAGCATCACGACGCTCTCGCTCGCCTGCAGTGTCACACCGCCGACCGTCACTTCGGCATTGGTGACGCGCCCGGTGAGCTGCACCGAGGAGTCGAAGCGCAAAAGCTCGTCGATGGCGTTGGCGATCAGCGACGGATCGGCCTTGAGCCTTTCCCACTGATCGGGCTGGCGATGCAGCGCCAGCAGCCCGTTGCCGATCAGGTTGGTGGTGGTCTCGTGGCCAGCGCCGAACAGCAGGCCGATGTTGGCCTCGAGTTCGGCGGCGGTGAGCTTGTCGCCCGCCTCCTCGGCCCGCACCAGTTCGGTCGTGAGGTCGTCCTTGGGCTCGCGGCGGCGCAGCTCGCAGAGCTGATTGAAATAAGCGCCAGCCATCTTGGTGTTCATGTTGGCCTGGTCGAGTTCGGCGCGGGTCATCGGCACGGGCTCGAGGATGCGGCCGTTGACGTTGCTGCCGGCCAGGAACGGGGCGCGGTGCTCCTCGGGGATGCCCAGCATGTCGCAGATCACGATCACCGGCAGCCGGTGCGCGAGATCGCGCATCACGTCCATCTCGCCCTTGTCCACGACACGATCGAGCTGCTCATCGACCAGCGCCCGGATGCGCGGCCGCATGTCGGCGACGCGGCGGGCGGTGAAGGCCTTGGTGACGAGGCTGCGCAGCCGCGTGTGGTCGGGCGGATCCTGAACCAGCATGGTGTTGGCGAGGCTGGCGATCGCCGGTTCGTCCATCCGGTCGGTTCCGTAGCGGCGTATGTTGTTGCCCGCGAAATCCTTGCCGAAGCGGCGGTCGCGCAGGGCGAACGCCATGTCCTCGTAGCGCGTCATCAGCCAGAAGCCCTGCGGCGTCTTGAACACCGGCGCCGTCTCGCGCAGCGCTCGATAGAAGGGATAGGGATCGGCGATGAATGCGGGATCGAGCGGATCAAAGGCAGGCGGGGCGCGATCCTGCACCGGCGGGGTCATGTCGTTCATGCCCCTTTCTCTAGCACGAAGTCCCTTGCGGCGCGACCGAACTGGGCCCTAGCATCGCCCGCATGTTTGCACTGACCCAGGGCCTGCGCCGCGCCGTTCAGACCAAGCCAAACGGCATCGCCACGCGTTTCGCCGGGCGACGGCGCACCTGGCAGGAGTGCGTCGAGCGCGTGAGTCGCATCGCCGGCGCACTATCCGCACTGGGCGTGCGCCGCGGCGACCGGGTCGCCATCCTGGCGCTGAACAGCGACCGCTATTTCGAGCTGATGTACGCCATCCCCTGGATCGGCGCCGCCATGGTGCCGCTCAACACGCGGCTCGCGGCCCCCGAGATCGAGTACATCCTGGCCGACTCGGGCGCGGTCGCCTTGTTCGTGGACGGGGCGATGGCCCATCACCTGACCGCACTCGATGGCAAGATGCCCACGGTGCGCGAAGTCGTCTGGCTAGACGACATCGCCTCGCCGGAGGGCATCCTGCGCTTCGAGGACCTCGCGGCCTACGAGTCGGCCGACGATGTCGGCGCCACCAACGACGACCTTGCCGGCCTCTTCTACACCGGCGGCACGACCGGCCGCTCCAAGGGCGTGATGCTGACGCACACCAATCTGGTGGTGAACGCCCTGAACGGCGTGGCCGGCATCGGCTTCACCGCCGACACCGCCTACATCCATTCCGGTGCGATGTTCCATCTCGCCGACGGCGCCTCGACCTTCGGCGTCACCATGTCGGGCGGCCGCCACGCCTTCGTGCCGCGCTTCGAGCCGGTCGAGGTCCTGCAGACCATCCAGACCGAGAAGGTCACGCACGCGCAGTTCGTGCCGACCATGATCAACATGCTGGTGAACCATCCGCGCTTTTCCGAGTTCGACATCTCCACCCTCTCCTTCATCCTCTATGGCGCCTCGCCGATGCCCGAGGGCGTGCTGCGCAAGGCCCTCCAGCTGATGCCGCATGTCGGCCTGATGCACGCCTACGGCATGACCGAAGCGGCGCCGATCGTGACCCTGCTCGATCCGCGCTACACCACGCTCGACGGGCCCTTCGCCGGCCGGCTGAAGTCGTGCGGCCAGGCCGCACTCGCCTGCGAGGTGAAGGTGGTCGATGCCGATCGCCAACCGGTGCTCAACGGCACGGCGGGCGAGCTTGCCATCCGCGGCGCCAACATCATGAAGGGCTACTGGAACAAGCCCAACGAGACCGCGGCCGTGCTCGAGGACGGCTGGTACTATTCCGGCGACGGCGCCACCATGGACGACGAAGGCTTCGTCTATATCGTCGACCGGCTGAAGGACATGATCATCTCGGGCGGCGAGAACGTCTATTCGGCCGAGGTCGAGAACGCGATCTCGCTGATCCCCGGCGTCAATGAAGTCGCGGTAATCGGCATTCCCGACGAGCAATGGGGCGAACGGGTCCATGCCATCATCGTGCCCACGCAAGGTTCCAACCTCACACAGGACGTGGTGATGGAGCACTGCCGCCAGCAGATCGCCGGCTACAAGTGCCCACGCAGCGTCGACTTCCGCGATACGCCTCTGCCGCTCTCGGGTGCGGGTAAGGTGCTGAAGCGCGAGCTGCGCGAGCCCTACTGGAAGGGCTTCACCAAGGCCGTGAACTGACATGCCCGGCGTGCCTCCCTATTACGACTGGCTCGCCCACCACGCCGGCCGCCGGCCGGCGACGCTCGCCATTCACGACCTACAGACGGCGCGGAAGTTCACCTATGCCGACCTCGATGCGCGGACCAACCGGCTGACCGCGGCGCTGGCCGCGCTCGGTATCGCCCGTGGCGATCGCGTCGCCCTCCTCGCCCCCAACTGCGCCGAGTACTTCGAGCTGCAGTTCGCCTGCGGGCGCCTCGGCGCCATCATGCTGCCGCTCAACTGGCGGCTCACGGTCCCCGAACTCGAATACATCCTGGGCGATTCGACGCCCAAGCTGCTGATCCACGACAAGGCTTTTACCCAGCAGGCGGCGGCACTCTCGAAGCATCGGCTCGAGATCGACCACGACCGGCCGGACAGCTCTTACGAACGCGCGCTCGCCAAGGCGCCCGCCGCGCCCGAACCAGTGCCGCTCACCCACGATGACATCGGCATGGTGATGTACACATCGGGCACCACGGGGCACCCGAAGGGCGCGATCATCACCCACGGCATGGTGTTCTGGAACTGCGTCAACCTCGGCATCCCGGCCCTCATCACACCCGAGACCGTGCAGCTTGTCGTGCTGCCGCTGTTCCATACCGGCGGCCTCAACTGCTACGCCAACCCGGTGCTGCATGCCGGCGGCACCATATTGATCATGCGTGCCTTCGATCCCGGCCAGGCGCTCGACTATCTCTCCGACCCGGCCTTCGGCATCACCCACTTCTTCGCCGTGCCGGCGCCCTACCAGTTCATGATGCAGCATCCGAAGTTCGAGGGCGCCGATCTCTCGCGCCTCAGGATCGCCGGCGTCGGCGGTGCGCCCTGCGCGCTCTCTATCCTGAAAACCTGGTCGGCCCGCGGCGTGCCGCTGGTCCAGGGTTGGGGCATGACCGAGACCAGCCCGGCCGGCACCATGCTCGATGCCGCCGACGCCATCCGCAAGCTGGGCTCGGCCGGCAAGGCGATGATGCATACCGCCCTCCGCATCGTCGACGACGAGGGACGCGACGTGGCCCCGGGCGGCATCGGCGAGCTGCTGATCAAGGGCCCCAACATCACGCCCGGTTACTGGAACAAGCCCGAGGCTACTAAAAGTTCCTTCACCGATGGCTGGCTGCACACCGGCGATGCGGCGCGCCTCGACGAGGAAGGCTTCGTCTATATCGTCGACCGCTGGAAGGACATGTACATCTCGGGCGGCGAGAACGTGTATCCGGCCGAGGTCGAGAACGTCCTGTTCCAGCTGCCCGAGGTAGCCGACGCCGCCGTCATCGGCGTGCCCGACGACCGCTGGGGCGAGGTCGGCAAGGCCATCATCGTGCGCAAGACCGACCAGCCGCTGGAGGAAGGCGACGTCGTCCGCCATTGCCTCGCCAGGCTCGCCAAGTTCAAGGTCCCGCAGTCGGTCACCTTCGTGGAAGTGCTGCCGCGCAACGCCACCGGCAAAGTGCTGAAGCGCGAGCTGCGGGCCCAGTTCGCGCGCTAGACCAACGGCCCCTAGACCAGCGGAACGTAGTCGTACTCGCCGACACCCTGCAGGATCAGGAAGGTGAGCGACGTCGTGCCGGCATTGGTGACGAGATGCGGCCGGCCGGCCCGGGCGACGAAGCTCTCACCGACGCCCAGCCTCACCTCTTCCTTGGGATCCTGCAGGAAGAGCCGCATCTGCCCCACCAGCACATAGAAGGTGTCGCTGATGTTGGTGTGGAAGTGCCATGGCACGGTCTGGCTGGATGAGAGCTGCAGCTCGCTGATCCGGAACCCGGGACGTTCGGCATGGCGCGCCCGGCGCTCGACCTCGTAGAGATGGCTGGCGTCCTTGACGGCTTCGAGTTTCCTCTCGGCTTTCATGAGTCACCTCCTTGTATGAGTCACCACTCTGGCGTCGGTTCGGGAGTCACGCTATCGCCTTCAAGGCCTTGATACACTGTGCTTTTTGTCCTCCGACGGCACCGATCGCGGAGTCGCCGGATGTCGAAAATCAAGACTCCGCTTTCCCCCGCATGCGCCCTTCGAACGCGTTGTGCCGTCGGCACGGAAAGCCTTATGAACGATGTGCAAGATCGAAACAGGATTGTAGTAGGACAAAGTAGGAAAGTCAATGCTTATCATCTATGGCGTCTACCGCTCCCGCGCCTCGCGCAACATCTGGCTGGCCAACGAACTCGGCCTTTCCTTCAAGCACGTGCCGGTGATCCAGCACTACCGCCTGCCCGACGCCACGGCCCCCGGCGCGCCGCTCAACACCCGCTCGCCCGACTTCCTGAAGGTGAACCCCAACGGCCACATCCCCTCGATCGACGACGACGGCCTGGTGCTGCACGAGTCGCTGGCGATCAATCTCTACCTGGCAAAGAAGCACGGTGGTCCCCTCGCCCCGGCGACTATCGCCGAGGACGGCGAGATGGGCATGTGGGCGCTATGGGCCGCGACCGAGGTCGAGCCGCACGCCCTGATGGTCATCTATCATCGCCTCGGCGGCGCACCCGGCGGCGTGAAGGATCCTGCGATCGCCGATGCCGCCGTCACCACTCTCAAGGCCCCCTTCGCCGTGCTCGACCGCGCGCTCGCCAAGACCGGCTTCCTGGTCGGCGGGCGTTTCACCGCGGCCGACATCAACACCGCCGAGATCGTGCGCTACGCCCAGCCCGCGCCGGAACTGTTCGAGGCGGCGCCGCGCGTAAAAGCCTGGCTCGCAGCCTGCCAGGCCCGCCCCGCCTTCAAGAAGTTGTGGGAGGCGCGTGACAAGGAGCCGGCGTAGCCCTCGGGAAAGCGCGGGATCCCCACGATGGAAGTCGACAGGACTCTCCTGGCCAAGCTGTTGAGCATGACCGACAGCCCGCACGACGCCGAGGCGTTGGCCGCGATCCGCAAGGCCAATCAACTTCTGCGGATCCAGGCCACGACCTGGTCGGACGTCCTCCAGACGTCGGGGCCCGAAGCGCCCGCCCCGGTGGCCTTCGATGCCGGACCGACGCCAGCCGAATTGCCGCCGGGCTATCAGCGGGCTGCGCAATATCGCGACGTCTTTCTCAGCGAGTCGATCATTCTGCGGCTGCTGGCCTTTCCCTTCTGGATCTTCGTCGAGATCCTGGCCGGCATCGATCCGGGAATGCCGCTAGACACGCGCGGCAAGCCCCTGTCTCTGGTGTTCGCCCTGTGCATGCTGCTGAGCGTCGCCGTCTGGCTCACCGCAGCCTGCTACCTCGTCTTCGAACTCGACTGAACGCCGGGCTGTTCGAAACAGCCCGCCGAATAGGGCGCGCACTTCCGGGTCGGTGGGTGCCCCACCGTGACCGACATCAACTTGGCCGAGATCGTGCGCTACTCTCAGCCCGCGCTGGAGCTATTTGAGGCAATGCCGCGCGTGAAGACATGGCTCGCGGCCTGCCAGGCACATCGGCCTTCAAGCAACGAAGTAAGCTTGCGAAAAAGACCGGCGTAGCGCTCAGGCGTCTTTGTTGCTGGTGCATATCCGGGGCGTCGATAGTATTCGGCTTCGACACAGCATTCGGGACGGGATTGAAAGGATATCCCAAATACCGATCTCCCAATGAACTGGCGAGGACTAGATGGATTGGAAAGCTGCGGACAAGGAGATGACCACCCGCATCGTCGAGGAGGGTCAGACATATCTTGATGGCCAGCTTCGGCTTGCCACCTCTGCTGATGGTAGGGCAGCCGCACTTGCTGGTGTTTTCACGGCAGCAGCTGCTGCACTCATGGCTGGCCTGATCGCTCTAACCATTGCATCCAAACTCGAGTTTGCAGACAAGTATCCGATCTATCTAGGAGGTGGCGTTGCGGCGCTTTTGTTCTTAGTAGCGGCCGCCCACTGTATTGCAGCGATATTGCCTATCGGCTTTTGGCTGCCGGGTAACGAACCCTCGTCATGGTACGGTGATATCGAGTCGAAGAAAGCGATGGCAGAGGCACTTGGCGAAGAAGCCGAGCACATACAAAGCAAGATTGATGAGAACCGTACGGTCCTGAATCGAAATGCCCGGCTCTTCAAACGTGCAGCAATTCTAGGAATATGTGCACCGACCGCGGGCGCGATCCTTTGGCTAATCAGTTCTTCTTCGGTGTGGGCGATGGGGCGGTAGCCGGCTTTGCTGGCTGTTGTACGCGCCCGCCTTCAGAATTGGGATTGGTCCGCGTCTGAGGTGTATTCAAAGCAGATTTCGTTTCGGTACGGCCTTTCACTGGCATCACATCTCTCGCTATTTCTTCTTGGTGTCGCCGTACCCCGGCTTCGGCACTCGCTCGACGGTCGTTGTGCTCGGTCGGCGGAGCGCTTCCTTGACCGGGAGAAACTGTCCGGTTTTCGCATCACGCCCGATGGCGGTGTACCTCGGCTGTCCCTTGGTTTCCTTTGAGCCCTTTTTCGGCATTCTAGCGCCCTCGGATTGCTGACTAGCACCGTGGGTCGTCCGCCCAGCTCTGTAGGCGGACGACTATCACAGGTCACGAACTTCGCCACAGCGGGCGTCGTCCAGTTAGCTCTTCTTAGTGTCGCCGTAGCCCGGCTTCGGAAGCCGCTCCACGGTAGTCGTGCTCGGCCGGCGAATTGCTTCCTTGACCGGAATGAACTCTCCGGTTTTGGCGTCGCGGCCGATCTTAGTCGTCTTGGAATCCGTCATGTGACAGTTCTCCCAAACGAAGAGCCTTGCGGGCCGGCGGCGAAGTCGTGCATCCTAACCGTGCTCGGGGGTGCAATGACCGCACTCTCACCGGGGAGGACCGCTAGGCTCTTCGCTCAACGGCTTACTCCTGGGAAACGACGCGGGGCCTAATCCGCGTCGTTTTTCGCTCCTACTACCAAATCTAGATTACGACGCGGAATTGACCTGTCATTGTGAATTTTTATTCCCGATGGTTAATCGTGAAGAAAGAACAATAAACCATTGAATCTGAATGAAAAATACACGAATAGATCGAACGAGAAAAAGCTCGATTCGTGCATGACATATGAAGTTATTTTTTAGAACAATCTGCGCTTAGAAGCGGTTTTCCTGCATATTAAACAGAAAAGTGCAGAAATCTGCCCATTGTGGGGTGTGGATATAATTAAAACACCGTGGGAGATGCATTCTAAGGCATTCCGCTTTTTGGCCTTTTGCGCCGCATTAACGGCCCACCAAAAGGCAAACAGCACATGAACTCTGTTTTCTTAAGTCCAACTTAAGTATCGCGCTCTGTGGGGCGTTTAAACAGGCGTCAAAATCCAACAGAAAGAGTGTAGATTTCCATACATCTTGTGGTCTGCTCCGACCGCCAGATGACCGGCCGGCCGACGCTGCTTACTGCGATCAAAAGCCTTCGCGACCCGGCCCTGCATCAGCTTCACGAGATCGTAGGAGACGCAGGTGGGATAGCTCTCGCGGCCGCCTCTCCTCCTGCGTGAAGTCGGTCCCAATGCGCACAATCTCGCTGTCGAGATCGTGCGCGATGTCCTGCCCACTCTCTCTAAAGCTGTTCGAGGCAGGTCCCCTCGTTACGGGCTCCCCCGGGCTTTCAGTGCGGCTCGTGATGTCACACAAGGTGGTCGAAGTCGTTCAGGATGCTGGAGAACTCGTACGGGTTCTGGACGATCCCGCTGGTGTCCGACGAGGCCCACTGGTTGCCGGCGCCATTGCCGTTGTCGCGGGCGACCGACCACATCGAGAGCATGGCGACATCGGGATCCGACTGGGCGTAGGCGACCAATGCCCGGGCATCGGCCAGGGTGAACACCTCGGAGGCGATGTCGTTCACGCCGATCATCGGCGTGATGCCGATCTTGGCGTCGAGCCCCATGGCCGCGAGTTGCAGCTGGGTCGCCTCGGAGGCCTGGATGGCACTCAGCCCCATCTGGCCGTTGTTGTCGACCGAGGCGCCGTAATCCATGGCCATGATGTTGACCATGTCGACCCGCACGCCGTCGTTCATCGCGCTCTGCAGCAGGTTCAACCCGGAGGCAACGAGACCGGTCGGCAGCACCGGCAGGGTGAACGACACCTGCAGGTCGGGATTGGCCGCCTGCAGGCCGGCGATGGCCTGGTCGCGCATCGTGATCGAATGCTGATCCTGCACCGCCGCCCCTTCGATATCGAAGTCGATGGAGGTGATGTGATAGCGGTCGATCACCGACTGGTAATGGGCCTGCAGGACGCTTGCATTGGGCGCGGTCAGTGCCGCCTCCGTCCCGGCGGCACCGCCAAACGAGATGGTGATATTGCCGCCGTCGGCCTGGATCGCCTGGACCTGCTCGAGGATCGTCGTCGTGGCTCCCGACGGGGTGTACAGCGTGTCGTCGGTGATCGCCCCCACCCCCTGCCAGCCGATGCCCTGATCGGAACTCAACATGAAGGCCAGGGTGAAGTTCTCGATACCGGCGGCGTGCGAGATCCCGACCAGGTCGGCGTCCTGCGACATCGCCATGTCGATGTAGGGTGAGAACATCTGCTCGATGCTGTGCGGATCGGGAATCGTCGTGTGCACGGTGATCGGGCTCGCCTGCGCCGACGATCCCAGCGAGTTCATCGCCGTGACCGAGAACTGGTAGTCGGTGTCAGGCGCGAGGTGGGTGACGGTGTAGTGCGTGCCGGTCACGGTGGCGATCTGCTCGCCGTTCTCGAAGATCGCATAGCCGGTGACGGTACCACCGCCGGGTACGGTCGCCGCATCCCAGCTCAGTACTGTCGAGGTGCTGGACACGATGTCGGTCTCGAGGCCGGTCGGCACCGTCGGCACGGAAGACGGCGGGGTTTCCACCACGGCGTGGACAACTACGGCCGACAGATTGAGCTGACCGGAAGCGACAAAGCCGAAGCTGGTCTCGCCGTCGTGTGCGAGCTGTCCGTTCCAGGCGGTGGGGCCGATGATGTAGGTGTTGCCCTCGTGGGACAGGATCTTGGCGTCCCAGATGTCGGTGATCTGGTACGGCATATCGATGGCGATCTGCCAGGTGGTCGTGGCGGCGCCGTCGTTGTGCACGGTGACGCCACCATTGAAGCCGTTGCTCCAGGTGTCGGTCGCGGTGAAAAGCCCATGGACGTCGCTGGAACCCGGCGGTGGCGCTGTCGCGTCGTCGTTGGTGATCGTGCCGGCCCCGGTGCCGTCAGCCAGGGTGGCGCCCACCGGGTTCGTCAGCACGACCGTGAAACCCTCATTGGCCTCGACAACCGCATCGCCGATTGCGGCCACCTGGATGGTCTTCTGGGTTTGGCCGGCGGCGAAGGTGAGCGTGCCGGACTGGGCGACATAGTCGCTACCGGCCGTCGCCGTGCCGTTGGCGGTGGCGTAGTTCACCGTCACCGGCGTGGCCGAGGCAGCCGACAAGGTCACCGTGAAGGTGGCCTGCCCAGGTGTTGTGGCGCTGCCTTCGGCAAAGGTCGCATCGCCGATGGCGAGCGTCGGAACCGATGCAGGTGGCGCCGCATCGTCGTCGACGATTGTGGCGGTGCCGGTGGCGCGCGCCAGGGTGGCCCCCACGGCGTTGGTCAGCACCACGTTGAAGTGCTCGTTCGCCTCGGTGAGGTTATCGCCGGTGATCGGGATCGAGATCGTCTTGGTCTGCTCGCCGGCGGCGAAGGTGACCGAGCCGCTGCTGCCGGTGAAGTCGGCGCTGCCGGCATCGCCGGCCACGGTGTGGTAGTCGACAGTCACGGCCTCGGTCGCTGGCTTGGAAAGCGTGAGGACGAAGACGGCCGCGTTCTCCGCCCCCGGCGCTCCGCCGCCGGCGTCGCTGCCGAAGTCGAACTCGATCGGCGTCAGGTAGGCCATCTTGGCCTCGTTCACCGTGCGCCAGTCGTTGTTGAGGATGCCGCCGGTATCGCCCGAGTTGGGATTCCACGACCAGAAGGTCCAGCTCACGCCCTGCTTGCCGGCCGGAATGTCGTGCGTGCCGTTGTTGTCGAGATCGCCCGAGAGATAGGAGGTGATGGCCTCCAGCCACGGCGCATCCTTGGGATCGGTGAGGTTGGTGCCGAACTCGCCGATGTACACCGGCGCGATCCCCTCCTTGTAGATATAGCCCCACATCTGGTCGAACTTGGCCGGCAGGCCGGCGGCGAAGTTGTCGCCCTGGAACCAGGGCTGGGCCCAGACCGAGTTCGGGTAATCATGCGCCGAGTAGACCAGCTTGTTGTCGACGTTGAGGTCGATCGGCCGGTCGCGCACGCCCATGAGGTTGCCGCCCCACCAGTAATTCTCGCCCTGATACGAGGCCACACCTTCGACGAAGATCAGCATGTTGGGGTTGACCGCGCCGAT
>CAMDOT010000138.1 GCA_945903635.1 Rhizobium sp. Q54 | reverse complement strand
CGAGCCCCTACTTCACCATCGTTTCGGCCGCTGCACGGATGCGTCCGCTGCGCCGCGCCTTTTCAAGCGCGTCATGGTCCTTGTCGGTCTGCTTGGCGTAGGCCAATGCGAACTTGGCGATGGCCTCGTCCAGTTCGTCGCTGTTGCCGCAATAGCCCGCGATCATCTCCGGGTCGCCTGATTTGGCATGCGCCAACGCCAGCGCCCATCCGCACAGGCCGCAATATTCGTCGAATGTCTCCAATTGGTCGGCGTTCTCCGCATCGAACGAAACGCTGCCTTTCATGTCGGCGAGCTGGCGCACGTAGAAGTGATGGTCGAGCGCCTCACCCCATCCCAGGAAAATGTCGGGTGCGCCCTGGGTCAGGCGCTGGCCGACCACCACGCGCCGCCCATGGCTGTCGAACGGCAGCTTGCTGCTGACATAGGGGGCGAGTACGGAGGCCTGCGCCTGCTTGACCTGGAGGAACAGCGGGTCGTCGTTGTCGAGGCCCTGCAGCAGGATGACCCAGCAGCCGGTACCCACGCTGCCGACACCCACGACCTTTCGTGCCGAGTCGACGATGCGATAGCGCGACAGCAGTTTCCGCCGGTCGTACGACAGCGACTCGATGTACGAGCGCAGCATCAGGTCGAGGGCATTGTTGATCGGTAGCCCGCCCTCTGTGTGCGTCTCGCGCACGATCAGGGGCACTTCCTCGATGATGCGATGCTCGCCGTCGACCTGCTCGGTCAGCTTCTCGAGCACCTGCACATGGCCCTTCTCACGAGCCTTGGCCGTGATCCGGTCGGCCCGCTTGCGCGCCTTGGCGGACAAGGTGTCCATCACCGCCCGGTCGTCGATGCGGTTGTACCAGACCTCGAGGTAGCCCATTTCGGCGAAGCGGCGGATGCGCCTGCGGTAGGAGCGCGAGATTGCCCGGGCGGCGTCTGCAGCCCTGTCCTTGTCGCCGCCCATGAAGCGCACCGCCACCGCAGCACTCGCGGCCAACCGCTTGAGATCCCACTCCCAGGGGCCGGGGTGAACCTCGTCGAAATCGTTGATCGCGAACACGAGGTTGCGCTCGGCCGAGGCGAAGACGCCGAAATTGGCGACGTGCATGTCGCCGCAGGCATTGACGAACATGCCGGTGACCGGCGTCTCGGAGAGGTCGGCCGCCATGACCGCCGCCGAGCCGCGCAGGAAGGCGAATGGCGAGGCCAGCATGCGGGCAAAGCGCACCGGCACGAGCTTCTGCACGCGGTTGATATTCTGCTGCTCGAGGATGCCGATGGGATCCGGCCGGTCGGGATTCTTCTCGAACCGGGCATGCTCGGCCCGCGGCACCTGCTCGCGCAGCGCCTTGCCGATGGCCAAGCGTTCCTTCACCGACGGATGCTTTTCCGTGAAGCTTGCCAGCATGGCAAGGTCCCCATTCGCTTCCCCCAGGTGCCGCAGATATGACGTGTCCTCGGCAAGCCGCCTGACGATGGTCATCGTCCACTCCCCCTCGTTCGAGCCGCCAAATCTAGCAGGTCCAACGAACCAGCGGCACCGGTCCAGGTCCCTACTTCGGTCCCAACACCATCAGCGGCTCCGCAGAAACGCCCTGCCGTGCCGCCCTGAGGGGCGCAGTATCGAAATAGACCCGCTCCTCGGCGATGCGGCCCTCCCTCAGCCTGAACTTGTCGACTCCCCGCCAGTCGATGCGGCGACCGCCCGCGGTCCGCGTCGCCTGCCATTCGACCACGACGACGTCGCCCCGCGCCGTCCAGTCGAGCAGCTGCCAGACGTGATCGGGCGCCGTCTCGCGCACCAGATCGGTCAGCCCGCCGAGCTCGTTGCCGGCGACCGGCCGGTCGTAGAGCGGTGAATGCAGCACACCGTCGGGATGCCAGAGTGCGAGAAATGCCTCGCCGTCGCGTGTTGCCCACGCGGCGGCGAAGCGTGTGATGAATTCCTGAACATCTGCGTCCGTCATGTCGTGCTCCTTGCTGATGGAGCCGACCGTAGACAATCGTACGCGCACCGGCTGGCGTGTTTCGGACGCGACGTCAGTTGCGGCGAACGCCCTCAGACGAACTTGTGCTGAGTGCGTTCGCGCTTGGCGAGCTTCGGCACCGCTTGGCCCACGATCAGCGTCTTGAAGTGCTCGCTCTGCTGGTGCTCGGCGAACGCGGCTTCGTCCTTGAAGACTTCGTAGAAGAAGAACTTCGTGGGCTCAGTGAGGGACTGATGGATCTGGAAGGCCTTTACCCCCGGCTCGCGCTGGGCCTGCGGGAGGAACTTCCCGATGATGCCGACCAGCGCACCGACCTCCTCAGGCTTGGCTTCCCAGAACGCCGTAACGACAAGACCATCCCGAAGCGTGTTCAAATCGACCATGTATTTCTCCCTTGATGTGAGGAGCGACCACGATAGTCGGCGTGCCCCGCCCGACGTTTCGGCGCGGGTCGAAGCGATCAGGTCGCGCGCCGGGACAGCGATACGAGGCGACGGCCCACGACAGCGGCCGCCAGTGCCACCGGGACGAAGCTCACCGGCACCCAGAAAGCGGCATTTGCGATGCTGCCCGCCGTCAGCCCACCCGACAGGCCGGCGACGTTGGCCGCGATGCCGGAGGCGGCGGCACCGAGCGCGAAGCCTGTCTGCTGCACGTTCGCCACGGAGCCCGACGCGAGATCGCGCTCGCCCGGCCTCGCGCCGCCCATGATGCCTTGCACGCCGAACACCCAGCAGACGCCGATGCCGAGGCCGGTCAGGACGATCAGCGGCGGCAGTACGGCCACGGGCTGTGCCGTCATGAACAGCGCGATGCCGAGCAGGCCCGCGGACATCGCGAGTGGCCCGGCCACCATCATGCGGTCCGACCAGCGGGCCGGCAGCCCGGCCACGGCGACAGCGGCCACCGTCCAGCCAAGTGAGGCACCAGCCACGATGTAGCCCGCGCCCAGCGGATCGAAACCGTGCAAGCTCTGCAGGAAGATCGGCACGAAAATCGAGAGCGGGCTGTAGGCGACCGAGACCAGCAGGGCGAACCACAGCGCGACGCCCGTCACCGAATGCGGCGAAAAGGCATCGCTCGGGAACAGTGGCGCCGTCGCCCGGCGGTCCAATGCCAGCATCGCCACCAAGGCTGCGACCGCGGCGGCGAAGAGGCCGGCCTTGGAGGCCAGCGAGCCCGCGACACTCGCCGCCGACATGACCGCGATTGCCGCGCAGATCAGCAGGACACGGCCGGTCGGTATGCGCCGCGCGGTGCCGCCGCGCTCGCCGCGCGCACGCGGCAGGGAGCGCAGCGCGAAGACCGCCAATACCGCCGCCGCAATCGTCACGGCATAGAACGACCCACGCCAGTTGCCCCAGGTCGCGAACGTGCCCCCGACAAGGGGCCCGACCAGGATCGACAGACTCCAGACGCCGGACAGGAGCGAGCCGACGCGCGGCCAAAGCTGCTCGGGAAACGCGTTGGCAACCAGCACATAGGCCATGGCGGACAACACGCCGCCGCCGAAGCCCTGGACGAAGCGGCCGGCGACGACGAAGCCCATCGAGGGCGCCAAGGCGCAAACCAGCGCCCCTGCGCCAAACACCACCGCTCCCGCAGCAAAGGCGCTCCGGGCACCGAACTGGGAGGTCAGATGGCCGGTGCAGGTGGCGGCGACGATCGACGAGGCGAGGAAGGCCGTCGTCGGCCAGCTCATCAAGGCAGCGCCGCCCACTTCCTCGACGACGCTCGGCAGCACTGTCGCCAGCATCATCACATTCATGGAATGCAGCAGCACGCCGCCCAGCAGCACCGCCAGCAAGGGCAGCCATTCGGGCTTGAGCAAGGTTGCCCAACCGACCTTGGGCGCTTCCGGCGACATGCCGCGAATGATCACGATCCCGCCGCCGGATGCAATCCTCTCCTCCCCCAGGCATGCCTTCATAGGCATGCCTGGGGGAGGAGAAAAAAGGGCATGACTATCACGTCCGAAAACCGCGA
The DNA here is from genome assembly GCA_945903635.1 of Rhizobium sp. Q54. Classification (GTDB taxonomy): domain Bacteria; phylum Pseudomonadota; class Alphaproteobacteria; order Reyranellales; family Reyranellaceae; genus Reyranella. Next base: position 13,297 of record CAMDOT010000138.1, on the reverse strand, counting down.
GCGTGTCCCGCGCGCGCGTGAGAAAATGCCCCCATGGAACTGCTCGACCGCAAGACCTACTACCGCGCCTTCCAGAGCCACGATGCACGCTTCGACGGCCGCGTCTTCGTGGGCGTCACCTCGACCGGCATCTATTGCCGGCCGATCTGTCCGGCGCGCGCGCCGAAGTTCGAGAACTGCCGGTTCTTCGCTTCCGCCGCCGCGGCCCAGGAAGCGGGCTTCCGGCCCTGTCTGCGCTGCCGGCCCGAGATCGCGCCCGACCTCGCCTTCTGGCGCGGCACGGCCAATACCGTGAGCCGCGCTCTGGCGTTGATCGCCGACGGCGCGCTCGACGAGGACGAGGCCGGTGTCGAGGCCCTGGCCGAACGGCTGGGCGTCGGCGGCCGGCAGTTGCGGCGTCTGTTCAAGCAGCATCTCGGCGCCTCGCCCATCGCAGTTGCCCAGACACGACGCGTGCTGTTCGCCAAGCAGCTCCTGCACGACACCCGCCTGTCGATGGCCCAGGTGGCGCTGGCCTCGGGCTTCGGCAGCGTGCGCCGCTTCAACGAGACCTTCCACGATCTGTTCGACCGGCCTCCGAGTGCGCTCCGGCGCAAGATCGGCGCCGATACCTCGGCGCACGATGGTGTGACGCTCCGCCTCGCCTACCGGCCGCCCTACGATTGGCCGGGCATGCTGGCCGCCCTCACCGCCCGCGCGGCGCCAGAGACCGAGTGGCTGGAGAAGGACGTCTGGCACCGGCGGATCGAGCTCGACGGCATCCAGGGCACCGTGGCCGTGGCCCATCTGCCGGAGCGCAATTCGGTGGCGGTCACCATCCGCTTCCCCTCTGTGCGTGCGCTTCCTGCCATCGTGGCCCGCGTGCGGCGCGTGTTCGACCTCGGCGCCGACATCGCCACCATCGGCAGCCATCTGGCGCGCGATCCCCGGCTTGCCCCCTTGATCGCCAAGCGGCCCGGCCTGCGCGCGCCCGGCGACTGGGAGCGCGACACGGTCGGTGTTGCCGTCGACAACAAGGCGCCACCGGCATGGCGGCCATGGCACGCCTACGCCGTGCAACATTTGAGGATGGCGAGCCATGGCTGAGCAGCTCCAGTTCCTGGTCGATCGCCTCGCGACGCCGATCGGCGAACTGCTGATCGTGGCCGACCGCGCGGGCAAGCTGCGCACCATCGACTGGACCGATCACGAGGCACGCATGCGCCAGCTGCTCGACCGTTACTACGGCAAGGGCGGCTACGTGCTCGACCGGGCGCGCGATCCCGGTGGCCTGACGCGCGCCATGCGCGCGTACTTCAAGGGCGATCTCGCCGCGATCGACAAGCTGCCGGTCGAGACTGCCGGCACGCCCTTCCAGACCAGCATATGGCGCGCGCTGCGCAAGATCGGAAAGGGCCACACCATCAGCTACGCCGAACTGGCGCGCCGCATCGGCAAGCCCAAGGCGGTCCGCGCCGCGGGTCTGGCCAACGGCCAGAACCCGATCAGCATCGTCGTGCCCTGCCATCGCGTCATCGGCTCGAACGGCAGCCTCACCGGCTACGGTGGCGGCCTGCCGCGCAAGCAGTGGCTGCTGGAACACGAGGGCGCGCTCTGATCGGCGGGCCTGGAGGCCCGCGGTCCTTCTGACGAGCTAAGGCTGGAGGTCGATCCCCTTGTAGAGCGCGGCACTGTAGATGCCGTGGGCACGGACGTTCCTGATCGATTTCTTGGCCACCAGGAAAAGCCGCGAATGGGCGGCCGGGATCATCAGCGCCTCGTCGTGGACCTTGCGCTGCACCTCCTTGAAGTTCTTCTCGCGCTCGGCGTCGGTTGTGGCGGTACGGCCGGCGTCGAGCAGACGGTCGGTCTCGGCGTCGTTCCACATCATGCGGTTGGGCACCGGCCGGTTCTTGGAATGATAGTAGAGGTACATCTGGTCGCCGGCCGAGGTGTAAGGCACCGATAGCGTCCAGATGTCGTAGTCCTGCTGGGCGATCTTCTGGAAGAACACCGTCGGATCCCAGGTTTGGATCTTGATGTCGATGCCGACGGTACGCGCCGCGCCCTGCAGCACTTCCGACAGCTTCGGGTTCTGCCCGACGGTGTAGGAATACATCAGCATTTCCAGCTTCTTGCCGTCCTTGTAGCGGAAGCCGCCCTCGCCCACCTTCCAGCCCGCCTCGTCGAGCAGCTTCCTGGCCTTCTCGGGATCGCGCTTGGTGAGCACGTCGAGCGTCGCCGGCTCGAAGTCGAGCGACTTCGGATGGACCAGCGAGCGTGCGGTCTCGGCCTGGCCGAAGAAGATCGCCTTGTTGATCTCCTCGCGGTCGACCAGGAGGGCGAGCGCCTGACGGACGCGCTTGTCGGAGACATTCTCGCGCGTGCTCTTGAAGCCCCAGTAGTACATCGCGAAGTCGGCGGTCGGCTCGTAGATCGCGAGGTTGGGTGCCTTGCGGAAAGTCTCGATCGCCTGCAGCGGGTTCCAGTGGCAGAAATCGGCCTGGCCCGAGAGCATGGTGGCGATGCGCGTCGTCTCTTCCGGCACGATGCGCCAGATCATGCGCTCGTATTTCACCGGACCCTTGTTGCTGTAGACCTCGGTCGGGCCCCATTTGTAGGCATCGTGCCGCTTCAGCACGAGTTCCTTGCGCGGCTGCCAGCTCTCCCAACAGAGCGGCCCGGTGCCGTCGAAGCCTTTTACTCCGAAATCGGCACCCAACCCCTCGACGTTCTCCTTGTTGATGATGGTGGCGGCGAAGTTCGCGAGGTCGACCAGCAGCTCCGAGTGCGGCCGCTTCAACTTGTAGACCAGCGTGTAGGGATCGGGCGCGGTCAGGCTCTGGATCTCGCCCAGCCGCCAGAAGAACGGCCATTTCGACGAAGGATCCGAGAGCCGCGTGAAGGAGAAGATGACGTCGTCGGCGGTGAACTTCTTGCCGCTGCAGAAGGTGACGTCGTCGCGCAGCTTGAAGGTGTAGGTGAGCTTGTCGTCGGAAACCGACCACGATTTTGCGAGCAGCGGGTGGACGCTCTTGAGGTCCCAGCCGAGCGCCACCAGCGTGTCGCCCATCATGAACATGGGATGGCCCATGCCGCTCGAGGTGTTGCTGTGCGGGTCGTACTTCGGTGCATCCTGCGAACGGATGTTCACCAGCGTCTGCGCCGATACAGGCGCGCCAAGCGCGCACCAGCCCATCGCGAGCGCCAGCGCGGCGCCCATCGCTCCCTTGATCATGCGTTTCCTTCCGCCGGTGTTTTCCCGGCTATCGGGACGAACCTATCCGGGCATGCGGGTGTCGCCAAGCGGCTCGACGGCTCCCCCGGCATCCGGCTAAAGTCCCGGCATGCCGATCGAATTCACCATCGACCACGAGAAGCGCTTCGTTCACGCCCGTGTCCTGGGTGTCATCGCCTTGAAGGACATCGAGGACTTCACCGATGCTGTCGCTGGGCAGGACGCCCTCACCTACCGCAAATTGTTCGATGGTACGCAGGGAGACGGAACCTACACCGACGAGGATGTCATGACGCTTGCGGCGCGCGCTGCCGCCTACGCCTCGATTGCCAAGCGTGGGCCGCTTGCGCTGGTGCCGAAGCCCGGCTCGGGCGCGGAACTCGCCAAGCGGTATGTGAACGTGGGCAAGTTCGCCGGCGAGGCGCGTATCTTCGACACGGTCGACGAAGCCATGAAATGGCTCGAGACCCAGCCCGAGGGCAAGCCCCTGCCGGAGGACAAGCGTTAGTCTGCCGCCGCTAGTCCGCCGCCAAAAGGGCGGTCGCGGTCTCCAGGCGCAGGCGAGAAGCCGGTGCGCGGCCGTCCTCGGTCGGCTGATAGACGACGCTGAACAGAGTGCGCGCCCTGGCCAGCGCCTCACCAAAGCCCTTCTGCTCGCTTTCGAAGGAATTGAAGCCGCAGCGCAGCATGAACGCGATCTGGTCCTGCAGGACGCCGCCGGTTGCCCGCAGTTCACCCCGATAGCCCATGCGCCCGCGCAGAAGCCGCGCCTGACTGTAGGCACGGCCGTCGCTGAACTTGGGGAAGTCGAGCACGATGAGGCGGAGCCGACCGACATGAGGCGCCAGATCCTCTACCGGATCGGTGTTGGCCAGCGCAACCGCAGGCCACTCGGGCCGCTGCTGCCAGTCGGCGAAGGACAACGGGACGTAGGTCGCGGGCAGGCCGCCCGCTTCGCTATACAGTGGCATAGACTCGCTCCTTGAAAGGCTGGGCGCCGATGCGCCGGTAGGTGTCGACGAAGCGTTCGCCCGCGGCGCGCGCGTCGAGGTAGGTGGTGACCAGCGCATCGACGGCCTCGACGATCTTGTCCGCCGTCACGGCCGGTCCGAGGATCGTGCCGAGTGCCGTCTTGCCGAAGTCGACGTCGCCGCCCAGGCTGATCTGGTAGAGTTCGACGCCGTTCTTATCGACGCCCAGGATGCCGATGTGGCCGACGTGGTGATGACCGCAGGCGTTGATGCAGCCCGAGATCTTTATCTTCAGATCGCCGATGTCGTGCTGGCGCGCCAGCTCCGAGAAGTGATTGGAGATGCGCTGGGCCACCGGGATCGAACGCGCGTTGGCGAGCGCGCAATAGTCGAGGCCCGGGCAGGCGATGATGTCGGTGATCTTGCCGACATTGGCCTCGGCGAACCCGAGACGCCCGAGGGCCGCATAGACCGCCGGCAGATCTTCCATGGCGACATGCGGGAAGATCAGGTTCTGCTCGTGGCTGACCCTGAGTTCGCCCTGGCTGAAGGCATCGGCGATGTCGGCCACGCCTTCCATCTGCACGGCGCTGGCGTCGCCCGGCGGCGCACCGGCAGGCTTCAGCGAGGCCGTGACGATGCGGTAGCCGGCCATCCAGTGTGGGGCCGTGTTCGACTTGAGCCACAGGGCGAAGGCCGCATCCTCGAATTTCTGCCGCTCGACGTCCGGTACGAAAGCCGATCGGTGCGGCAGCGGCGGTGGCGCGAACTGCCGTGTGATCGCCTCGATGGTCTCGTTGCTGAGGCCAAGCAGACCGTCGCGGGTCTCGGCGTACTCGGCCTCGACGTCGGCGCGCATCTTGTCGACACCGACCTCGTGCACCAGGATCTTGATCCTGGCCTTGTAGAGGTTGTCGCGCCGGCCGTAGCGGTTGTAGACGCGCAGCGTCGCCTCGAGATAGGCCAGCAATTCGTTCTTCGGCAGGAACTCGCGCAGCGTCTTGCCGATCATCGGGGTGCGGCCGAGACCGCCGCCCACGATCACCTCGAAACCCACCTCGCCGGCGTCGTTGCGCCACAGACGCAAGCCGATGTCGTGCACGCGAACCGCGGCGCGGTCGTTGGGTGAGCCGGTGATGGCAATCTTGAACTTCCGCGGCAGGAAGGTGAACTCGGGATGCAGCGTCGACCACTGGCGCACGATCTCGGCCCAGATGCGCGGATCCTCGATCTCGTCGGCGGCCGCGCCGGCGAAATGATCGGCAGTGACGTTGCGGATGCAGTTGCCGCTGGTCTGCAGCGCATGCATGTCGACCTCGGCCAGCGCGGCCAGCGCGTCGGGCGCGTCCTCGAGCTTGATCCAGTTGAGCTGCAGGTTCTGCCGGGTCGTGAAGTGGCCGTAGCCGCGGTCGTACTTGCGCGAAATCTCGGCCAGCTTGCGCAACTGGCGGGACGACAGGGTGCCGTAGGGAATGGCGATCCGCAGCATGTAGGCGTGAAGCTGCAGGTAGAGCCCGTTGGTGAGCCGGAGCGGCTTGAACTGCTCCTCGGTCAGTTCGCCGGCAAGCCGCCGCCGTACCTGGTCGCGAAACTGATCGACCCGCTCGGAGACCAGCGTGCGGTCATAGGCATCGTAGTGGTAGAAAAAGGTGTCAGGCATAACGCACCGCGTCGGCGGCAATGGCGTCGAAGGTGAGCCCCGAGGCGCGGATCTTTTCGCGCAGGGAAAGCGGCTCGATGGCGCCGTCCTCTTCCTCGGTCACCGCGACAAGGAACGGGTCGACCACCGAGAAGGCCTCGACCCGGGCACGCAGCAGAAGGATCTCTCCGGCGCGACTGTCGCGGGCGACGGCAGCGCGATCCAGCCGGGTCGTCCACTCGCCGGCATCTCCGAGCCAGACCACGACGCCGTCGGACAGGCGGTTGGCGCTCGCGACCTGCAGGTCGCCGCTCAAATTCTTGGCCATTACGACACCTCTGCGAGTTGTGGGCGACCGGCGTCGACGGCATAGGCCGCGACCTCGCCAACGATGATGAGACTGGGACCGGCGTCGCCACGAGTGTGGGTGGCGGCGAGCCGTGCCAGGTCGGAGAGCCGGCCCGCCGAGACCCGTTCATCGGGTCGCGTGCCATTCTCGACGATAGCGACCGGCGTGTTGGGATGGCTGCCGGCGTCCAGGAGGCGGTCGCGCACGGAAGCGGCTTCCGTGGCACCCATGTAGATCGCGAGTGTGTGACCTTGTGCTGCCAACCCCGGCCAGGCGGCTTCGCGGCCATCGGCGCCATGCCCGGTCACGAACGTCACGGCCGACGCGAAACGGCGATGTGTAAGGGGTATGCCGACCGAGGCGGCGACGCCGAGCGCGGCGGTGATCCCGGGAACGATGGTCACCGGCAGGCCAGCGGCACGCAACGCGTCCACTTCCTCGCCACCGCGTCCAAAGATGAAGGGATCGCCTGCCTTCAGGCGCACCACGAGCTGGCCGGCGCGCACGCGACGCACCAGTTCCGCGTCGATGTCGGCCTGGGGCCAGCCTGCCTGTCCCCTCTCCTTCCAGCCAGCCCGCTTGCCCACGGCAACCAGTTCGGCATCGCGGCGGGCGCGCCCGAGGATGGCAGGCGGCACCAGCTCATCGTGCAGGATGGCATCGGCCTCCTGAAGGAGCTGTGCTGCCCGCAGCGTCAGCAGATCGGGATCGCCCGGGCCGGCGCCCACGATATGGGCGATGCCTACCGAAGACACCTGGCGGCGGACGGTGTCGAGTTCGCCCAGCGCCACGCGCCGGGCACCGGCCTCGTCGCCCGCCAAGGCAAGCCGCGCCGCCGGCCCATCGATGAGGCGGCGCCAGAAGCCGCGACGGCGCACCGGATCGGCGATCAGGGCATTGGCCTGGGCGCGGAAGGTCTTGGCCAGCCTGGCCAGCGCCCCGATCCGCTCCGGCAGAGATGCCTCGATGCGGCCGCGCAAGATACTCGCCAGCGTCGGCGAAGCGCCACCGGTCGAGATCGCCACGACGACTCCATCACGATCGACGATGGCAGGTAGAATGAAATCGCAGAGTGCTGGCCGGTCAGCGACATTCACCGGCACGCCCGACTCCTTCGCGATGCGTTGTGCGGCGGTGTCGCCGTCGAGCGTGCCCGTCGCGATGAACGCCGCCGTGGCGCCGTGGAAGTCGGTGCTCTCGAGGGTATCCGTCGACGGCCTCACCACCTTGGCGCCGGCCGAGCGCGCGAGATCTGCGCGGCGGTCGGCGGCGGGGCCATGGCCCACGACGACGACTTTGCGGCCGGTAAGGTCGAAGAACAGCGGCAGGTGCTTCACGACACGGCGGCCCGGAGCAGGACATTGACTGCCAGCATGGCGATGGCCTGCGAGATCGACAGGATCCACAGGATGGCCTCGGGCTTTCGAAGAAACTGCGACATGCGGACACCCGCGTTTACTGAACTCTTGATCTGGCGTTGTTTCGCACGTCTGCCATGAGTTGAATTACCGAAGGTTTCCCGCACTGGAGCATTTCCTGCCGTTCAACCGGGCAGGAAGGAAATTTTTGCTCCCCTTGACGTCCGGAGGACCGTTCCTAAATCCCGTGCTGTCGCCCGTGCCCATCCCGGGGCGGGCGGCGACACAACATCGCTCACCGGAGGATGATCAATGCGTACGTTCGACTATTCGCCGTTTTATCGTGCCACCGTCGGCTTCGACCGGGTTTTCAACCTGCTCGATTCGGTCGCCGGACAGGCCAACACCAACGGCTACCCCCCGTACAACATCGAAAAGTCCGGCGATAACGACTACCGCATCGTGATGGCGGTGGCGGGCTTCGCCGAGGCCGAGCTCAACGTGACCCAGAAGGAGAACGAGCTTCTGGTCACCGGCCAGACCGCGGCCAACGGCCAGGCCGAGAAGGAGTATCTCTATCGCGGCATCGCCGGGCGCAACTTCGAGCGCCGCTTCCAGCTCGCCGACCATGTGAAGGTCGTGGGCGCCAAGCTTGCCAACGGCCTGCTGACGATCGAGCTGCAGCGCGAGATCCCCGAGGAGAAGAAGGCCCGGGCAATCCCCGTCGTGGCCAGCGCTCAGCCGGCTCTGACGCACTAACTGTCTCCGAGAGGGGCGCTGCGGGAGACCGCGGCGCCCTTTTTCGCTAACGTGGCGGGATGACCCTTTCCGCCCAGCTCACTCACTTTGGCATCCATGCCACCGATCTCGACCGCATGGTCGATTTCTATACGCGCGTCATGGGCTTCGTGATCAGCGACACCGGCACCGGCAGGTCAGGCGCGCGCGTCGTGTTCATGACGCAGAACCCGGAATGCCACCACCAGTTCGTGCTGTTCGACGGTCGGCCAAAGGACATGCCGTACAATCCGGTGAACCAGATCTCCTTCCGCCTCGACTCGCTCGACACGCTGAAAGCCTACCGTAAGGCGCTGATCTCCGAAGGCATCAGCCAACATCGCGTCACCGATCACGGCAACGCCTGGGCGCTCTATTTCCAGGATCCCGAGGGCAATCCGGTCGAGATGTACTGCGACACGCCGTTCTATACGCCGCAGCCCTGCGGCGAGCCGCTCGACCTCGATCAGCCGAACGACACGATCCTCACCCGGACGGAAGCAATGTGCCGAAGCCGGCCGCGCTTCATGTCGCGCGAGACCTGTATGCAAAGCATCCAGGCCAAGCTCGACACGCGCTAGTTGTCATCCCGAGCGTAGCGAGGGATCTTTCCCGATCAGAAAAGATCCTTCGGCCTGAAGCCTCAGGATGACGGCTTCGCCGTCACTTCTTCGCGTACTTGCCGGTTAGCTGCGGGGTGTGCGGCCCCTCGCCGCCCTTGTCCTTGTGCTGCGAGCGCGTGGTCCGCGCCCAAGTACGCTTCAGATCGTCCTTGATGCTGAAGCTGAGCGTGCCGACCTTCTCGATGGTGAGCTCGATCTTGTCTCCGTCCATGAAGGAGTTGAGGCCGCGGTGATTGGTGCCGGTGGCAACGACGTCGCCGGGCTCGAGCGTATGGATCGAAGACAGCCACTCGATGACGCGCGGGATCTGGTGCGCCATGTCGTCGGTGTTGAACTTCTGCATCGTGACGCCGTTGTTCTTGAGCTCGATGCCCAGCTTCTGCGGATCGGCGATCTCGTCGGCCGTCACCAGCCAGGGACCCATCGGCGCGAAGGTGGCGCGCGACTTCATCTGGAAGAACACGTTGCCCGGCGGCGGCAGGCCGCGGGCCGAACCGTCGATGAAGCAGGTGTAGCCGAAGATGTACTGCTTGTAGTCGGCGGCCTTCACGTTCGAGGCGCGCTTGCCAATGATCAGCGCCAGTTCGGCCTCGCCCTCGAAGATGCTGGCGGGCACGTCGGGCAGCACCATGGTGTCGCCGTCTCCGATCACCGCCGTCGCCGCCTTGTGGAAGCAGTTGATGGCGGGCTTCTCCGGCAGGGTGCCGTCTTCCATGTAGTTGACGGCCATGCAGTCAATGTTGCCGGGACGCGGCACCGGCGGACGGAGCTGCACGCTGGCAAGCGGCACGCCTTTGCCGTCAGCGGCGGCCTTCTCGAGCTTGCCCTTGTAGCTGTCCCATTCGGCGATGACGCCGACGATCAGGTCGCGCGTGTCGCGATGAGGCACGCCCTTGGCTGCGTCGGTGACGTCGACGACGCTGTCACCCTTGATGACGCCCAGGCGCCAGTCGTTGAAATAGCAAAGCTTCACTTCTTCTCTCCCTCTTCGAGTACTGACTTGGCGACTCCCGCCGCGGACATGGCGGTCGGCCAGCCGGAGTAGAACGCCATGTGCGTGATGACTTCGACGATCTCGTCCTTGGTCACGCCGTTGTCGATGGCACGGGCGACATGGCCCTTGAGCTGTTCGGTGCGGTTCATGGCGACCAGGGCCGCGCAGGTGATCAGGCTGCGGTCGCGCTTGGAGAGGCCGGGCCTTTCCCAGACGTCGCCGTAGACGACCTTTTCGGTGAGATCGATCAGCTTGGGCACGAACGACCGCACGGCATCCCGGGCGGGGTTCGCAGCAGGTGGTTTGGACATGGTTTCTCCTTTCAAAATCAGGGGCTGGCGTGGCCGAGGAATCGTTCCGGCGGGCGTTCGCCCCATTGCGACTGGAAGCCCTCTTCGGCGCTCAATAGATGGCCGCCGTTCGAGGCATTCAGCCTGTCAGTGTCGGCCCAGCGCTCATGCACCCGGCCCCACGGATCGCACCAATAGTCGTAGACCTGGCTGCCCAGCAGATGGCGGCCAATGCCCCACATATGGTCGTACTTGCCGAGCCGCTTAAGATATTCGTGGTCCTGGAAGACGCAGTCGATGTCTTGCACTTCATAGGAGACGTGGTTCAGCCCCGCGCGGGCGTGGTGGTTGCAGAAGAAGACGTGGTGGTCGACATATTCCGCGCCGCGGTCGAGCCGGTTGAACGAGCCGATGATGTTTTCCTTGTCGCCGGCATAGACGTCGTCGGAGCGGATCATGCCCAGCGTCTCGCGGAACCACGCCACAGTTTCCTTGACCTTGGGCGTGGAGAGAACGCCGTGCCCGATGCGTTGCACCGACGTCGGCGACTTGGAAAGGCGCATCAGCTTGCCGGCGCGGCGCACCGGTTCACGGGCGCTGTTCAGCTCGTCGCGCGCGACCTTGACCGGCGCCACCCGCTTCTGTCCGGCGATGACCTCGATCTGGTAGCCGTTGGGCTCGCGCAGTCGCACGCGCTTGCCGCCACCCGGCTCGTCGACCGCCTCGATGCCCGAGGCGCCAGGCAGCTTGGCCAGGCGCTTCAGATCGTCCTCGTCGGCAGCGTGATAGGCGAAGCCGATGAACTTCGTGCCGCCTTTCTGCGTGACATGCAGGTGATGATGATCGTCGGTGCCGCGCATGTAGAGTGCGTCGGGCGTGCGCTCGGCGCGCACCAGGCCGAAATGGGTGAGAAACTCCTCCATCTCGTCGAGATCCGGCGCCTCCATCCGTGGCCAGGCGAATTCGGCAACTTTGACCGCTACCATGACTCCCTCCGCGATACTGTTTATGACGCCTTGAACTTGTCGGGCAGACGCTCCTCGTTGCCGAGCGCCACGCGACGAACGCCTTCGCTGTCGGGGCTGGACGGGAAGCCGTCCTTGGCACGCGGCGCCGGCGTTTCCACGACCTTGTTCGACAGCCGGCCGATACCCGTCACTTCGACATCGATCGTGTCGCCAACCTCGAGCGGCCGCGAATTGGCCGGCGTGCCCGTCAGCAGGATGTCTCCGGGCAGGAAGGTCATGTGGCGCGCGAGATCGGCGATCAGGTAGCCGCAATCGAATATCTGCTCGCTGACCGCGCCTTCCTGAACCATCTTGCCGTTCTTGTAGGAGCGCAGCGTCGACTTCCGCACGTCGACACCCGATACCAGGCCCGGCCCGATCGGGCAGAACCCGTCCATGCCTTTTACGCGCAACATCGAACCCGAGTCGGTGTCGCGAAAATCGTGGCAACCGAAGTCGTTCGATGGCGCGAAGCCCGCAATGCAATCCCAGGCCTCCTCGCGCGTGACGTTCTTGGTCACCTTGCCGAACACGACTGCCATCTCGCCTTCGTAATTCACGTACTTGTAGCCAGCGGGACGAACCAATTCGCCCTTGTGGGCATTGAGTGCCGTCAACGGCTTCTGGAAGTAGGTCGGCGTCTTGGGCGGCACCGTCGTGTTGTTGAATTCGTAGTAGCGCGAGATGTAGTTGACGTGAACGCACACGATCTTGGTCGGGTTGCACGGCGGCAGATGGACCACGTCCTTCTCATCGCAGGTGCGGCCGTCGGCGAAAACGATCTTGCCGTCCTTGAACTCCACCCAATAGGCGCTGCCGTCCTTCATCACATGCCGCACTTCCTTGCGCGGCCCCTCCAGAACGCTCATCTCGCTGCTCCCTACTTCTTCGCCTGTTGCCCTACTTCTTCGCTTGTTGAATAGCCCGCCACACGTTCTGTGCGGTGGCGGGCATGGCCACGTCCTTGACACCGAGCGGCGCCACCGCATCCAGCACCGCGTTCATCACCGCCGGCATGGCGCCCACGGTGCCCGCCTCGCCGGCCCCCTTGGCGCCCAGCGGATTGTATTTGGTCGGCACCGGGTTGGACTTGACCTCCATGCTGCACATCGTGTCGGCCCGCGGCATGGCGTAGTCGAGGAAACTCGCGGTCAGCAGCTGGCCGCTTTCGCGGTCCCACACCACCTGTTCGCTCAGGATCTGGCCCACGCCCTGGGCCACGCCGCCATGGATCTGGCCTTTCAGTCCCATCGGATTCATCACCGTGCCGACATCATCGACCACGGCATAGCGGTCGAGCTTCACCTCGCCGGTGTCGGGATCGACCTCGACCTCGCAGATGTGGCAGCCGTTGGGAAAAGTATCCTTCTCGCCGAGGAAGGTGGCGTTCTCGTAGAGGCCTCCTTCGAAACCCTTGGGCAGCTTGGTCGGATTGAAGGCGGCCATGACGACCTGCTTCAGCGACACGCTCTTGTCGGTGCCGGCGATCCTGAAGGCGCCCTCGGCGAACTGGATGTCCTGTTCGCCCGCTTCCAGAAGGTGCCCTGCGATACGCTTGCCCTTGGCGATCACCTTTTCGGCGGCACCATAGAGCGCTGAGCCGCCCAGCACCGTCGAGCGCGAGCCGTTGGTGCCCATGCCGAAGGCCACGCGATCGGTGTCGCCATCGATGAACTGGACCTCGGCGGGATCGATGCCGAGGCGTTCGTTCAGGATCTGCTTGAACATGGTCTCATGGCCCTGGCCCTGGTTCTTGGTACCCATGAGCAGCGCCGCCGTGCCACTCGGGTTGAAACGGATCTCGGCATATTCCGGCTGTGCCGTACCAGCCGCCTGTTCGATGGCATTGACGATGCCAAGGCCGCGCAGCTTGCCACGCTTCTTCGACTCCTCCGCGCGCGCCGCATAGCCCGCGACGTCGGCGAGCTTGATCGCCATATCCATGTTCTCTTCGAACTTGCCGCAGTCGTAGAACGGCCCGACCGGGCTCTGGTACGGGAGCGCCGCTTCCGACAGCATGTTCTTGCGCCGCAGCTCGTCGCGATCGACCCCCAGCTCGCGGGCCGCGTCGT
>CAMDOT010000137.1 GCA_945903635.1 Rhizobium sp. Q54 | reverse complement strand
CAATGTAACCGCACCAAGTATTTGCCATGGTAAGTCCACTCCGTCGTACGTGGTTACTTTCCGCCAACGACAACTGGTATCAGAAGCAGATGCCCGGATTTGTCGAGCTTTTGGAGTGTCGCCCGATCAGAAGCAAAAACACCAGCAGGATAGATCCTGAAACGGTTGCGTTTTGCTCTTGGCCCGAAAATTGCTGCCACCTGATTCTTGAAAGAGGGTGACTTACCTGCAGTTGATGACGAACGCAGAATCGCCATCACGTAGCCGCCGTCTGAGAGCTCGCTCACAATCTTCGTAAGGCGCCTAATTGGTAGCTGTCCGCCTATCTTCTTAAGCCGTCTAAAGAAGCGTCTTTGAGTGGCGAAATCTCTTACAGCCACATCGGGGCCATCTATCTGGGGCAAACCAAATAGCGTCAGACTATCTGAGAACTCTCTCCAAATCTCAAACGCCTGGCTCGCCCGCTCGTTGATCTTGTTGTCTGCGGCAGATCCGAGCGACGATAGCATTAGATAGGTTGCCGTCCTCGCAGCCGTGACTGGCCCAAGCAAGCGGCGTGATCGGCGTGCGAACGTGACCTTCCGGATAAAGAGACTACGAAGCCCTTCCTGCGCCACCAGCTGCCTGATGGCACCCGCAGTTCTGAAATAGGTTCCCAGGGTGACATCGATGATTAGGTCTTCAACTAATCTCGCCGATCGTGACGCCTCAGCGACAACCCGGCAACCTGCAAGCGACGGCCCACCAACGAAGTTTGCACCCACCGCCGTTTTTGATTCCTCGACCACTACTAGTAGATCATTCGAAGAAAATCGATCATGGAGGATCTTCGCCGGCACACGGGACGGCACCAGTAACATGCGAATTGCAGAATGACGGTTGCCGGGAAACGTGGTGGAGATGACGGCTGTAGGCGACTGCGTGCCTAGAGCTTGAGTTCGGATCGAGAAACCGACCCTTGGAAGCGTGATTTTGTTTTGGTCCTGAACAGCATCCAGAACCAATTTTGCATTCGCTTCGATTGCGTCACATGCTTGTTTCGAGAAGAGGGAGTGATTGCTCCCAACGACTACGTATCCTCGTCTATCCACTCGCTCTCCCCCCCCGAGGCTGCGACTAGGGCAGCTTAGTAGGCGATTTGGGGAGAAAGCAATCGCAAGTTGCTAGTCTAGTGACTTATCCATACCTTATTGGAAGTGCGTGGGCCTATTTTCCAGACAGTTGGCCTTCCAGTTCGCGTTCCAACGTGTGGCATGGTCGAATCAGTGGCCCTTTCGGTTGGCGCCAATGCTGGGTTGACCCAGTTGCCAGTCGAGGCAGTTCCCATCACGGCAATGGTAATCAGAGACGCGCGAAAGGAAGGACCTCACCGAATGTTGGTCCAAGATGGAGAGCCGGACGGTCGAGAACTTCGACCAGCAGGCTTTTTCTGAAAATCAGCGGCAGGACCCTCTGAGCGAAGGAACTCGGTGAGATCGATAGGTCTTCAGAAGCTCGTTGTGCAGCTCATCGAGCGTGAATTCTATTGAAAGCGCCACTGGTTTTCACCATAGGAGCCGCCTCATGCCCCTCCACCCCGCCCTAACCGCCGGCCGCGTCGCCGTCATCACCGGCGCCTCGAGCGGCATCGGTCTGGCCGCTGCCCGCCGCTTCGCGTCGATGGGCCTGAAAGTGTGCCTGGCCGATCTTTCGGCCGAGGCGCTCGAACGCGCGGCGGCAGAGGTCGCCGCGGTCGCGCCGGCCGGACGCAGTGCCATCCTCGCCGTGCCCGCCGACGTGAGCCAGCTCGCCCAGGTGCAGACGCTGAAGGACAAGGCCTATGCCGCCTTCGGCGAGGTCGCGGTGCTGATGAACAACGCCGGCACCGCGCCGGGCGGCGGGCCGTGGGATCACATCGAGCGCTGGCGTCGCGTGCTGGAGGTCAATCTGTGGGGCGTGATCAACGGCGTACAGACGTTTGCGCCCGCCATGCTGGCGCAGAAGACGGCCGGCGCCATCGTCAACACCGGCTCCAAGCAGGGCATCACCTGCCCGCCCGGCGACACCGCCTACAACGTGAGCAAGGCCGGCGTGAAGGTGATGACCGAGGCGCTGGCGCACAGCCTGCGCAACGAGGACGGCGCGCGCATCACCGCGCACCTGCTGATCCCCGGCTCGACCTTCACCGCCATGACCAGCCGCGGCCGCAGCGAGAAGCCCGCCGGCGCCTGGACGCCCGACCAGGTGGTCGACATGCTGGTCGAGGGCATGGGCGCGGGCGACTTCTACATCCTCTGTCCCGACAACGAGGTCACGCGCGAGGTCGACAATCGCCGCATCACCTGGGCGGCGCAGGACATCACCGAGAACCGGCCCGCGCTGTCGCGCTGGCATCCCGACCACAAGGCAGCGTTCGAGACGTTCCTGAAAGCGGACAAGCCCTCGTAATTGGCGACGACAAGGTTGTTAAACCCGCCACCATCGGTGGTTGGGGGAAATTTAGGCGCGCCCGGTAAGCCCAGCATTGTCGGCAGAAGCGATCAAAAATCCTAAGCGCCTAGATCGAGGACGCGCCTTCATAGGGCAAGTCGTCGTTCTGCAACTGGGCCTGGAGAAGCGCTGCGAGATATTCTTCCATCTCACTGAAATCCAAATGACCGTCGTCCCACGCCCTGTCTGCAGCAAGCAGAGCAGCCTCATAGCCGTCTCTATTGTCCCTGATCCGCTCCGGCACGATTCGCCGGCCTGGCAAGAGTGAACCTGATCGAACACAGAGGAGGAAGTAGCAAGCTGCACGCGCCGTCCGACCGTTCCCTTCGATGAAAGGGTGAATCCAGTTCATCCGCCATAGACCGTATGCCGCCAACTCTGTGGGGCTCCAAATATACCAATTCTCCTGAACATTGGAGATGAAGCGGTCCATCCAATCATCAACGTCGTTGAAGTGCGGAGGCCTATGATTCCCAACGTAGATCGGCTCGCGCCGAAACCGGCCCCCAAACTGGGAGATGTTGGCGACTGCTACGTGATTGAGCGCCCAAAGCAGATACTTGTCGAAACACATGGGACCGCCCTTGAAGAGGGCGATCTCAATGCAATTTGTCAGCAACTCGTACTGACGATTCAGATTTTGTTCCTGAATGCGGTCAAAGAGTGCCGAGTCTTCTTCTTCTAGAATAAACACTCTCAGCCACGCGCGGTTTAGACCTGCACCACACGCAGACTGTTCACTGCCTTGAGAGCGGACTCCTTCGTGATGCGCGACCCCTTTGGCGCATTCCCGTAGACAAAGCTGGCACGCTGTTCGCGGAGCTGATCATCTGTCAGCACGACGCCCTTCGCCTTTTCCAGAAGTGCCTGCAGCTCGGGCCGCTCTGGCGCTCTTTTCAGGGCAGATTTGCGCTCGGCCATGTTGTTTACTCCCGCTCTATTGGCCACAACATATAGCTGAAATCTAGCTTTGCGGTAAGAGACAAAATGTCTTGCTCACCGATTGGTTCCTTGGGCAATGACCCAAAAAGCCTTCTTGTTATCAGTTTACCTTCGTCATGCAGATTCTTGTCGAAGCTACCGGTAAGACCAGCTCTTCATGGCCCTTCCTAGGGCCTATGAATTGCCCTCGGCGGCCAGTTTAGAGAACCACTGATACTGGGCGGGTCGTCGGGGCTTGGGTGTGCCTTCCATCGTGTTCGTGTAAGCATCGCCGCGAATAGGTACCGGCCAAAGAAAAGAGGAGCATCCGCCCGCATGACCGACCTCGCCGAAGCCGCCCTCCTCGAAGCCGATCGCGTCGAAATCCACATCCTGGTCGACAACGCCGTCGACGGCCTCTCCTCGACCCCGCTCAACGTCGAGAACGAATGGGCCTTCGCCACGCGGCGCGGCCTGCGGGCCTCGTCGGACCGCTGCCTGTGCTGCGGCGTCCATGGCCTCTCCTGCCTGGTCACCGTCCAGCGCGGCGACGTGCGCCGCACGCTGCTGTTCGACAGCGGGCCGGAGGAATATGCCTTCGAGCGCAACACGACGCGGCTCGGCGTCGATCTCGGCCGGGTCGAGGGTATCGTGCTGTCGCACGGCCACTGGGACCATGCCGGCGCCATGAAGCTGGCGCTGCAGCGCATCCGCGCCGGCAACGGCGGCCGCGCCGTGCCCTTCCACGTCCATCCCGGCATGTTTCATCAGCGCGGCATGAAGCTGCCCGACGGCAGCGTGCGGCAGATGGACGACGTGCCGTCCGCCAGCGAGCTCAGCGGGCTCGGCGCTGAGATCGTCTCGACCACCGAACCGCAGCGGCTGCTCGACGGCCTGTTCCATGTGAGCGGCGAGATCCCGCGGATCACCTCCTTCGAGCGTGGCCTGCCGAACCAGGTGCGGCGCACGGCCGAGGATGCGCCGTGGGAGAGCGACGAGCTGCTGATGGACGAGCGCTGGATCGCCGTGAACGTGAAGGGCAAGGGGCTGGTGGTGCTGAGCGCCTGCTCGCACGCCGGCATCGTGAACGTGCTGAGCCATGCCCGCGCGAGCTTCCCGGGCGTGAAGCTGCATGCGGTGCTGGGCGGTCTGCATCTCTCGGGCACGAACGAGAAGATCATCCCCGAGACCATCGCCGCCCTGAAAGGCTTCGGCCTCGCCCAGATCGGCGCCGGCCACTGCACCGGCTGGCGCGCCATGGCGGCGCTGGGGCAGGCTTTCGGCGACGAGGTGCTGGCACCTTCCGCCGTCGGCAAGCGTTACTGGTTCTGAGGCGCGTTGGCCCTTCGGGTGTTCACGTCGCAGTCGTCACGGAGTATCGTAAACCATGACCAATGATCCCAAATCTCCTACCCCGCCGTCCGATCTCGTGGACGCCCTCGCCACCTCGCTGAAGGCCATCGACGACGACTACACCGAGGAGATGCGCGAGCTGCGCGCCCTGTTCGAGGAGGCCAAAGCGGAGGCCGCCAAGGACGAGCCCAACGGCCAGAAGCTCAAGGCGCTGCTCGCCGACGCCAACGAGATGGTCCGCACCTTCGCTGGCCTCGACCCGGTGTGGCAGGGCGTTCAGCGCGTGGCGCGGATGGTCGGGTTTCTTTAGCGCCCCCGGACGAACACCGGACAAGCAAAAGGCCCGCACCGGAAACCGGGCGGGCCTTCTGTCAAAGCATCGTCAAAACTCGGATATTACCGCAGCGCTGATGCAGCGTTTTCAGCCTGCCTTCAGGTTCACGGCCGCCTCGCGGCCGCGTTCGCTGGCCACTTCATAGCTGACCTTCTGGCCTTCGTTCAGGCCGTTGAGGCCCGCCCGTTCGACAGCACTGATATGGACGAACACGTCCTTGCCGCCGCCGTCGGGCTGAATGAAACCGAAACCCTTGGTGCCGTTGAACCACTTGACCGTGCCTGTAGCCATCGTCTGTATCCTAGTTGAAGCGAGCATGAGGAAAGAGTGGCGGCGCGCTCGCGGCACCGCCGGCAGGTATTTGCAGCAGGCCGAAGTCCTGAGACCCTGTCAAGCCGGCTGCAACCGGACCATGCCACGCCGACGCCACATTGTGAGGGTCCGTCGGCCCCCGCCTACTCCACCGCCATCCCGGATTCGCGCACGATCGTGGCGTAGCGCGCGCGTTCGGCGACGATGAAATCGGCGAAGGCCGCGGGGGAACCGGCGACCATGTCGCCGCCCTGCGAGGCGACGACGGATCTCACGCCTTCGGTGGCGCAGGCGCGCACCGTCTCGTCGGCGATCTTCTTCACGAGAGCGGGCGGCATGTCCTTCGGGACAGCAGGCCGTACCAGCAACCGATTCGTAACCCGGCACGCCCACTTCAGCCACCGTCGGCAGCTCGGGACAATCAAGCCGAGTACAACCCGGACCGCCACGCCGACGCCATACTATGGTGGCCCCGTCGGGACACAGAGTGCACAGCAGCCCATCAGCCAGGTGCTCGCGCATATCCCCAGCCACAACCTCGCCGCCTCAGGGAAGCTCTTTGCCGGGCGAGCAGCGCGGGCAAAGCAGTCTATGCCGGCGCTTCGGTAGCAACCGCCTGCCACTGCTGCTCCGTAGCGACCGGTATGTGACTCATTGCGTGCTCGGTAAGGGCGGCGATGGTCAGGCTGGGATTGACGCCCAGATTGGCACTCAGCATGGAGCCGTCGCAAACATACATGTTGGCATAGCCGAACACCCGGTTCTTGCCGTCGCACACACCTTCGGCGGCGCTCCGCGCCATCCCGGCGCCCCCCATGCAATGCGCTGTAGTCGGGATGTTGAAGAGGACCTCCATGATCGATGTCGTCGCAAAACCGCCGGTGGCCGACGCGGCCTTGCGCGCGAACTCGTTGGCCTCGGGGATAAAGACCGGCAGACGCTTGCCCTCGGTGCTCAGGACTTTGGCAAATGGCCAGTACCACGGCCGTTTCAGTCGCATGTCGACATGAGCATCGACCGTCTGCATGCACAGAAGGATCATGGTCTCCGTGGCAAAACCGGGCGGCCATAGCATTCGCAGCGTCGCCCGCGGCTGGGTCAGCAGCAGCTTCGCGAGCGTTGACAGCCAGAGGAAGGGGCGCGTCCAGCCCGGGCGACCGAGTGTCTGCACGGTGTTGATCAGCGCGACGGCGTCGGACCCGGCCGAATAGCGGGTCGCCTGGATATCCGTGCGGCCGTCGATGTAGATTCCCGAGCCGATGGCGATGCCCTTGGACAGATCGACCTTGGAGCCGGGATAGCGCACACCGATCAACGATTCAGCGTTGGTGCGAACGCATCTTCCCAACGCGCCGGAAACGCGCGGCAGTGAGCCTTTGTCCTTTAGGCGAAACAGAAGTTCCTGAGTGCCAAGCGAGGAGGCCGCGAAGACGATACCGCGGCAAGTAAGTCGTGCAGGAATATCGGCAGAGCGATTGGCCGAGGCCTTGTTCCTTACCTGGTATCCGCGCAATCCGTCGGCCGTGTCTTCCAACGGCGTGACATCGATGACCTCGGTTTCCGAGAATACTCTGACCCCAAGTTTCTCAGCCAGAAACAGGTAATTCTTATCGAGGGTATTCTTTGCGCCGAAGCGGCAGCCGATCAGGCAGCCACCACAGCCGATGCACGACGTCCGAGAGGGGCCGTTGCCGCCAAAGAACGGATCGGGGTAGGTCTTGCCGCCCGGATCGCCTTGGTCGCCGAAAAATACGGCAACCTCCGTTTTGTAGAAGGTGTCTTCGGCACCGACCAGCGCGGCCATCTCCTTGAGGCGCAGATCGGCCGGTCCGAGTATTCGATTGGTAGTGACGCCGAGCATACGCTTCGCCGTAGCATAGTGGCCGGGCATCACGCGCAGCCAGTCGTTGAGACCGGCCCAGGTGCCCTGGCTCCAGATTTTGTCGGGCGGCACCATGAGCGTGTTGCCGTAAGTGATCGATCCGCCCCCGACGGCGTTGCCGTGCAAGACCACGACATGGCGAAAGAAGCGCATGCTGAAGAATCCACGCAGCCCGATCCAGGGCTGCCACAGCCAGCTGCGCAACGACCACGTTGTCTCCGGGAGGGTGTCTGCTGTCCAGCGCCGGCCCATCTCAATAACAGCGACGCGATAGCCCTTCTCAGCCAACCGGAACGCCGATACGCTACCTCCGAATCCCGAGCCGACGACGATGAAATCGAAGTCGTACTGCGTGTCCATCGTTGAGCCCTTTGCAGGCGAGGCGACGTGCCGCGGCTATTTCACTGCAACCACGGCCGGAACCGACCGTGACGTTGGATTCGAAATGATACGGATGGCCTCGGGCGTCGGGGCATAGGCACGCGGAATGAGATAGAATTGGTTCACCGGTGGCGACGGCAGCCAATTCGATTCCTTGTCGGCGCCGGGACTGTCGCTCTGGATATAGATGGTAAACGAACCGTCCGGGTTTTTCTTGAGGTCTGGTGTATCACTGCCCAGCATGTAGCGGTTGATCGCGTTTGGCACCGTGTAGTTGTTTCCAGTGTCGTACAGCGTGACCGACCAGAACCCTGGCGAGATAAACGGAATGCTTTCATTGAACGTCATCGTGTACTTGTTGCCGCCGCGCAGGAAATTCCCGTCGCTGTCCAGCGCGCTGCCCCAGTAGATCGTCTCATAAGGCGTGTTGGCGGTAAGACCGTTGCGGGCGACGAAGGCGCGCGTAGCGTAGTCGGCGCCGAAGTCGCCGATTGTCGGTGGCGGGATGAAGGCATTGTTGACAATCGACCCAAAGGGCAGCAAGGCGAGGATCGGGGCGATGTCCCGCGCCGCCTCGCCCATCGCTTCGAGCACGGCCGACGGTACACTCGCGCGATCCCAATGCTTACCGAGTTCGAGGCCGAGCGGCTTGAACATTGGCAGCAATGCCGTGATCTGGTCCTGAGGTGGCGGATTCTCATTCATTGCCACGCTCAGGAGTTCCCAGAATTGCAATGGATCCTTGAAGGCGAGCGCGCTCACCGGCAGATTCGGATCCGATGCCTGCGGCGCCGGATAGTCGTATTTCGGCGTTGCGAGCGGCTGCTTGCCGGAAAATTCCGAAATCCCGAGCAGCTTGATGGCGTCGAGTACCTTCCTGGCACGCAAGAGATCGACCTTGCCGTTGCTGAAGATGTGCACGCGTGGCTGGACCAATATCCACGGTGTCGGGCTGTCGATGCGCTTCACCCCGACCGGTAGATCTCCCTTCCAGCCCGGGCCTGTCAGGGCGAACGTGCCACCTTTGTAGCCAGTGGTCTTGCCGCCGACATAGGCGAAGGCATTGGTCCACATGTCGACGATCTCGACCATGTAGTAGAGGCCGTCCGAATCGGGTACCTGCAGGATCACCGGCTCCTGGCGCAGATCGAGAAATCCGAAGCCATAGATCACATTGACATTGGGAGTTACGTACCCTGCCTGCTTCGACAGTTCCGGCGTAGAGATGTCCTCCATGCGCCACAGCGCATTAGGCGGCGCCTTTGGCTTCGGGCCGACTGCATCGTTATGGCGAAGCGCATACATGGTCACGAGCGGCCCACCCCAATTGGCGGCCTGTAGGGCAAGCGCGTAACTCCATTTCTTCAAAGCCGAGATGTTCTCTGGTTGCAGTCTGTCTTGCGACCGCGCCGCTCCCGCGCCCAGGCTCAAGGCGCCAACGCTCACAACGACGGCTACTGTTGCCGCCATGCAGACGTCCAAGAAAGTCGTCATGCCGAATCGCATCCCTGGAATCCTTCCACGAGCCCATCGAGGCGCGGGACGGTAGTCGCTTTCTGGGTATTGGCAACAGACGATTGCCGATGACGAACGTTGCGTTCGGCCCGATCACATGGCGGCGCCTACTCCACCGCCATCCCGGATTCGCGCACGATGGTGGCGTAGCGCGCGCGTTCGGCCACGATGAAATCGGCGAAGGCCGCGGGGGACCCGGCGACCATATCGCCGCCTTGCGAGGCGACAACGGATTTCGCGCCCTCGGTCGCACACGCACGCACCGTCTCGTCGGCGATCTTCTTCACCAGATCGGGCGGCATACCTTTTGGCCCTAGCAGTCCGTACCAGGCGACCGATTCGTAGCCGGGCACGCCCGCTTCAGCGACGGTCGGCAGCTCGGGGTAGTACTGGCTGCGCTTGGCCGAACTCACGGCCAACGCGCGCATCTTGCCGGTGGTGATCAGGTCCTTTGAGTTGGGCTGGGTGATCATCATCTGCACGTTGCCCGCCATCAGGTCGAGCTGCGCCGGGTTGCCACCCTTGTAGGCGACGTGGGTGAGGTTGAGGCCGGCCATGTGTGCCAGCAGCGCGCCCGCCAGATGCTGCGAGGAGCCGTTGCCGCCCGAGGCATAGGTGAGCGGCGGCGAGGCGGTCTTTGCGAGCTGGAGCAGTTCGGGCAGCGTCTGGGCCTTGACCGCGGGATTGACCAGCACGAGCTGCGGGAAGGTGGCAATCAGGCTGATCGGCGTGAAATCGTTCACGCCGTCGTAGGGCAGCTTCTTGTAGATCAGCGGATTGATGGCGTGGCCCATCGCCACCACCGACAGCGTGTAGCCGTCGCCCGGCGCCTTGGCCACGATCTCGCCCGCCACCACGCCGTTGGCGCCGGCGCGGTTATCGGACACCACCGTCTGGCCCCAGGCCTGGCTCATGTGCTGCGCGAGCGCGCGGGCGAGCAGGTCGGTCGTGCCGCCGGCGGCAAAGGGGATCACCATCCGGATCTGCTTGTCGGGAAACTGGCCTTGCGCGCGAACGATCGCGGGCGCCAGCGCCATGGGCACAAGAGCCGCACCGAGGCCCTTGAGGAAATCGCCGCGCCTCATTGGAGGTAGTATCCCGACGGCGTGCCCTTCACGGTCGTGCGCTCGAGATGGCGTATCTCGCCTTCCTGATAGTCGCCGAGCGCCACGTGCATGGTGCAGCGGTTGTCCCACAGCACGATGTCGTCGGCGCGCCACTGGTGGCGGTAGACGAACTGCGGCCGCGTGGCGTGGCGCACGAGGTAGTCGATCAGCGGCTTGCTCTCCTCCGGCGTCATGCCCTCGAAGCACGACACCTTCTCGCCGATGTAGAGCGCCTTGCGGCCGGTTTCGGGATGGACCCGCACGACAGGCTGGGCGATCGGCGGATTGATCTTCTTCTGTTCCTTCTCGCGGTCGGAGTTCGGATCGTCGACCTTGCGCGTGCCGGTGTGGATGCCGTGCAGCCCCTCGATCAATTTCTTCATGCCGTCCGACAATGCGTCGTAGGCGCGATACATGTTGGTGAACATGGTGTCGCCGCCGACCGGCGGGATGGTGATGCCGCGCAGCAGCGAGCCCAGCGACGGCACCGGCGTGAACGACATGTCGGAATGCCACAGATGCCCGGTGTACTTGGAGGCCGAGGGCTTGCCGTCCTCCTCAGGAATGTTCGTCACCAGCAGCAGCTCGGGATAGTCCGGGTGGCGGTCGCGCGGCAGCGAATCGTGATTGTCGAGCTCGCCGAAGCGGCGGCTGAAGGCGATGTGCTGCTCGCGAGTGATCTTCTGGTCGCGGAACAGCAGGATGCCGCTGTCGAGGAAGGCCTGGTGGATCTGGTCGAACTCGGAATTGCTGAGCGACCCGGCGAGATCGACGCCCTGCACCTCGGCGCCGAGGGCATACGACAGCGGACGAAGTGAGATCGGCATTGGAACCCTCACGGAAAGCAGATCGCTACGCTGCCGGTCGCCTCGCCGGGCGTCAAGGCAGCGACCTCGGGTGGATCGCGCGGCGCGAAACGCCTACGCTTACTACGTCAGAATTGGGGGCTGTCTTGCATCCTTCCCGGCGATCCCTTCTCCTGGGCGCCGTCGCCCTCGCGGCGGCGCCCGCAGTGCACGCCGCCGGCGGGCAAAAGGTCCTGCGCCTGCAGACGCGGCAGATCGAGGTCGGCGGCAAGGCTGCGACACGCTACGGCGTCACCCAGCCGTCCGGCGCGGTGGGCCTCACGCTCGACGAGGGCGATCTGTTCGACGTCCGCGTCGAGAACACGCTCAAGGTGACATCGGGCCTTCACTGGCACGGACTCAACCCGCCGTGGCAGCAGGATGGCGTGCCCTACATCTCCGGCCCACCGATCGCACCCGGCCAGTCGGCTGCCTACAAGTTTCCCGCGCTGCCCGCGGGCACGCGCTGGATGCATTCGCACTTCGGCCTGCAGGAGCAGGACCTGCTCGCCGCCCCGCTGATTGTGCGCGAGACCGACGCGATCAGGAGCGGCCGGCAGGAAGTCGTCGTGCTGTTCGAGGATTTCTCCTGGACATCGCCGGACGCGCTACTTGCGAGGCTTCGCCAGCCCCCATCCGGTGGCATGGCGATGGGCGGCATGGCGATGAGTGGCATGAAGATGTCGATGGATCCGGCCAAGCCCGATCTCAACGACATCCAGTACGATGCCTATCTCGCCAACGACCGCACGCTGGCCGATCCGCAGGTGGTCGACGTCGAGCGCGCCGGCGACGTGCGGCTGCGCCTCATCAACGGGTCGGCCTCGACGAATTTCACCATCGACCTCGGCGCCGACGAAGGCACGCTGCTGAGCGTCGACGGCAATCCGGTCGAGCCACTGAAGGCGAGCCTCTTTCCCCTCGCCATCGCCCAGCGCGCCGACATCCTGGTGCGTCTGCTGGGCGACGGCCGTGCCGTGCCGGTGCTGGCGCGCGGCGAAGGCCGGACGCTCCAGGCCGGCATCGTCCTTCGCCCGCGTGGCGCCGCGATCGCGAAAATTCCCGCGGAAAGCGCCATCGACGGACCCGTCGTCGGACTGAAGCAGGAGATTCTGCTGCGCGCGGCTCAACCGCTGCCGGCCAGGCGCGTCGACCGCTCGATCCCCGTCAGCCTCACAGGCAGCATGATGGGCTACAACTGGTCGATGCCGGTGCACGACATGACCGGCGCGCCGGCCACGGTTGCTCGCGGCGAGCGCGTCGAACTGGTGATGCGGAACGACACCATGATGGCGCATCCCATGCACCTGCACGGTCATTCGTTCCAGGTGACGGAGATCAACGAGCGCAAGATCGCGGGCGCGATCCGCGACTGCATCCTGGTGCCGCCCAGGACGACGGTGAAGGTCGTCTTCGACGCCGACAATCCCGGCATCTGGGCCTATCACTGCCACAACCTCTATCACATGGCGGCCGGCATGTTCACGACGCTGGTCTATCGCGACTTCACCTGACGCCGCTCAGAACGGCTCAGCGCGATCCCGGCGTCACGCGGCCGTAGGCGCTGCTCACGCGGCCGTTCCAGCCGTAGCCGACGTAGCCGCCAGCAGCGTCATAGAGATAGTCGAAGCCTTCGAAGAACATGCGGCCCGTGTTCACGAACACGCCTGAATCGTGCGCGACCACCACCCTCGACGGCTGCAGCGGGTTGCTCCGGTCACCCACCGAGAGCTGGTAGGAGGCCTCAGGGCCGCCCTGGCCGGGCAACCAGATCTCGATCTTCGTTCCCGACGGCACGCGCCCACCACGCGACAGCGAACTGCCGGGCGGCGGCGACACGAACATGTAGTTGATGCCGGTATCGGGCAGGAGGGTGCCGGTGCCGACCTGGCCGTCGACCGACACGGTGAGCGGCGCGGCGCTCCATTGCGGCAGACCGCTGGCCGAGGTCGTGCCCTTGGGCGCGAGTTTCACGAAGGCGAAATTGCGCGTGAGCGCCTCGCTCATGCCGAGGTGGATGCCGGTGCGGGTGACGATATAGCCGGGGCGGATCGAACTGACCGGTGCGCCCGATGCCAGCGACGTGAGATTGACGAACGGATTGCGCGGCGCCTCCGCGCCCCCATCCGGGCCCATCGCCGCGTGGCGGTCGAAGCCCACGCCCATGAAGGCGGTGCCGCGGGGACGCGCGTGGGGTTCGCAGTCGCGGGCATTGTGCAGGCAGGTGATGCGATCCACCCGCAGCACCTGCACGCGGGCGGTGGCGGCCGGCGTATCGTCGTTGTTCAGGATCTGGACGTCGGTCGTGTAGTGCGTGCCGTGCAGGACGCGCCCGCTGCTGTTGTAGGTGAGTTGTCCGGGGCCGTCGTTGGTATCGCCCGGTCCCGGCTGGTAGTGCTCGGCCGACACCACGATCCCGGTCGAGCCGGTGTCCATGCCGAAGCGATGCGGCGGCGCACCTTTCAGCTTCAGGCGGATCTCGGGGACATGCTCGGCGCGGATCGGTCCGTTGGCGAAGGGAATCTCGATGGTGGTGAGGCCGCGGTACTGGCTCGCGGGGCTCTGCGCACTCGCTGGCCCGCTGGCTGCGAGGCCCACCAGAAGGCAACCGCCCAGCGCGATGCCGAAGCGCGGCTTCATCGAGACCACATCGTCTTCAGCGGCCCGCCGGACCCGTAGACCGGATCCTGGCGCGGCAAGGGAACGGCGGCGATTGCCGCCAGGGCAAGCGCATGATCGATCTGCCCCGGCCGCTTCTGGTCGAAGCCCGCATTGTCGGGATAGGCACCGACCACCAGCAGGTCGGCGCTGGCGGACACACGGCGATGGCCGGTGCCGGCCGGCAGCACGACGACGTCGCCCGCCTCGACCTCGAACTCCTGGCCGCGCGCGCCACCGAACTGCACGCGGGCTCGACCGCAGGCGATTCCCAGCACCTCGTGCGTGCGCGTATGGAAATGCAGGAAGTCGTGGATGCCGTTGCGCCACGAATCGCCCCAACCATGGGCGGCGAAGGCCTCCTCGAACGGCGTCGCCGGATCGCGGACGCCGGAGAGGTCGAAGGCGCGACGATAGACCAGCAGCGGCAGCGCCGGATTGTTCGGCGTCTCGCCGTCGTCGGCAAAGCGGCAGGCTTGCGGTGTTGCTTGCTCTGTCATCGGCATCGGACGCTCCCGGCGAAATGCCATGACCTTCTTAGCGTGTGCCGGTGCGGCGGGCCAGATGGGACGCGGACGGCCGATTCGGGCATGATGGTGTGGAGACGGAGGAACGCTTGAGCCCCATCGAGATATCGCTGCTGAGCTTCGTGCTCATGCTTGGCGGCGCGGCCACCGGATCCGTGTTGCGACGGGCCCTGCCCGACCATCACCTCGACGAGCACGCCAAGGACATCGTCCGCCTCGGTGCCGGCCTCGTTGCCACCATCTCGGCGCTGGTGCTGGGCCTGCTGATCAGTTCGGCCAACAGTTCCTTCGAAGCCCAGCGCAACGAAGTGAGGCAGATGGCGGCCAGCATCATCCTGCTCGACGAACTCCTCGAACGGTACGGACCGCAGACGCGGCCGATCCGGCAGATGCTCCGCGCCGCCATCGACCCCCTGGTGTTTCAGCTCTGGGGCGAGCTGGGCGCACGCGGTCCCCAGGCCATGGCCCTGGAACCCAGCGGAAACGCCTCGCGCGCCTACATGGCGCTGCACGAACTGCCACCGCAAACCGATGCGCAACGCTCCATCAAGAACCAGGCGATCCAGACCGCAACCGACATCCAGCGGTCGCGGCTGATGCTGTTCGAGCGTTCGCACGCGGGCATTCCGGCACCCTTTCTGGCCATCCTGATCTTCTGGCTGACGATGATCTTCGTCAGCTTCTGCCTGTTCTCCCCGCTCAATCCGACGTCCATCGTGGCACTGATCCTCATCGCCCTGTCGGCAGCCGGCGCGATCTTCCTGATCCTCGAGATGGGCCAGCCCTTCAACGGGCTGATGCAGATTTCCAGCCGGGCGTTGCGAACCGCACTCCACCCGCTGGCGCCGTAGCGGCCAGCGGAACGACCCGCATCTGGGGACTTGTCCAAAGTTTCGAAAATCTATGTAATTTCGACACAAGGCGGCACCAAGCCGCCAGACAAGGGAGGAACGATGCAAGCTGGCTTGAACCGCCGGGCACTTCTGCTGTCCGCTGCAGGCTCCGTCGTCGCCGTGGGCGCACGCGCCCAGGGCGCGTTTCCGTCGAAGCCGATCCGGATCGTGCACGGCTACAGTGCCGCCTCGAATCCCGACACCATCGCGCGGGTGATCTCGCCCAGCCTGATCGAGACGCTGGGCCAGAGCGTGATCGTCGAACCCAAGCCCGGCGCCGGCGAGCGCATCGCCGCGCAGTACCTGATGAGCCAGCCGCCCGACGGTTACACGCTCTACCTGATCACCGGCGGCGCCAACGTCATCAGCGCGACCGACCCGCAGACGCCGTTCAATACGCTAAAAGACTTCTCCTACATCTCGACGATCACCCTGTTCCCGTTCGCGCTCTTCGTCGGCGCCAATTCGCCGATCAAGAATTTTGCCGATCTGCAGGCCGCCGCCAAGGCCAACCCGGGCAAGCTCAACTACGGCCACAGCGGCGTCGGCAACACGCTGCACCTCGCCGTCGAATATCTGAAGGCGCTGACCGGCATGAAGATGGAGGCGGTGGCCTACAAGGACACCGGCCAGCAGATCGCCGACGTCATGAGCGGACGCCTCGACGTGGCGATCGGCACCTTCACTGGCTACCACGGCGCGATGGCCAACAAGCAGGTCCGCGCCATCGGCGTCACTTCCAAAGAGGCCTGGCCGCTCAATCCCGACATCCCGCCGATCGCCGCTGACGTGCCGGGCTACGAGGTCGTTTCCTGGCTGGGCCTCGCCGCTCCCGTCGGCCTGCCGGCCGACATTGCCGACAAGCTTTCCAATGCCGTCGCGATCGCGGTGGCGCGACCCGACGTGAAGGCACGCCTCGAAGGCATGGGCAACGAGGCGCGGGCCAGCACGCCGGCCGTCTTCCGTGCCCGGATCGAGGCCGACTACGCCAAGTGGAAGCCGCTCGCCAAGTTCGTCAATCCGTAGGATTTGTGATGGTGACGTTCAGCAAGGTCGAAGACCTGCCCGCGCACAAGGTGCCGAGCGGGCTCATGCATCGCTTGATCGGCGACAAGTTGACGGTGATGTGGGGTCATCGCGGCAAGGGCTCGCAGACACCCCGTCACAGCCATCCTCACGAGCAGATCGCCTGGCTGGTCTCGGGCAGGCTCGACTGCCGCATCGGCGACGGCCCGGTGCAAAACCTCGAAGCCGGAACGACGTTCCTGATCCCGGGCGGCGTCGACCATGAATTCTGGTATCGCGAGGATTGCGAGATCGTAGAAATCTTCTCACCGCCGCGCCACGACCTGTTCCCGGGCGGCAAGCACGCGCAGGATCCCTCGCAGCATCTCTAGGACGCGCCTACCAGTTGTGGAAACCGTTGTGCCAGCCGCCGTTGCCCCAACCACCGTTGTGCCAACCGCCGTTGCCCCAGCCGCCATTGTGCCAGCCGCCGTTGCCCCAACCGCCATTGCGGAAGCCACCGTTGCCCCAACCGCCACCAAACAGGCCGCCCAGCACCCCGCCGATCAGGCCGCCGTTGCCCCAACCACCATTGTGCCAGCCACCGTTGCGCCAGCCGTTGCCCCACCACGCGAGCTGGACATTGTCGTCGTCGGACGCCTGCTCCTTGCCGCCGGCCATCGGGACGTTGACGACAACGGAGACGGAATTGCGAATGGCCTCGAGACGGAGCGCCACCGATTCAGGCGTTCCCTTCGAGGGTGCGCTGCCGGTGGTGGAGGTCGACGCCGAAGCGTCGGCCGCGGCCAGGCTCATCGACAGACCCAGGATTCCCGACGGCAACAACGCCGCCAGAGCCCGCAACGAACGACGATCCTGCGTCATGTGAGCCTCGCTCCCTGATAGTCCCGTTCGGTCAGTCCCGCTCAATCAATCCCGTTTGATCAATCCCAAGCGGCATCGACGATGCGGCCGTCCTCCGACAGAACCAGCGTCAGCCGGTTCGGATCGAAGGCGTAGTTCGGCAGCCCGTCGGTCGGCTTGATCACGCGCAGGGTCCACGGCAGGTCGGCTTCACGCACGATCGCGT
>CAMDOT010000136.1 GCA_945903635.1 Rhizobium sp. Q54 | reverse complement strand
GATCCGCCCGGCGAGGGCGAGGTGCTGGTCAAGGTGGGCGGCGCCGGGCTCTGCCACTCCGTCCGGTCTCTCTTCAACGGTGACAGGCCGCGTCCCGTGCCGATCGTGCTGGGCCACGAGGGCGCGGGCGAGATCGTCGAGGTGGGCGCGGGTGTGCACGACGTGAAGGTGGGCGACCATGTCTGCTTCACCTTCAACGTGAGCTGCGGTCGCTGCCGGCGCTGCCTCGAAGGCCGGCCCTACATCTGCGAGCGCTCGATCACACCGCGGGCTGCGGGCCAGCTTCTTTCCGGCAACCATCGTCTCCATATGGACGGCAAGCCGGTGAACCATCAGTCCGGCGTCTCCTGCTACGCCGAATATGCCGTGGTCGATCGCGGCTCGATCGTGGTGATCGACAAGAGCCTGCCGCTCGACGTGGCAGCGCTGTTCGGCTGCGCCGTGGTGACGGGCGTCGGCGCTGTGATCAACACCGCGCAGATCCAGCCCGGCAGCTCGGTGGCCATCGTCGGTCTCGGCGGCGTCGGCCTGAGCGGCCTGATGGGCGCAGTGCTGGCGGGCGCCGGCCGCATCGTCGCCATCGACCTGTCCGACGACAAGCTCGGCCTCGCCCGCCAGCTCGGCGCCACCGACACGGTGAATGCCAAGGACGTCGACCACGTGAAGCAGGTGCGTGACCTCACCAACGGCGGCGTCGACTACGCGTTCGATCTCGCTGGCACGATCAAGGCCATGGAGACGGCCTATCTGGTGACACGCTGGGGCGGCACGACGGTGTCGGCCGGCCTCTCGCCCATCGTCGCCGATTTCTCGTTCAAGCAGAGCCTGCTGGTGAGCGAGGAGAAGACCATCAAGGGCAGCTACATGGGAAGCTGCGTCCCGGTACGCGACATCCCGCGCTTCATCGCGCTCTACCAGCAGGGCAAGCTGCCGGTCGACCGCATGGTGAGCGAGCGCATCGGCTTCGACGAGCTGAATGTAGGCTTCGACCGCCTGCAGGACGTGGCGACCGTGCGGCAGATTTTGGTGCCTCACGGCTAGGCCACGGATTGGGGGGAGGGCTATCGCATATGGCGTATTTCCGTCGTCCTGAGCGGAGCGAAGCGTAGTCGAAGGACCTCTTTTCGCTTCGACAGATCGTGCGCCGGAAAAGAGGTCCTTCGACTACGCCGCTCTGGCGGCTCCGCTCAGGACGACGGGAAGGGCCACTTGCGATAGCCCTAGCGGACTGGGGGGAGAGGTGGGCAGCATGCTATGATGCCAGCATGGCCGCGTTCGTCCCCCCGTCTCCGGACAAGCTCGACGCACTGTGCCGGCGCTGGAAAATCGGCAAACTGACCCTGTTCGGCTCGCAGGCACGCGGCGATGCTCGGCCGGACAGCGACGTGGACTTGCTGGTCGAATACACGCGTGACGCCGAGTGGAGTCTATTCGATGTCGCCACATTGCGCGACGAGATGGCGGAACTGTTCGGTCGGCCAGTCGATCTGATCGGCGAGCGCAACGTAACCAATCCCTATCGTCTCGCCTCGATCCGCCGCAACAAGAAGCTGCTCTATGCCGCCTGAGAAGGATGAGCGGGCAGCCTTAGTCGATATGCTGGAGTTTGCCGCACGGCTAAGCCATTTCGCGCTCAGAACGACATAACTGCTGCGCCCTGCTTGATCTGCTCGTGCATGGCGCTGGCGCCGACGATGATGACGCCGTCGATCAGGTCGGCCTGCTCGTAGCCGCGCGACTTCACGCAGGGCGGGCACGCCCAGATCGTGCCGCCGCGCGTCTGGAAGTCCTGGATCATGGCGGCGAGCGGCTGCAGCGGCGCCACGTGAGTCAGGTCGTGCCCGCGCTTGCGGACGAGGTCGATGGCCGTGCTGGTCAGGAACATCGAGACTTTCAGGCCGGCGGTGAGGCCGCCGTTGGCGATGGTGAAGGCGACCGAGGAGAGTTCCGAATCGATACCCTTGGTGGCGACGATCACGAGCTTGTCAGTTCCCGATTGCATTGAGATAACCTCCGTTGGCGTTGTAAGTGCGCGGCGTTTACGCCGGGAGGGGAGCACCGTCTTTGGCCAGGCAGCCGAAAAAGTTGACTGCGAATCCCGGCGAGAACGATGCGCTGTCGGACGTGTTGCGCAGCATCCGGCTCACCGGCTCTCTGCAGTTCTGCTTCATGCCGTCGGGTGCCTGGCAGACCGACGGCAAGCCGCGCCTCGCCTCCCTGGCCGCAGGCACCACGCCCACCATCCCGTTCCACATCCTGGTCGAGGGCAGCTGCTGGCTCAGGATGAACGGTGAGGAGTTTGTCCTCGCGGCGGGCGATGTGATGGCGTTCCCGCATGCCACGCCACACTCGCTGGGCGCCGGCCGCGACGGCACGACCGTCACCCCTGTGCTCGACCTGCCGCCCAAGCCGTGGCGCGCGTTGCCGATCCTGCGCTACGGCGACGGCGAGACCCCGGTCCGCCTGCTGTGCGGCTTCCTTCAATGCGAGGCGCTCAACTTCGGTCCCCTGCGGGCGGCCCTGCCTGACATGATCCATGTCCCGACCGGCAAGGACGCCCGCGCCGCCTGGCTCGGCGCCACGCTGCGCCAGATCGTCGAAGAGGTCGACCGGCCCAATGCCGGCGGGCTCTCCATGCTGGAGCGGCTGACCGAGATCACCTTCATCGAGCTGCTGCGCCACGAGATCCTTGCCGCCGATCCGGGTTC
Source organism: Rhizobium sp. Q54 (assembly GCA_945903635.1). Taxonomy (GTDB): domain Bacteria; phylum Pseudomonadota; class Alphaproteobacteria; order Reyranellales; family Reyranellaceae; genus Reyranella. The sequence continues at coordinate 14,587 of CAMDOT010000136.1, read as the reverse complement.
GGCCGGCTGGCTGGCGGCGCTGGCCGATCCGTCGCTCGGCCGGTGCCTGGCGCAGATTCACGACGATCCGCACCGCAACTGGACGGTGCAGGACCTGACTGCGGTTTCGGGCCTGTCGCGCAGCACGCTCGCCGAGCGCTTCGAGGAAGTGCTCGACACCTCGCCGATGCGCTATGTGCGCGACTGGCGCCTCTATCTCGCGAGCGTGGCGCTCGGCACCACGCGAAAGCCCGTCGCCGCCGTGGCCTACGATGCCGGCTACGGAACCGAAGCCGCCTTCAGCCGTGCTTTCTCGCGCGCCTACGGCGTGCCGCCGGCGGCGTGGCGGCAACGCAGCCGGAAGGGATGACGATGAGCCTCGCGATCGCCGTCGAGACGCCACTGCAGGATGTGGCGAGCGTTGAACGCAGGCTTTGATCGCTGATTGGGAAATAGGCCTTAAGACCGACCTTCAGCGGCCCGGCGTGCCCTTGGCGGGCGTTTCCGGCATGAAGGCCGGCGTCTTTCCGGCACGGGACGCGGTGTCCCGGATCGCCTCCAGCAACTCGCGTTTCTCGGCGGTGCGGTTGGCGCCGGAGTTAGGCAGCACATATTGGTCGCCCGAAAAGCCCAGCTCGGCCTTTCGACGGTCCAGTGTCTTTTCCAACTCTTCAAGCCTGACGCGTTTCATCTGTCAGCCATTCCCGCAACGTCTCCAGGGAGGCGACGTCGCCAGTTTCTGTCCTGATCCTGCGGTCTAGATAGGCGTCGTCCAGGTCGCCGGCAAGTTGGTAGAGCCTAACTGCCTGATTTCTCATGTCTTCTCGTATCTGCCGACCTGCCAGCGCCTGCGCCATGCGGTCGGCGATAAGGTCTTCACAGGCGATCACACGAGCTTCCCGCGAATCGTCGATGGCAAGCAGGCGAACGCGCGAGCGGTCGGCTCGCCCATCCATCAGGTGTCCGCTGACGACTTGCACGCCAAATCCTAGTGCGGGGTGGAGCAGGCTCCTCGTCAGCCAGCCCGGGCCTTGTGGGCGGACGAAACCTAGGGTCAGAAGTTCGGCGAAGAACTCATCCTGGGATGCACTGACGAAATCGAAATCGCCGGATGTCACCTGGCTACCCGTGAACAACTCGACGGCCGCGCCTCCGACCAGAATAGGTGCTTCCAGACCACGTGCCTGCAAGCGCTGCATGGCAGTCGCAAGCAGGGTGAGCGCTTCCCGAAATTCTGGCCTGAAAGGCATGCAGTCCCTTCAACTCGACCAAGAAGTAGAGCATTGGCGGGTCCCATATGCTACCTCCGCAGGCATGAATCGCTCTTCATCTGGTGTCATCATCGCCGTCGAGACACCCCTTCAGGACGACGTCCGCACCCTCGTTTCCGAGCTGAACGCCGTCCTGGTGGAGCTGACGCCGCCCGAGCATTGCCATCACCTGACCGTCGAGCAGATGGCCGATGACAGCACGACCGTCTTCATCGCCCGCGACGGCGGCGAGGCCATCGCCTGCGGGGCGCTGAAGCGCCATGCCGACGGCATCGGCGAGGTCAAGCGCATGTACACGCGGCCCAGCCATCGCGGGCAGAAGATCGGTGAGGAGATCGTGGCGCGTATCGAGGCGCTGGCGCGATCCGAAGGGCTGAAGCGTCTGGTGCTGGAGACCGGCGACCGCCACCACGCCGCCTGGAAGGTCTACGAGAATGTGGGTTTTACGCGCTGCGGGCCGGTGCTCGACTATGCCGACGTGACCTGGTCGGTATTCTACGACAAGCGTCTCGACGGCTGATCTTCAGGCGTCGAGCACGAGATCGCTTGCGGGAACCGCCTGGCAGGTGAAGCAGGTGCCGGGTTCGGCGGTGTCCACGTCGCCGAGATAGTGGACCTCGCCGGAGACGACGGGCACGGCGCAGCTTTCGCACTGGCCGACGCGGCAGCCGCTCGGCATCGTGAGGCCGTTCTTTTCCGCCCAGTCGAGCAAGGTGCCGTCGCCGCCGGTCCAGGTGAGTTCACGACCGGACCGCGCGAAGCGCACTTTTAACGGCCGGTCCGTGACGACCGCACTGGTGTCCGGCGGCGAACGGAAGACTTCCTGGAAGATGTCGAAAGCCGGGACTCCACGCGCGACGAGGCCGCTTGCGACGTCGCGCAGCATGTCCGGCGGTCCGCACAGGTAGAAGCGGGCGCGTTGCGCGATCAGCGCGGCGTCGATCGTATCGGCGGTGATGCGGCCCTCGCGGGCGAACGCGCCGGCACCGCGGTCCTCGTCGGTCGGCCGGCTATAGACGTCGACCCGGCGCAGCGACGGGATTGCCCGTGCGAGCGCCGCGAGGCGGTCGCGGAACGCGTGCTCGGCGCCCGAGCGGCTGCCGTAGTAGAGCGTGACCGGCGGTGCGTCGGGACGACCGGCCAGATGCTCGAGATGGCTGAGGAACGGCGTGATGCCGATTCCGGCCGCGATCAGCACGACGGGAAGCGCGCCGCTCACAGGCAGGCGGAAAATGCCGCCGGGCGCTTCGAGATCAACGGTGTCGCCTGGCATCAGACGATCGTGCAGCAGGGTCGAGAGCTTCCCGTCTGTCACGCGCTTCACCGCGACGCGGTAGCGGCCGGCACGGGCCTCCTCGGGTGAGCCGCAGAGGGAGTAGGAGCGCTTGAGGCCATGGGCTTCCAGCACGACATGTTCCCCGGGCGCGAAACCCGGAACCGGCTTGCCGTCGGCGGATTCGAGGTCGAGCGCCAGCACGCCTTCGGTCACACGCTCGCGGGCCACCACCGTGAATTCCCGCAGGCCGGCCCAGCGGCGCGGGCCGGCATTGGGCACGAGTGCGATGTCGCAAGGAAAGGAGCGGTGCGGCACCGATCCGCTGATCGGATCGATGGTCTCAGCATCGATCAGGGCGTTGAAGTTGCTGCCATCGGCGGCAAGCGGGTCGTAGCCCGGTCGTCCCAGGTCGGGGCAGTCCTGCCACCAGCCATAGTCGGCAACGATGGTACGGGCTTCGAGGAACGGGTCGATGCGGGCGATGAAGCGCGCCTTGCCGGCGCGGGTCTGCACGATGACCGGATCGCCGGCGCGAATGCCGCGCGCCTCGGCCAGTGCCGGCGCGATGGCGGCACCGGGCTCGGGCGACTTCTTCCGCAGCGAGGCGATGCCGCGATGCTGGCTGTGGCAGAAATAGCCGTTCTTGGACGTGGTCAGCAGGCAGGGATACTGGGCGTCGCGGTCCGTGCTGGCGAAAGCCTCGATGTGGGTCGGCAGCGCGGGATAGCCGTGGCGGTGGAATTTCTCCGAGTAGATCTCGACCCGCCGCGATTCCGTGGCGAAGCCACGGACCCCGCCTTCCGTGCGATCGGCGTACTTGCGGTACGACTGCTCGAGCGGCCGGCGGCATCCCTCGGGATTGCGCCGCAACTCGTCGACCGTGAGGCCGAGCGGCGCAAGCTGGTGGTTCCACGCGGCCTCGAGGCTGCCGCAGAAGAAATGATTGCCGAGACCCAGCCGTTCGGCGAGGTCGAAGACGATCCGCATGTCGGAGCGTGACTGGCCGACCGGCGGCACCATGGCCGGCCGGAGCTGGATCCACTCCTCTGCCTCGGGCGTGATCTCGAAGCCCGGCCGCAGCGCCTCGCGCTCCCACGGGCTGGTTGCCGGCAGCAGGATGTCGGCATGGCGCGCGGTCGGCGACTCGAACAGATCGACATGCACGTGGAAGCCGACCCGCTGCAGCGCGCGCTCAGCCAATGCCGTCTCCGCGTGCGAGACCAGCAGGTTGGCGCCGAACGTCATCAGGGCATGAATGGGGTAGGGCACGCCGTCGAGGATCGCGGTGTAGAGATCGTGCGCCGTCACCCAGCCCTGGCTGGGCGGACCGAGCGGGCGGCGGTCGAGGCCCAGCGCCTTGGCGCGCTGCTCGACCGGCACCAGCGCGTAGTCGGCGACCTTGTTGACCGGCTGGCGGTTCAGCACGCGGTTGCCGCCCGGCGCGTCGAAGCTGCCGGTGAGTGCGTAGAGAACGGCGATGGCGCGGTCGGTTTGCGTCGCGTTGGCGTGCTGGCCGATGCCGGACCAGCCGTGATAGCCGATGGCGCCGCGTGTCTGGCGCAGGATGTCCGCGGCCGCCCGCAGTTGATCCTCCGGCACGCCGGTCGTCGCTGCGACGCGCGCCGGCGTCCACGCCGCGCAATGCTCGCGCAGCAGGTCGAACGCGGGCCGGCACGCGATGCCGCGGGCGGTGAATGAGCCGGAAAGGGCGAGGTCGGCGGGATCGTGGCCGCCTGCAAGCCGCGTCGCGTCGTAGGGCAGGGCGCGCTGCGCGGCGACGCTGAAGACCATCGGCGCGTCGCCCTGTCTCAGGAGCTTTCCATTGTCGCTGCGGACGAGGAACGGCGCGTTGGTCCAGCTCCGCACGAAGGCCTCGTCGATGCCGCCGCTCTCCAGCAGCAGGCGCGCGAGGCCGAGCGCCAGGGCGGCATCCGTACCGGGCCGCACGCGCAGCCACAGGTCGGCGTCGCGTGCGAGCGACGTGCGTTGCGGGTCGATCACGATCAGCTTCGCGCCGCGCTTGCGCGCTTCACCCAGCGCACCGGCCTGTGCCAGCCAGACGTTGGCGGGATTGTGGCCCCACAGGATGAGGCACTGGGCCTTGGCGTAGTCGGGATTGGGCATGCCGCAGCCGAAGGTGAAGGCGTGGGCATGGTCCTTGTGCCAGTTGCAGATCTCGGTCGCGTAGGCGGTGTTGGGGCTGCCGAAGGTGCGGATGAAGCGCTCGACCCAGTCGATACTGTCGGCGAGCGAGGTGCCACTGGGCGACGTCACGCCGAAGGCCACCGATTCCGCGCCGAACCGTGCCTTGAGGTCGGCGAAGCGACGGGCGATCTCGTCCAGCGCCTCGTCCCATTCGATCGCGACCCAGCCCGGGTCGGCGTCGCCCTTCGGCCGGGTGCGGCGGAGCGGCGTCGTGAGCCGGCGCGCGCTGTGCACGATCTCGGGGGCGGCACGGCCCTTGGCGCAGATGGCGCGGCCGGTCGGATGTTTGGGCCAGGCGGCGACCGAGACCAGCCGGCCGTCGCGTACCGTGTTGCGCGTGCCGCAGCGCGAGCGGCACAGCGTGCAGAAGCCTGCCACCTCTTGCGTTGCGGAAACCATCATTCTCCCTTGCCTAGGGCGGCATCCTGACAGCCCCGGGACCGGCGTGCCAGTTGCGGTGCATGCACTGCATGCATTTGTTCACGTGGATGTGATGAGCAGGTTCAGCAGAAATATGCTATGGATTCTGTCAGGCTGGCGCGTGGATTGCGCCGGCCTTTTTCGTTTCCGGCAAGACCTGTCCGCCGCCGCCTGCGGGTTCGCGCTCAAGCGCTTGGTGCAGCCGCCACGGGTCCTGACCCATGGGTGAGAGCAATCCATCTACGCCCAAAGGGCTTCGCGCTGGCAGTGCCGGCGCCAAGAGGGAAAAGAGCCACGCCTCGAATCGTGGACGGAGAATAGTGCACCTGGTCGGCGACAGATCCGGGCACACTTCGGGGCCCAACACACCCATGTTTCAGGTGGGCCTCGTAGGCTGGGCAAAAGCCCGTGTTTGCTGGCTCTTCGGCGAGCGGAGAGCTGTATTTTCGGTGGTCGAGTTGGGCCAGAATCGAAAAATTGGGCCCGTCCGTTTCGTTACCTGATCTCGAAGCCGAGCTTCTTCAGCGAGGCGCGGATGGTCTCGCGGCCGTTCATCGACTTGATCGGTCCGAGCCGGTTCAGCACCCGCTGCGTCCAGGTTGCAGCCTGCAGCTCGTGGCGGGCCGAGAACTTCGTCATCTCCGCGTCGTAGGCGGCGCGACGGGCGGCCTCTTCCGCCGCGTCGTAGCGGTCGTGATGCAGCACGATCGACTGCGGCAGGCGCGGCTTCACCTCGCCTTCGGCCTTGTCGTCGGCGGCATAGCCGACGCAGAGGCCGAACACGACGAAGGACTGCGGCGGCAGGCCGAGCAGCTCGGCGACCTTGATCGGGTCGTTGCGCATGGCGCCGATATAGACGGTGCGCAGCCCGATCGATTGGGCGGCCACCACGGCGTTCTGGGCGGCAAGCGCTGCATCGATGCAGGCGACCATGAAGGTTTCGAGCCAGGGCATGGTCTCGAAGTCGGTCCTGGTGTCGTCCGAGATGCGCTGGTTGCGCGACATGTCGGCCACCCAGCAGATATAGAGCGGGCACTGCTCGATATGCTTCTGGTTGCCGGCGATCTCGGCCAGTACCTTCTTCTTGGCCGGGTCGGTGATGGCGACGGCCGACCACCACTGCATGTTGGAGCTGGTGGCCGCCGACTGCGCCGCGGCGATCAGCGTCTCCAGCGTGCCGGGCGGCACCGCGTCGGGCTTGTAGCCGCGCACCGAGCGGTGATCGAGCATGACGGCGATGGTCTCGTTCCACGGCCCTGCGGGCGGGAGCGCGTCGGCGCCGTAGCGCTGCGCGAGTGCATCGGCCTTCTTGTTCGTGGCGGGAGCTAGCGAGTCCATGTGGTGTTTCCCGGAGGTTTGGCGCGGGTGATCGCGGTCACCAGCGCAAGAAGGATGAATCCGACGACGATCATGAAGATGGCGCGCGGCTCGCCGCGGTCCATCAGCCAGCCGTAGAGGAGCGGGGCCACCATGCCGCCCAGGTTGAAGCCGGTGCTGACGAAACCGAACACCTTGCCGAACGAGCCGGGCGGGGTGACGGCGCGCACCATCATGTCGCGCGAGGGCTGGATCATGCCGTTCAGCAGCCCGCCCAGCGACATCACGCCGATCAGCACGGCCGCCGGCATGTTCACCCAGGCCATCAGGATGGCCATGGTCGAGGTGCAGGCGAAGCCCACGGCCGCGACGCGCTCATGGTGCGGCGTGCGGTCGGCAATGATGCCGCCCAGCAACACGCCGAAGGCGCTCATCAGCAGGAAGCCCGAGAGCGCCACGTTCGCCACCGAGAACGGCGTGTCGTGGATGGCGCCCATGCCGACCACGGTGAAGGTCTGGATGCCGCCGTTGGCCATGGCGAGGCAGAAGAAGAACAGCAGGTTGCGCAGGATCGGCGCGCTCAGCAGCAGGCTGAGGCCGACCTTGGTGCCATCGGAAGAGGGGCCTTTCGCCGGTTGCTGGCCGGGCTTGTGCACGACGCGTGGCAGGATGCTGCCGGTCACGATCACCAGCAGGGCGATCGCGAAGGAGAGGCCCGCGGCGAACAGGAACGCGCCGCGCCAGCCCCAGATCGCGGCACAGGCCAGCACGAGCGCAGGCGTCACGCCGGAGCCCAGGTAGCCCGCGAAGGTGTGGATCGAGAAGGCCTTGCCGATCCGCTTGTGATCGACGGTGGCCGACAGGATCGTGTAGTCGGCCGGGTGATAGACGGTGTTGGCGATCCCCAGGAACGCGTAGGAGATGACGAAGAACCAGTAGCCCGGCAGCAGGGCGGCGGCGGCGATGGCGGCGGCCCCCAGCAGCAGCCCGCCGGTCAGCATGGCGCGTGGGCCGATGCGGTCGACCAGGAAGCCGGCTGGCGTCTGCAGCAGCGCCGAGGCGACGTTGAAGGCGGTCAGCGCCAGGCCGATCTGGATGTAGCTGACGCCGAACGCTTCCTTCACCTCGCCGAACAGCGGCGGCAGCAGCATGATGTGCACGTGGCTCACGAAATGCGCCACGGCGATCAGCGCGATCACCTTGGTCTCGCGGCTCCACCTGGGTCCGGAGGCTGTTTCGGCCGGCAGGCCGAACGGTTCACTCGTCGACGACATTGACGCCCAACGTTCCGATGCCCGAAATCTCGACCTCGACCTTGTCGCCGGGCTTCATCCAGAGCGGCGGCTTGCGGCCGGTGCCGACGCCGTCCGGCGTGCCGGTGGCGATGATGTCGCCCGGCTCCAGCCAGGTCACGGTCGAGAGGTATTCGATGATGGTGGCGACATCGAAGATCATGTGTTCGGTCGTGTCGTGCTGCACGGTCTTGCCGTTCAGCCGCGTGGTCAGCTCGAGCCGCTGCGGATCGGCGATCACGTCGGCCGTGACCATCCACGGACCGAGCGGCCCCGTCGCCGGGAAGTTCTTACCCGCGGTCGTCGAGTGCTTCTGGAAGTCGCGCACACTTGCGTCGAGGAAACAGGTGTAGCCCGCGACGACGGAGAGGGCGCTGGCGCGCGAGACGTGGCGGCAGCGCTCGCCGATCACGATCGCAAGCTCGCCCTCGAAGTCGAAATCGATCGACGCCTTGGGGCGCACGATGTCGCCGCCGTGCGCCACCAGCGTGTTGTGCAGGCGCGAGAAGACGCTGGGCACCGTGGGAAGCTCGCGTCCCACCTCGCCGACATGGCTCGCGTAATTGAGGCCGATGCAGAGGATCTTTTCCGGGTCGGGAATGACCGGCAGCCACTCGACCTCGTCCATCTTGAGGCTGGCCGGCGCGTTCTTCGCAACCGCCGCGAGTTCATCCAGCGCCTTGGCGGCGATGGCGGCGCGCAGGCTCGTCCAGCGGCCGCCGCTTTGCGCCGACAAATCGACGATGCCGCCCTCCACGACCGCACCGATTTTCTGTGCGCCCGCATGGCGAAAGCTGACCAACCGCATGGCCGCGAGCCTAGGATTATCCGAGCAGCTTTGCGAGGCCTTTGGAGAGATTGATGCTGTCGACCGGTGCAGGTCGGGCGAGCGTGCCGCGCGTGGCCTTGGCCGGCTTCTGCAGTGCGAGCCCTTCGGCCATCGAGATCGCGCAAGCAACCCCATCAAGGAGAGGGACTTCGACCTTGGCCTTCAGCTTGGCGGCGAGGCCCGCGAGTCCCGCGCCGCCCAGGATGACGACGTCGGCGCCATCCTCGCGCACACAGGCCATGCAGCCCTTGGCCAACAGCGCCATCGCGGCCTTCGGATTGCGCGCGATGGCAGCACCCGTCGGCGCCACGGTGCGCACCGAGGCGAGCCGCGACGAAAGTCCGTGGCTCGCCACGAATTCCTCGAGCATGGATTTCCAGCGCTCGCCACCGGTCACGATGGAGAAGCGTTGGCCGAGCGCGCAGGCCTGCAGGATCGAGGCGTCGGCCATGCCGACCACCGGCACGGGGCTCACTTCCTTGAGCGCCGCAAGACCGGGATCGCCGAAGCAGGCCAACACTACGGCATCCTTCGCGCCCCTGTCGTTTGCCAGCGCATCCAGCGCCGCGTGGCCCGCGATCGCATAGGCGGCGCGCGACGCGATGTAGCGTGGCCCGAAGGCGCCGCTCACCGCGCGCAGTTTCGTATCGGGCCGGGCGAAACCCCTTGCCGTCTTCAGCACGAGGTCGGTGATCGACGCCGTCGTGTTGGGATTGATCAGCAGGATCTCGGTCATGTCACTCTATCCGTCGTCCCGACCGGAGCCGAGCAAAGCGAGGCGTAGTGGAGGGACCTTTTCTCTATCATATGTTGTCGTGTGCGGAAAAAGGCCCCTCGGCTGCGCTCGGGGCGACGACGTTAGAGCTGCATGGCTTCCTTCAGTCGGGCGGCATCGTGATTCTGGCCGATCGACATCGAGCAGATACGCGAGATGTGGGTGAGCGGCAGGCCCGTCTCCTTGGCCCATGCGTTGAGCTGCGCCTGCGCCAGCGCGAGATCCTTCTTCGACGTGCCTTTCTCGCTGATCGGCACACCGGAATCGCGCAGGCAAAGCATCAGATCGTTGGTCAGAATGAAGGAGTCGCGACCCAGGAAGCGCAGCAGGTACTGCCGGGTGTTGCCGCCCAGCCGCGAGCCGCGCTTGGCGAGAACCTCCATCAGGCCGATCTGGTCGTCGGCCGGCCACGCCGCGAGAAACTTGCCGAAGCTGCCGTGCTCAGCCGAGATCTCGCTCACGAACTTCGCATTGTCGCGCACCGACTTGATCTTCTGCGGATTGCGCACGATGCGCTTGTCCGACGCGAGGGCGTGCCAGAACTCCGCCGGCTGGAACAGCAGCCGCTTGGGGTTGAAGCCCAGGAAGGCCTCCTCGAAGCCCGGCCATTTCTGGTCGATCACGCTCCACACGAAGCCAGCCGAAAAGACGCGCCGCGCCATCTCGGCCAGCACGCGGTCATCGCTGAGCTTGGCGAGATCCTTGTTGTTGCGCTTCTTCGGCAAGAGCGAGGCCAGCACCTTCTCGCCGCCCTTGCGCTTGGCGGCGCGCGTCTGGATCGACTTGAACGAAACGCGGGCCACGCTCTTTGCCACCACGCTCTTTGCCATGGTCGCTACTCCAGCCAGCCGTCGAAGAAGTCGAACACGCTCGCCTTGAACAGCGGGTGGCCGATGCAGGAGAAGTGATCGCAGCCCGGCAGGGTCACCGCCTTGGCGCTGGGGATGGCGTCGGCCAGTCCCTGCGGCGGGCCGGCGAGCTGGTCGCGGGCGCCGGCCACCACCAGCGTCGGCCGACGGATCGCCATCAGCGAGTCGCGAGTGAGGGCAACGCGCGCGCCGCGCGAGCAGGCGGCGAGCGCCAGCCGGTCTTCCTTCTGCTCGTCGGCGAAGTGCCTAAAGCTTTTCAGCATCGGATCGCTGATCGACTCGGGGGAGTCGGCCTCCATCGCCTCGGCCATCGCGCCTTCGTCGCGCGGCGGCTCGAACATCCGGCCGCCGACACCCGCCACCACGAGATGGTCGATGCGGCCGCCATCGACAAGCGCGGCGGTCAGCGAGATATGCGAGCCCATGGAGAAGCCCAGCAGGTGGGCGCGCTCGACGCCGGCATGGTCCATCAATGCAAATACATCGCGCGCCATCGCCTCGCGGCCGTAGCTCGCGGGATCGTGCGGTTTGGCGCTCTCGCCGTGGCCACGATTGTCGAGCGCGAAGCCGCGCAGGCCCTTGGAGGCAATGGCGTCGTACCAGCCCATGCGCTTCCAGTTCTCGTACCGGTTGGCGGAGAAGCCATGCACCAGCACGATCGCCTTTTTGGCGTCGCGAGGACCGATTTCGTCGTAGGCCAGCGAGAGCCCATCGGAAGTGAACTGAGCCATGACTTTCCCTAACCCGTGCCATGAATTGCGACAAGGTTGATCCAGTGGGCCAACTGTCGGACAACCGATTTAACGAAAAGGGAAACGCATGACGGACCACGGCCAAGGCAAGATCGGGAAAACCGTCCAGGACTCGCAGCCCCATTGGCCGGAGACGCCGAAGCGGCCCCTCGGTATTCAAGGGGGCGGTGCCCCCAACATCCTGGTCATCCTGTTTGACGATGTCGGCTTCTCCGACCTCGGCTGCTACGGCTCGCCCATCGCCACGCCCGCCATCGATGCCATCGCCGGCCGCGGCCTGCGCTACACCGGTTTCCACACCACCGCGATGTGCTCGACGACGCGCGCGGCGCTGCTGACCGGGCGCAACCATCATTCGGTCGGCGTCGGCTGCCTCGCCAACTTCGATTCGGGTTATCCGGGATATCGCGGCAAGATTTCGAAGGAGGCCGGCACCATCGCCGAGATGCTGCGCCCGCACGGCTATCGCAACTACATGCTGGGCAAGTGGCACGTGACGCCGCTCACCGAGTCGGGTGCCACCGGGCCGTTCGACGGCTGGCCGCTCGGCCGCGGCTTCGACCGCTACTACGGCTTCATGGATGCCGAGACCGACCAGTACGCGCCCGAGCTGGTGCGCGACAACACGCCGGTCGATCCGCCCGGCACCTTCGCGTCGGGCTATCACCTCACGTCCGACCTGGTCGACCAGGGCATCCGCTACATCGCCGACCATGTCGGCGACAATCCCGGGACACCGTGGCTGACGTGGCTGGCCTTCGGCGCCTGCCATGCGCCGCACCAGGCGCCGTTCAACCTGGTGGCCAAGTACGACGCGATCTTCGCCGACGGCTGGGACGCCGAGCGCGAGCGCCGGGTCGCCCGGCAGATCGCGTTGGGCATCGTGCCCAAGGGCACGCGCCTGCCGCCGCGGAACGATGTCGTGCGGCCGTGGGCGGAGGTGGCCGAGGGCGAGCGGCGCTTGTTCGCGCGCCTGCAGGCGGCCTACGCCGCCATGCTCGACCATGCCGACCAGCATATTGCGCGGCTGATGGCGTTCCTCGAGGCCTCCGGCCAGCTCGACGACACGCTGGTGATCGTGATGTCCGACAACGGCGCCAGCCAGGAGGGCGGTCCCTTCGGCATGGTCAACGCCATGGGCCCCTACAACCTGCGCCGCGAGACGCTCGACGAGAAGATCGGCCGCATAGAAGACATCGGCGGGCCCGACACGCACTCCAACTTCCCGCTGGGCTGGGCGATGGCCGCCAACACGCCGCTCAAGCGTTATAAGCAGAACACGCACGGCGGCGGCATCCGCGATCCGCTGGTGATGGCGTGGGGCAAGGGCATCGCCGCCCGCGGCGAGCTGCGCCACCAGTTCTGCCATGCCAGCGATCTCGTGCCGACGTTGCTGGATGTCGTCGGCGTAAAGCCGCCCAAGGCGATCAACGGCGTGAAGCAGATGCCGCTCGAGGGCACCAGCTTTGCCAGGAGCCTCAAGAACAAGCGCGCCAAGTCGAAGTCCAAGGCGCAGTATTTCGAGATGTTCGGCCATCGCGGCCTGGTGCAGGGCGGCTGGAAGGCGGTGTCGTTCCATCCGCCGGGCAGCGACTTCGCCAACGACAAATGGGAGCTCTATCACCTCGACAAGGATTTCAACGAGGTCGACGATCTCGCCGAGCGCGAGCCCGAGCGGTTGGCAGCGATGATCGAGGAATGGTGGCGCCAGGCCGAGGCGCACAAGGTGCTGCCGCTCGACGACCGCTTCCAGCAGCGCTTCGGCGACAACGCCAAACGCTTCCACGGGCCACGCAAGCATTTTGTCTTCCACGCCGGCATGGGCCATGTGCCGACCGACGTGGCGCCCGACGTGCGCAACCGCACCTATACGATCGAGGCCGAGGCCCATGTCGACGGGCCGATGACGGAAGGCGTGCTGATCGCTCATGGCGACGCCACCACCGGCTATTCGCTCTACATGAAGGACGGAAAGCTCGCCTACGACATGAACATCGGCGGCGAGCATCACCTGATCGTCTCCGACCGGCCGGTGCCGGCGGGCCACCGGCGGCTGGGTGTGCGCATGCGGCGCAACCAGGGCCGCAACCTCGCCACCTTGCTGATCGACGGCGAAGCGGTGGGCGGCTTCGACGTCCAGAACGGCTTCGTGAGCTTCATCTCATGGTCGGGCCTCGACATCGGCCGCGACCGTTCCAGCCCGGTGTCGCACTACGAGGCGCCGTTCGCCTTCACCGGCAAGCTGCGCAAGGTGACGGTGCTGATGGACGACGACCAGGTGCTGAATGTCGGGCAGGCAGCCGCGGCGGCGCTGGCGCGCGAGTGACGCCAATGTCGAGTGCGGTATCGCGATCCGCCGGGGTCGACAGCGCCTACGCCTGGCGTCTGGCGTTCGTCTCGATGTTCTGCATCACGTTGGGTGGCGGCGCGCTCTACCTGCCGGTGGTGGCACTCAAGGAGATGGCCGCCGAGTTCGGCGACCGCCGCGCCGTGCCGTCGTTCGCCTACATGGTGGGCTTCTTCGCGATGGGCGTGGGCGGCGTCTTCATGGGTTGGCTGGCCGACCGCACCAGCCCGCGCGTGCCGCTGTTCATTGCCGGCGTCTCGATCCTGGCCGGAGGGTGGCTCGCCAGCAGCGGCGACGTCCTGGCGCTCTACCTGGGCTATGCCATCCCGCTGGGCTTCCTCGGCAATTCCGCCACCTTCACGCCGGCCATGAACAATATCCAGGGCTGGTTCGAGCGCCGCCGCAGCACGGCGGTGTCGCTCATATCGGTGGGTCCCGCGATCTCGGGTTTCGTCTGGCCGCAGGTCTACCGCTGGCTGGTGCCCGAGGTCGGCTGGCGCGAGACGCTGGTGATCTATGGTGTGACGGCCGGCGTGCTGATCTTCCTCTGCGCCTTCTACATCAGGCCCTCGCCGATGGCGCGCAGCAAGGCGGCGCGTCCGCCCGAGGATCACTCGGCCCTGCCGATGTCGTCGCGCGCGATCATGGTGGTGCTCTCGGCGGCGGGCTTCTGCTGCTGCACCGCCATGGCCGTGCCGTTCGTGCACATGGTGGCCTTCTGTGGCGACCTCGGCTTCTCGTCGGCGCGCGGTTCCGAGGCGATCGCGCTGATCCTGCTGACCGCGGTGGCCGCGACCTTCGCCATGGGCCGGCTCTCCGACTACATCGGCCCGATCAAGGTGAGCCTGCTCTGCGCCCTGATCCAGATTGCCTCGCTGCTGGGGTTCGTCTACGTCGAGAGCCTGTCGGGCATCTACACGCTCTCGGTCATCCACGGCATTCCCTACATCGCCATCGTGCAGGGCTACGCGCTGATCCTGCGCTACCTCTACGGCCCCACCATCGGCGGCTGGCGCCTGGGCGTGGTCATGCTGTTCGCCATGGCGGGCATGGCCGTGGGCGGCTGGCTGGGCGGCGCGATCTTCGACGCGACGCTGTCCTACCGCTCGGCCTTTCAGGCAGCCCTCGCGTTCAACCTCCTGAACCTGATGCTGCTGGGCCTGCTCTTCTTCGCCCAGCGCCGGCGCAGCGGCTTCCTTAGAGTGACGTGATCTTCCGGACCGCGGGCCTCCGGCCCGCATCATGATCATGAGCG
>CAMDOT010000135.1 GCA_945903635.1 Rhizobium sp. Q54 | reverse complement strand
GCGATCCATGTGATGGCGCATGTCTATGCCGCCCGCGCGCTGGTGCCCGGCATGCTGGCGCGCAAGTCGGGCTATCTGCTGAACACGGCGAGCGCGGCGGGTCTGCTGGCCTCGATGGGATCGGCGCCTTACGGCGTCACCAAGCATGCAGGCGTCGCGCTGGCCGAGCATCTCTCCATCCAGTACGGCGACCGCGGCATCGCGGTCTCGGTGCTTTGCCCTCAGGCGGTCGACACCAACATGCTGCGCATGGCCGGCGCCACCGCGGCCTCGGTCGACGGCGTGCTCAACACCGACGCGGTGGCGCAGACGGTGATCGAGGCGATGGCCGAGGAGCGCTTCCTGATCCACACGCATACCGAGGTGAAGGATTACATGGCGCGCAAGCTCGACCGCGACCGCTGGCTGCGCGGCATGCGGCGGCTGCGTGACAAGACCGGCGAGAAGGCGCGGGCATGAGCAGGACGGTCGATCTTTGGCTCGACCTCAGGAGTCCCTATTCCTTCCACGCCAAGGATCCGGCCTACGCGCTGGAAAAGGAACTGGGCGCGACGCTGCGGCTGCGGCCGTTCTCGCTCAATCTCGGCGGCATCATCAATCTCAACGATCCGGCGGCGGTCGCGAACGGCCTGCGCAAGGTGAAATATCTCTATGCCGATGCCCGCCGCTTCGCCGGCCCGCGCGGCATCACCTTGCTCGGCCCGAAGAGGATCTTCGATCAGAAGCTCGTGCATCTTGCCTGGCTCTATGCCGACAAGAGTGGCAAGGGCCGCACGCTAATCGACCTCGCCTACCCGCGCTTCTTCAAGCGCGAACTCGACTACGAGGATCGCGGCGGGATCGACGCGCTCCTGAAGGAGTCGGGTGTCGATCCCGCGGGCTTCCAGGCTTTCGTGGCGGGCGAGGGGCCGGGCGAACTCGCGGCGCACCAGGCCGAAGGCGAGAAGCAGGGCGTGTTCGCGGTGCCGACCTTCGTCGTCGACGGCGAGCTGTTCTGGGGCCAGGACCGCATCGACTTCGTGCGCGCCAAGCTTTCCGCGTGATCCCCTACATCTCCACCTTGTTCGCAGGCGTCGGCCTGTGGACGGCGATCGGCGTCACCCTGGTGGCGGGCCTGATGCGCGGCTTCGCAGGCTTCGGCTCGGCCATGCTGATGGCGCCGATCTTCGCCATCCTGTTCGGCTCGGCCGACATGGTGGTGACCGTCGTCGCCATCGAGCTGGTGGTCTCGCTGCAACTCTTTCCGCAGGTTCGCCGCCACGCCGACTGGAAGATCCTGACGCCCATGAGTATCGCTGCCTGCGCTGCCATGCCGCTCGGTGTCTGGCTGTTGGCGAGCGTCGACAAGAACACCATCGTGACGGCTGTTTCGGCCGTCATCGTGGCCTTCGTCGTGCTGATGTGGACCGGCTGGAAGTACACCGGTCGGCGTTCCCTCACGGCGACGGTGACGGTCGGCGCCATGTCGGGCGCGATGATGGCCACGACCAGCGTCGGCGGTCCGCCGGTGCTGCTCTATCTGCTCTCGGGCAACGACCGGCCCGAGGTCAACCGGGCCAACATCGTCACCTATTACTTCCTCACACAGTTCCTGCTGATCGTGATCGTGCTTGCGAGCGGCGTCGCCGGCTGGGAGGCGCTGGCCCGGGCCGTCGTGCTGTTCCCGGTCATGGTGCTGGGCGCTTGGGCCGGCGGCCGGCTGTTCCATGGCCTGGCCAGCGAGCGGATCTACCGCAACGTGGCGCTCGCCATCCTGTTCGCCACGGGGATGTTCGGACTGCTCAGGAACTGGCTGTTCGGCTAGGCCGCGCGCTGCTGTGCCGCCGCGTCCTGCATGATGGTCGTGCGCCAGTGGATGCGCTGCTCCTCGATCGGATAGCCGCCGGTCGCCGAATGAAGCGCGCAGCGGTTGTCCCAGATCACGATGTCGCCCGCCTGCCACTTGTGCCGGTACTGCGCCGTCGTCGCGGTCATGTGATCGGTGAGTTCGCCGATCAGCGCTTCGCTTTCGGCGCGGTCGAGGCCCTGGATACCGAGGATGTGGTAGGGATTGGCATAGAGCGACTTGCGGCCGGTCTCCTCGTGCGTGCGGACGATCGGATGGACCGCCGGCGGACGATTGCGGTCCTCGGGATCCAGCAGGTCGTTGCCGCGGCGGCCGCGCCCGCCATAGGCATGCTCGGCCTTCAATCCTTCTAGGCGCTTCTTCAAGCCGTCGGGCAGCGTCTCGTAGGCCTCGTACATGCTGGCGAACAGCGTGTCGCCGCCGCTCGACGGAATGGCGATGCCGTAGAGCTGGGTGCCCTTGCAGATCTCGGTGTCCCAGGGCGAATCGGTGTGCCAGCCGCCGCCGCGATCGTAGATCGTCTTGTCGACCTGGCCGTCGGGCTTGCGCGTGCCCAGTCCCATCACCGTGAGTTCGGGATACTCGGCGTGCCGCGTCTTCTTCACGCGATGCGGTTTTAGCCGGCCGAAGCGGCGCGAGTAGGCGAGGAAGTCGTCGATGGTGAGTGTCTGGCCGCGAACGACCAGGACAACACTGTCGAGCCAGGCACCGTAGAGTGACTTCCAGTCGGCGTCGGACAGGGCACGAACATCGACGTCGGTCGCGATGGCGCCAATCTTGGGATGGGGCCGGTCGATTTTCATGAGGCCAAGTCTACGCCTGCAGCGGCGCTGGTAAAGAGCCGCAATTGGAGCCAGCATTACCGTTCGGAGGAAGCGCAAACTGGCGCTTTTCTTGTTGTGCAGTGCATGCTCGCGGGCCTGCCGGCGCTGGCCCAGGAGGCCTATCCCAACCGCGCCATCACCCTCGTCACGCCCTATCCGCCGGGAGGCGGCAGCGACTTCCTCCCCCGTTTACTTACCGAGGCGCTACGTACGCGACTCAAGGAAACCGTGGTCGTGCAGAACGTCAGCGGCGCCGGCGGCGCGGTCGGCTCGATGCAGACGGCCAAGGCCAAGCCCGACGGCTATACGCTGCTGGTGAACCACATCGGCATGTCGACCATCCCCTTGCTCTACAAGAAGCTCAATTTCGATCCGCGGGCCGCCTACGAAACCATTGGCCTGTTTGCCGAGGCGCCGATGGTGATGCTGGCGCGCAAGGATTTCGCGCCGAAAAACTTTGCCGAGCTGGTGGCTTACGTGAAGGCCAATCGTGAGAAGGTCACCATGGCGTCGTCGGGCATGGGCAGTGCCACGCATCTCTGCGGCATGCTGTTCCAGGAAGCTCTCGGCGTGCCCCTTACCATGGTGCAGTACAAGGGCGCGGGGCCGGCCCTCATCGACGTGCGCTCGGGTCAGGTCGATCTTATCTGCGATCTGCCGACGACCACCTCCAGCATGATCCGCAGTGGCGATCTGCGTGCCTATGTACTGACCGCACCCAAGCGCATGGCGTCGCTGCCCGACGTGCCGACCGCGGCAGAGGTGGGCATGCCCAGCCTCGACATCGGCGTGTGGTACGGCCTCTATGCTCCCAAGGGCATGCCGCAGCCGATCATTGAAATCCTGAACAAGGCCCTGCGTTCGGTGGTGCAGGACGAGACAGTGGCCGTCCAACTCGACAAGATCGAGACCTACCTGCTGCCGCTCGAGCAGGCGACACCCGAGGCACACCGCCGGAAACTGGCGTCCCAGATCGAGCTGTGGCGGCCGATCGTCGAGAAGGCCGGCATTCAGGCGGAATAGGCAATCGCGGGGCGACGCGGTATTCTCGGGCCGCCGCCGTTGAAGGTGGCATTTGCAGGGAGTAGCCGATGCGGATGGTGTTTCTGGTCGTCGCCGGGCTGGCCTTGGGTCTGCCGGCCGTCGCGCAGACCGACGAGTTCATGAAGGAATGCATGGTCACCGCCTCGGAGAAGATGTGCTCCTGCATGTCGGCCCGGATTCCGGCCGACCAGCGGTCCAATGCCATCGTCGGGCTGCGGAAGTCGAACGCCTCGGTGAGCGTCAGCGGCAACCTGCTCGATCCCAAGACCCTCAATCAGAACGAGATGCAGGGCCTGAACGCGGTGGTCGCCGCCCAAGCCTATTGCATGTAGCGCGCTTTTCTCCGGCAACCGAACCGATCGCGCCTGCTCAATCCCTTCTAGGCGGTGGCCGGTCGTCACGCTATTGTCCTGCCCAGTAAGCGATGCCGGCAAACGGCGCGAGTTAGGGAGGAAGCGATGGGTGTGATTTCCCGCAGATTGGGATTGATGGTGGCGCTGGCCGCCGGCTTTGCCGCCGCGCCGGCCCTTGCACAGGCACAGGCACAGGCACAGGCACAGGCACAGGCTCCCGCGCCGGTGCGTGGTGGGACCCTGACCATCGGGGTCGAAAGCGACTTCGAAGGCTTCGACCCGGTCAAGGCCGGTGTCTATTCCAATTCGACGGTGACGGCTGCCTCGCTGTTCTACGAGACGCTGATGCGGCTCGACGACAAGGGCAACCTCCTGCCGGCGCTGGCCCTATCGATGACGCCCAACGAGGACGGCAGCGTCTGGGCCGCCAAGATCCGGCCCGGCGTCAAGTGGCACGACGGCACGCCGTTCACCGCACAGGCGGTGGCCGACCACTTCAACCGCCTGCTCGATCCGGCAAACCGCTTTGCCGGTCGCGCCTACCTCGCCATCGAGAAGGTCGAGGCGCCCGACGAGCTGACCGCGGTGTTCAAGATGCGCGGCCCCAACGCCGCTCTGCCCAAGACGCTGGCGCAGCCCACCGTCACGACGCTGATCATCCCGGTGAAGCAGGCACTCGAGAAGGGTGCCGACTACAACCGCAATCCGATCGGGACCGGCCCATTCGTGTTCAAGGAATGGCGCGCCGCCGACCGGCTGATCGCCGATCGCAACCCCGACTACTGGGACAAGGGCAAGCCCTACCTCGACCGCGTGATTGTGCGGCCGCTGCCCGATTCGGACGCCCGCTACGCCAGCCTCGTGAAAGGTGACGTCCAGGTGATCTGGGAGGATCGCGCCGAGAACATCGTCAAGGCCAAGAAGGACAAGAACCTGCACGTCCTGACCTGGGTTGGCAGCGGCGCGCTGGTCATCCCGCTCAATACCGTCAAGGAGCCGCTCAACGACAAGCGCGTGCGCCAGGCCATCTCGATGGGCCTCAACCGCAAGGCCAACGCCGAAGTGCTGAGCCAAGGCCTGCGTCCGGTCTACGACGATCCGTACGGCCCGACGTCCGGCATCGAGTGCAAGGACAATGGCGCGCTGGGCTACAATCCGGAGAAGGCGAAGAAGCTGCTCGCCGACTACGGCAAGCCGGTCAAGCTGGTGCATACCGTGACGGCGACGCCGCGCGGCCGTGAGGGCGCACAAGTCTTCCAGGCTGACATGAAGAAGATCGGCATCGACGTCGAGATCAAGCCGGTCGACCAGACCCAGCTCGTCAAGGAGACGCTGAGCCGCGACTTCCTGGTCTCGGGCTGGCGCATCATCGACCTGGCCGACGTCGACCCGCAGATGTTCGCCAACTTCCACTCCAAGAGCCCGATCAACTTCTCCGGCTACAACAATGCCGAAGTCGACCGGCTTCTGCTGATCGGCCGCACCAGCCTCGACGAGAACAAGCGCAAGGCCGCCTACTGCGACCTGATCAAGATCCTGAACGACGACGTCGTGTGGCTGTGGACCGGCAGCAACATCGACTTCGCCATCACCCGGGCCAACGTGCGCGGCATTCCGGCCCTGCGCGGCGGTGCGGTGCAGGTCGAGGCGGCGTGGCTGGCGAAATAGCGCGCCGCGTCGGGTAGCGTGACCTAGGGCGGCTTCATGCATTGGCTGGCGCGCCAGGCGTTGCGGCTGATAGTCGTGTTGTTCTGTGTCACGCTGCTCACCTTCCTGATCGTCAACATCCTGCCCGGCGACGTGGCGACCGCCATTCTCGGCGGCCTCGCCACGCCGGAAGATCTTGCCGGCCTGCGCGCCGACCTCGGCCTCGATCGGCCGATGCTGGTGCGCTACTTCGACTGGCTGGGCTCGGCCCTGTCGGGCGATCTCGGCCGGTCCCACCGCAGCGGCGAGCCGGTGGCGCAGGCGATCGCCGATCGGCTGCCGGTGTCGCTCCAGCTCATGGTCATGGCCCAGGTCATCGCGCTGGGCGTCGCCGTGCCGGCGGCGCTGTTGTCGGTGCGCCGGCCGGGCGGATTGTTCGACCGGCTGTCGGCGTCGGCGGCGTTCGGCTTTCTCGCGACCCCCAGCTTCATGCTGGGCATCCTGCTGATCTACCTGTTCTCGGTGACCCTCGATCTGCTGCCGGCGACCGGCTTTTCGCCGATGTCCGAAGGCCTGTGGGCCAACTTCGAATCGATGATCCTGCCGGCGCTGTCGCTCGGCCTGATCGAGTGGACCGTGCTGATGCGGGTGCTGCGCTCCGATCTGCTGACCACGCTCAAGGAGGATTTCATCCTGCTCGCGCGCGCCAAGGGGCTGCCGCCGTGGCGGGTGCTGCTGCAGCATGCGCTGCGCCCCTCGTCGTTCACACTGATCACCGTGGTCGGGCTCAATATCGGCGGACTGATCGGCGGCGCGGTGATCGTCGAGCAGATCTTCGCGCTGCCCGGCGTCGGCCGTCTGCTGCTCGGCGGCATCTTCAATCGCGACCTGATCCTGGTGCAGGGCACGGTGTCGTTCATCGCCGCGGGCTTCGTGCTCGTCAATTTCCTGGTCGACATGCTCTACGCCGTGCTCGACCCGAGGGTCCGTCATGTCCGCTTCCGCAGCTGAGCCGGCAATTGTCGCACGGCGCGGGCGGCCATTGAGCTGGGCGCTCGCGCTGCCGCTTGCCTGGGTGGCGCTGGTGGTTTTCCTGGCGATCACCGCCGACTGGATCGGGCTGCCCGATCCGGCGGCGCAGGAGCTGATCCTGCGGCGCAAGCCGCCCTCCGCCGAATTCCTGCTGGGCACCGATAATCTCGGGCGCGACATGCTGTCCCGCATCATCTATGGCGGCCGCACCTCGCTGATCGTCGGTATCTGCGCACCGTTCTTCGGCTTCCTGATCGGCGGCGCGATCGGCATGAGCGCCGGGTATTTCCGCGGCAAGGTCGACCTGCTGGCCGTGGGCTTCATCGACATCCTGCTGGCCTTTCCGACGCTGGTGCTGGCGCTCACCTTCGTGGCCTACCTGGGCCAGAGTCTGTTCAACGTCACCCTGGCGCTCGGTATCCTGTCGATCCCCGCCGCGGCGCGGGTGTCGCGCGCCAATACGCTGGCCTGGGCCAACCGCGACTTCGTGCTGGCTGCCCGCACCATCGGCGCCAGCAATTGGCGCATCCTGACGCGTGAGATCCTGCCCAACGTGCTGCCGGCGATGTTCGCCTTCTGGCTGGTCGCCGTCAGCGTGATCATCGTCGCCGAAGGCGCGCTGTCGTTCCTCGGCCTCGGCATCCCGGCGCCGCAGCCGAGCTGGGGCGGCATGATCGCCGATGGCCGCGAGGCGCTCGACGTGGCGCCGCACACCGCCCTGATCCCGGCGGCGGTGATGTTCCTCACCGTGCTGTCGCTCAATTTCCTGGGTGACATGGTGCGCAACCTGGTCGATCCGCGCAGGTCTGCCCTATGAGGGCTCAATCGTGAGCGGGGCTGTGAGCGGTGGGCCGCTCCTGTCTGTACGTGACGCACGCGTGGGCTTTGGCACGGTGCGTGGCCTGCTGCGCGCCGTCGATGGCGTGTCGTTCGACCTCCAGGCCGGCCGCACGCTGGGCATCGTGGGCGAGTCGGGGTCGGGCAAGTCGGTGCTGGTGCGCTCGCTGATCGGGCTGGTGGGCACCGGCTCCGGCGCGATCGTCGGCGGCGAGGTGCGGCTCGACGGCCAGGATCTGCGCGGCCTGTCCGCTGCAAGTTTTCGCCACCTGCTCGGTCGCGACATCGGCATCGTCTTCCAGGACCCGATGACATCGCTCAATCCGGTGATGAAGATCGGCCGGCAGATCGGCGAGGGTCTGAGGCTCAACCGTGGGCTCGACTCCGCCGCCGCGGCACGGCGGGCCGTCGAGCTGCTGGTCGAGGTCGGCATTCCCGAGCCGGAGCGGCGGGCCAGCCAGTATCCCCACGAATTGTCGGGCGGCATGCGCCAGCGCGTGGCCATCGCCATCGCCATCGCCTGCGAACCCAAGCTGCTGATCGCCGACGAGCCGACGACGGCGCTCGACGTCACCGTGCAGCGCCAGATCCTCGACCTGCTGCAGCGCGAGCAGCGCGAGCGCGGCATGGCGATGATCCTGATCACCCACGATCTCGGCGTCGCCGCCGGCCGCGCCGACGACATCATGGTGATGTATGCCGGCCGCGCCGTGGAAATGGCGACGACACGCGAGATCTTCCGCGGGCCGCGCATGCCCTACACCGAGGCGCTGCTGCGCTCGCTGCCGCGGCTGACCGATCCCACCCACACAAGGCTCTCCGCCATTCCCGGCCGGCCGCCCGACCTGGCGCGGCGCGGCACGGGCTGTTCCTTTGCGCCCCGCTGCACCTACCGCAGCGGGCGCTGCGAGGCCGAGGAGCCAGTGCTGAGCCGCGAAGGCGGCCGCGGCTTTGCCTGCTTCAACCCGCTGGGCACCAGCGGAGGGGCCGGCGCATGAGCGACCTCTTGCGCATGACCGACCTCAACGTCGAATACCCGGTGGGCGGTGGCCGGCATGTCCATGCCGTGAGCGACGTCACGCTCGCGGTTCGCAAGGGCGAGACGCTGGGGCTGGTGGGCGAATCGGGTTCGGGCAAGTCGTCGCTGGCGCGGGCGCTGCTGCAATTGCCGCCGCCCAAGGCCGGCAGCGTGCTGTTCGACGGCAACGAGCTGACGCAGATGCGCGGCGAGGCGCTGCGCGCCGTCCGGCCGCGCCTGCAGATGATCTTCCAGGACCCGATCGCTTCGCTCAATCCGCGCCGCCGCGTCGCCGAGATCGTGGCCGAGCCGCTGGTCGTGTCGGGCGTGCGCGATCCGGCCGAGCGCACCCGCCGCGTGCGCGCCGTCATGGAGGCGGTCGGCCTCGACCCCGATGTGGTGTGGACCCGCCGGCCGCACGAATTCTCCGGCGGCCAGTGCCAGCGCATCGCCATCGCGCGCGCGCTGGTGCTCGAACCCAAGCTGATCGTCTGCGACGAGCCGGTCTCGGCGCTCGACGTCTCGATCCGCGCCCAGATCCTCAACCTGCTCGAGGACATGAAGGCGCGCTTTGGACTGACGCTGCTGTTCATCGCCCACGACCTCGCGGTGGTGAAGTCGGTGTCCGACCGCGTGGCGGTGATGTACCTCGGCAGGCTGTGCGAGGTTGCCGATTCGGCATCCCTGTTCGCCACACCCGCGCATCCCTATACCGCCGCGCTGATGGCGGCGATCCCGGTACCAGATCCCGACATCCCGCTGGGCGACACCAAGCTCAGGCCCGGCGACCCGCCGTCGCCGCTCGATCCGCCCTCGGGCTGCCGCTTCCGCACCCGTTGCCCGCATGCCGAGGCGCGCTGCGCCGCCGAGGTGCCGCCGCTGCGCGAGATCGCGGCCGGCCGCGAGGTGGCCTGCCACTTCCCGCTCATAGGCTGACCGAGGTCGGCTGAACGAAAAACGGCGCGCATCGCTGCGCGCCGTTCTTTCGCCAAATGGTCGGAGCGAGAGGATTCGAACCTCCGGCCCCTAGCTCCCGAAGCTAGTGCTCTACCAGGCTGAGCTACGCTCCGTCAGGTTTACGGACTCCGGCCCGCTGGCGAGGCGCGGTTATAGCCGTGGCCCACCGGGGTCGCAAGTATGGTCGCAGCAGGGCCGCGAGGGTGGTCACATCCCACCAAAACCGCGCTTTGTAGCGGGTTGCCCCGCCTGCCGGCCTCCCCTAGGCTCGGAGCCAACAGGGAAGAAAACAGAGTAGCTGTCATTCGCGCGTACTGAATAAACCGGCCTGCCGCCCGCCCATTGCGAGGGGTGTGCCGGACAATAACCGCGACGAAAGTGACGCATCATGCCCGAGACGGTGCCCGAAACGGTACTCGAGCTTGACGACCTGACCGTGCGCTTTCGCCTTAGGCGGGGCGATCTCACGGCCGTGAACGGCGTGTCCTTTGCCATCGCCCGCGGCGAGACCTTCGGGCTCGTGGGCGAATCGGGCTCGGGCAAGTCGGTGACGGCGCGGGCGATCATGCGGCTGATCCCCAATCCGCCCGGCGAGATCCAGCGCGGCCGCATCCTGTTCGGCGGTAGCAACGTCCTCGACAAGAGCGATGCCGAGATGCGCGCGCTGCGCGGCCGCCATATCGCGATGGTGTTCCAGGAACCGATGAGCGCGCTCAACCCGGTGTTCACCGTGTGCGAGCAGATATCCGATGCGCTGCGGACAAACCTTGGCCTGTCGCGGCGGGAGGCACGCGAGCGCGTGGTCGAGCTGTTGTCCCTGGTCGGCATCCCGTCGCCGCAGAAGCGGCTCGACAGCTACGTCCATGAGTTCTCCGGCGGCATGCGCCAGCGCGTGATGCTGGCGATGGCCTTGAGCTGCAATCCGGGCTTCCTCATCGCCGACGAGCCGACCACGGCGCTCGACGTCACCATCCAGGCTACCATCCTGGAACTGATCACCGGCATGATCGAGCGGCTCGGGATGTCGTTGTTGTTCATCACCCACAATCTCGGCGTCGTCGCTCACTCCTGCGACAAGATCGGCGTGATGTATGCCTCGCACATGGTCGAACTCGGCGAGAAGCGCGAAATCTTCGCCAACCCGCAGCATCCGTACACCGTGGGACTGCTGAACTCGATCCCGCGCCTCGACATCCAGGCGCGGCACCTGACCCCGATCGCCGGATCTGTCTGCAACATGATGGAGCCACCGTCGGGCTGCAAATTCCATCCCAGATGCGCGCACGCGATGGACGTCTGCCGCCGCGAAGTGCCCAAGCTCAAGGAAGTGGCGCCGGGCCATCATGCGGCGTGCCATCTGCACGATCAGGGGGCCGCCGCATGACGGCGCAAGGTGCGACCGACGACATGCTGTTGGAGGTGAGGGGACTCACCAAGCATTTCACGCTGCATGGCGACATCTATTCGAAGCTGGCCGGCGAGAAGGCCCAGGTGCTGACGGCGGTCGATGGCATCGACTTCCACATCCGCCGCGGCGAGACGCTGGGCCTGGTGGGCGAAAGCGGCTGCGGCAAGTCGACGACGGCGCGGCTGGTGACGCGGCTGATCGAGCCCACCGCCGGACAAGTGAGGTTGAAGAACGAGGACCTGCTGGCGTTCTCGCCGCGGCGGATGAAGGAGACGCGCAAGGACATTCAGCTGGTGTTCCAGGATCCCTACAGTTCGCTCAATCCGCGCAAGACGATCATGCATATTCTCAGCCGGCCAATGGAGATCCACGGCCTGGCGCGCAGCTGGAACGAGAAGCGCGAGCGCGTGCTGCACCTGCTGCACCGCGTCGGGCTGAGCGTCGAGCACATCGACCGCTATCCGCACGAGTTCTCGGGCGGCCAGCGCCAGCGCATCGCCATCGCCCGCGCGCTCTCGGTCGAGCCCGAGCTGGTGATCGGCGACGAGCCGGTGTCGGCGCTCGACGTCTCGATCCAGGCGCAGATCCTGAACCTGTTCCGCGACCTCCAGGAGGAGTTCGGGCTCACCTACCTCTTCATCGCCCACGACCTCAGCGTCATCCGCCATATCAGCGACCGGGTGGCGGTGATGTACGTCGGCAAGATCGTCGAGACTGCGCCGGCGAGCGCGCTGTTCGACAAGCCGCTGCATCCCTACACCAAGGCGCTGCTGGCGGCCGTACCCGAGGCCGATCCCGACAAGCCGCCGCCCCGGCTGACGCTCAAGGGGGAGGTCTCGACCCCAATCGACCCGCCGCCCGGCTGCCGGCTGTGCGGGCGTTGTCCGCGCGAGTTGCCGGTGTGCGCCGAGGTCGAGCCGCAGCTGGTCGACGTCGGCGGCGGCCGACAGGTCGCCTGCCACAATTTGTGACGATCACCGCTCCGCCATCCGCGGGTCGAGGATGTCGCGCAGGCCGTCGCCGAACAGGTTGAAGGCCAGCACCGTGTAGCAGATGGCGAGTCCCGGGAAGGCGGCGATCAGCGGATGGGTCTCCATGTAGTCGCGTGCGGCGCTGAGGTCGGAGCCCCAGTCCGGCGTCGGCGGCGGCGTACCGAGCCCGAGGAACGACAGCGCCGCCACGATCAGGATAACGAGGCCCAGCCGCACCGTGGAGGTCACGATCAGCGGCGAGATGATGTTGGGCAGGATCTGGCTCAGCGCGATGCTGATCGAGGAATCGCCCACCGCACGGGACGCCTCGACGTACTCCTTCTGCTTCTCGGCCAGCACCGAGCCTCGCGCGAGCCGCGCTTTCTCAGGCATGCCGGCAAGAGCAAGCGCACTCACCAGCACGAAGTCGATCATCACTCCCTCGAGTTTCCAAGCCTGGGCGACCGTCACGAACAGGAGATAAAGCAGCAACCCCGGGAAAGCGAGCAGCCCGTCGACGATGCGCATGCCTATGGTGTCGGCGAGCCCGCCGAAGTAGCCGGTCAGCACGCCGAATGGCACGCCCACCACCAGTGAGAGCGCGACCGCCACGACGGCGATGGTCACCAGCCGCCTCCCGCCATAGAGCAGCCGCGAGTAGATGTCGCGACCCAGGCGGTCGGTTCCCAGCAGGTGCTTCTCGGAGGGCGGCTGCAGGCGCTCGCGGTAGTTCTGCTTGATTGGATCGTGCGTAGCGAGCCACGGCGTCCCGATGCAAGCGCCGAACAGCAGCACCAGCATGACCGCGCCGATCGACGCGGTACGGCTCTTGCGCAGTTCGTGCCAGGCGTTCGAGAGCGCGGTGGCGAGTCGTCTGCTCCGCAGCGGCGCCGGCGGTGCGCGCCAGGCCAGCGTGCCATCGACCAGCTTGTCGGCTTCCAGTTCGGACATGGCCGGTCCCCTAGGCGAATTTGACGCGCGGATTGAGCAGCCTGTAGGTCAGGTCGACCAGCAGGTTCATGACGACGACGATGAAGCCCAGGATGAGCACGCCCGCCTGGATCAGAGGATAGTCGCGCTGCAGGATCGCCTCGAAGATCGCCCGGCCGATGCCCGGCCAGGCGAAGATCGACTCCAGCACCACCGTGCCGCCGAGCAGGTTGGCGAGCTGCAGGCCCGAGATGGTGATGGTCGGGATCATGGCGTTGCGCAGCGTATACTTGAAAATCACCTTGCGCTCGCTGTGGCCGAGCGAGCGCGCGGTGTCGACGTACTCCTTGCTGAGCTCGTCGAGCATGGAAGACCGCGTCAGCCGCGTCGTGAACGCCGCCTGCCGGAAGCCGATGGCTGCCGCCGGAAGGATCAGGAACTGCAGGCTGCCCCAGAAATCCTCGAACGGGCTGACATAGCCTGAGGACGGAAGCCAGCCGAGATACAGCGAGAACAGCAGCACGCAAAGGATCGCGAACCAGAACTCCGGGA
This sequence comes from Rhizobium sp. Q54, assembly GCA_945903635.1. Lineage (GTDB taxonomy): Bacteria > Pseudomonadota > Alphaproteobacteria > Reyranellales > Reyranellaceae > Reyranella. The sequence continues at coordinate 3,886 of CAMDOT010000135.1, read as the reverse complement.
TCGAGATGCCGGCGAGCGACGTCACCTGCGCGGTGTAGTCGATCGCCGAGTTGCGCCGCACTGCCGCGAGCGTGCCGAGCGGTATCGCGATCATCATCGACAGCACGATCCCGACCGAGGCCAGGTAGACCGTGGCCGGGATGCGGCTCAGCAGCTCGGTCGAGATCGGCCGCCGCGTGACCAGCGACTTGCCGAAATCGCCCTGCAGCGCGCGTCCGAGCCACAGCACGTAGCGCTCATGGACCGGACGGTCGAGGCCATACTCCTTGGTGAGGATGGCGCGCGCTTCCTCGATGTCGCCGCCCTCGGTGCCGACCAGCGTGTCGACGATGGAGCCCGGCAGCGCCTCGACGAAGGCGAATACCGCCACGCTCAACACGAGCAGGACGGGGACGAGCTGGGCGATGCGGCGCAGCGTATAGGCTAGCATCGCCCGCCCCGCCTCAGCCTTCGATCCAGGTACGTCGCATGCCGGCGCCCGAGTAACTCCAGGGTCCCGAGTAGGACACTGCGTAGTTCTTCACGCGGGCGCGGTTACCGGCCATCAACAGCGGCACGAAGTGCGTGTAGAGCATCGGCAGGTCGCGGTTCACCAGCGTCTCGACGTCGGCGTACATCAGCCTGCGCTTGGCCGGGTCGCGTTCCTTGCGCGCGGCCAGGATGATCTGGTCCGCTTTTTCGTTCTTGTAGCCGATGCGGCGGCGGTTCTCGGGCGCGGTCGACAGGATGTTGCGGCCATACCAGCCGTCCGGGTCGAGGCGGAAGGAGTTGGCCGTCGAGTCGATGTTGTAGTCGCCCTTGTTCTGCTTTTCGAGCATGACCGGCGACGGCAGGATCTCGAGCACGGCGTTGAAGCCAGCGTCCTTCAGCATGGCATGCACGAGTTCGCCCGACTGCTGCATGTAGGGGAAGGTGTCGTTGGCGATGATAATGAACTTCTCGTCGCCGCCCTTGGCCTTCTTGCGCAGCGCCTTGGCCTTGTCGGGATCGAACTTCGGCCATCCTTCGATGTCTTTCGAGTGCCAGGGGCTGGCCGAGCTGTAGAAGCCCTTGGAGATCTCGCCGATGCCGTTGAACACGGCCTGGTGGATGCCCTCGTGGTCGACGGCATGCGCGATCGCCTGTCGCAGCAGGTGGGCGTCGGGATTGTCCTTTTCTGACAGGAGGCCGTTCTTGAGGTTGAAGAACATCATTGCCGTGCCGACCTGGGGCACATCCCAGGTGTCGAAGGTCCTGCCGTGGTCCTTCTTGAAGGCCGGTGCATCGGCATAGGCGACGTTGTCGATGAGGTCGAGTTCGCCCGTGCGCAGCGCCGTCAGGCGGACGCGGTCCTCCTTCTTCGGCCGTCCGATCAGTCCATCGAGATAGGGTAGAGAGTTGCCCTCCGAGTCGGTCTCCCAGAAGTTCTCGAAGCGGACCAGCTCGCAGACGTCGAGGCGCCGCCACGACTTGAATTTGAACGGGCCGCAGTTGACCGGATGCGTGTCGACCGTGTCGACCGCGCCCGGCGCCATCAGGTTCACCGGGTAGTAGATGAGGTTGATGTCGAGCGCCGCGTGCGGCTCCTTGAGGTGGAATCGGATGGTGTGCTTGTCGTCCACCGTGACGCGCTCGACGTCGGACAGGACCGATCGCGTGAAGGCGTGGCTGATCTTGGGATCCTTGATGCGCTCGATGTTCCACTTGACCGATTCGGCATCGATGGTCTGGCCGTTGTGATACTCCGCACCGCGCCGAAGCTTGAACGTCCAGGTCATGAGGTCGGACGAGGCGTCCCACGATTCGGCGACGGCAGGCTTGGGCTGCATCTTGTCGTCGAAATCGACCAGCCCGCCGGTGATGCCGGTCAGCGGATGTGAGACGAAATAGATGATGTTGCGATGGGTATCGAGCGCGATCGAATCGTCACGCGTGCCGAAGCGCAGCGTGCCGCCCCGCTTGGGGTGTTTCTTCGGTGGCGACTGTGCGTCGGCCAAACCGGGTACGCCGGCGAGCGCGGCGCCCGCTAGGGCTGTGCTCGCCTTGAGGAAACTACGCCGTGTACTGTCGGAACCCTTGTTGTGCGCATCGTCGGTCATGACGTCGCCTCCCAGATTTTTTTGGTTTGGGCCGAAGTTGGCTATGTGGTTGAACGCTTACTCGATCAAAGCCTCCCGATCGCAGTCTCGCTGCACGAAACAACCTGCCGTCAATCACCGGGAAGGTCAACGGTCCGGCCGGTCGGTTTCGGCCGTGGTCGTAAGGGCCTGCCCGCGTCGCTATAGTCGGAGCCAAACGGGGGCCTCGAGGAGATCACATGGCGAAGAAAAAGCGGCTGAAAATCGCACTGATCGGCTATGGCGCCATCAGCCAGATGCTGTTCGACGTCTTCCGTGTGAAGAAGCCCGCAATCGACATTGTCGGCGTCCTGGTCCGGAAGGGCCGCGCCAAGGCGGTGCAGAAAAAGCTCGGCAGCAAGGCGGTCGTCGTCGAGACGCTGAAGGCGCTGCTGAAACTCAAGCCCGATGTCGTGGTCGAGGCGGCGAGCCAGCAGGCGGTGCGCGACTGGGGCGAGACGATCCTCAACAAGGGCTTCGATTTCATGGTGATCGCCACCGGCGCCTACGGCGATCCCAAGCTCTGGAAGACGCACCTCAAGGCGGCGGAGAAGAGCGGCGCGCGGCTGCGGCTGCCGTCGGGTGCGATCGCGGGGCTCGACGGGCTGCTTGCCATGCGCCTGGGCAAGCTCGAACGCGTCAAATACACCTCGATCAAGCCGCCGCATGCCTGGACCGGCACGCCGGCCGAGACCGAGTTCGACCTGCCGTCGATCAAGGAGCCGACGGTGATCTTCCGCGGCAGTCCGGCCGACGCCGGCCGGCTCTATCCGAAGAACGCCAATCTCGCCGTGACGGTGGCGCTCTGCGGCGCCGGACTGAAGCGCACCGAGATCGAGCTGGTGGCCGATCCCACCCTGCCGCCCGGCACCAATGCGAGCCGCCTGGAAGTGACGAGCGACTCGGGCGAGATGACGATGCACCGCCTCGGCCGCGCCATGCCGGACAATCCCAAGACCGGCGTCCTGACCGCGCTCACCATGGCGGACGACCTGATGAAGATCGTCCGCTCGAGCGACTGGTAAAGGCGCCTCAGCGCGGGCCGTGGCCGCGCATGTGATGACCATGGCCGCCTGCCGGCAGGCCGCGCGGCCGGTCGAGGATGGCCTTCTGCTCCGGCGACAGCACGCCATAGAGTGCCACGAGCGTGGGCTTCACCGTTTCGATCGAAGCGACGCGGGCCTTCATCGCGTCCTCTTCCATCGACAGGCGATCGACGTAGTTGGGACGCTCCTTCATTTCCGCCGGCAGGGTCGCGCAACGGGCGCTCGCCTTGGTGCTGGCCTCGTCGGAGGCTTTCTCGAAGGCGTTCCAGGCGGTCATCTGGTCCGGCTTCAGTTCGAGCCGGGCTTTGACGTAGGCGCGGTTGCCGATGCGGCGCGCGACCAGGTCCAGGCACATGTTCTTGGGCGAGAAGCTGCGGCCCGTGGCGGCGGCGACCGGCGGGGCAGCCTGGGCGATCTCGAGCATGTCGAAGTCGCTGTCGCTGTCGAGGGCGAAGGCAGGACTTGCGAAAGCAAGGCCTGCGGCCGTGGCCAGAAGCAGGAAACGGTAGGACATCGAATACCTCACCGAAATGTGGAGTGTTCCGATGATACGGTCTGAGCGGGCCGAGTGTGCCCGGCGTATGTGTTAAGTTATGTGGCTCTTCCGGGAATCGAGTGGGTGATTTTGGGGGATCATAGGGCGGGCAGCATGCAGGTGAGGACCTTGAGACGGAGATATTCTTCGTTACGCAATCCGTAGGCTCGTCGCTGCAGGACGCGGATCTTGTTGTTGAGTCCCTCGAC